>QEVM01000206.1 GCA_003576805.1 Pseudomonadota bacterium | reverse complement strand
CGGGGTTCGGACAGAACGGCGGTGCGGCGGTCGAGTCGTGCGGCAGCATGCCGGTCCACATCGCACGCGCCGTGCCAGCAGCAGTTTCAGGAGCACAACTTATCCCTTCCGCCCGCGATTGCGGGGCCGGGGCGCGGCGATAGCGTGCGCTCGCATGTCCCGCGCCTCCGCCGCGATCGTCGGCATCGGCCACACCGCGTTCGCCCGCGACCTCGGCCAGCCCGAGCGGCGCACCGCGCTCGCCGCGATCCGCGCCGCGCTCGACGACGCCGGCCTCGCGCCCAGCGACGTCGACGGGCTCGTGCGCTTCGACCTCGAGACGACGAGCGAGGTCGAGGTCGCGCGCAATCTCGGCATCCCGAACCTGCGCTTCTTCGCCGAAACGGGCTACGGCGGAGGCGGCGGCTGCGCGGCGGTCGGGCTGGCGGCGATGGCGATCGCGACCGGCCGCGCGTCGGTGGTGGTGTGCTGGCGCGCGCGGCACCGCGGCTCGGGCGGACGGCCGTGGGCCGCGACGGGCGGCCGCGTCGGCGGCGACGCGCAGTTCAGCGTGCCGTACGGGATCGTGCGCCCGGTGGACCAGATCGCGCTGCTGGCGCGCCGGCACATGCACGAGTACGGCACGACGGCCGAGCACTTCGGCGCGGTGGCGGTCGCGTGTCGCAAGCACGCGTCGCGCAATCCGCACGCGCTGATGCGCGAGCCGATCACGCTCGCCGACCACCGCGCGTCGCGCTTCGTGTGCGAGCCGCTGCGCAAGCTCGACTGCTGCCTCGAGACCGACGGCGGCGTCGCGGTGGTGGTGACGTCGCGCGAGCGCGCGCGCGACCTCGCGCAGCGGCCGGCCCTGGTGCTCGCGGCGGCGCAGGGCACCGGCCCCGAGCACTACGTGATGACGAGCTACCACGCGCCGCGCCCGCTCGCGACGCCGTCCACCTGGGCCGCGCGCGATCTGTTCGCGGCGGCGGGCGTCGCGCCGGGCGACGTGGACGTCGCGCAGATTTACGACGTCTTCACGCCGCTCGTGGTGTTCTCGCTCGAGGAGTACGGCTTCTGCGCGGCCGGGGAGGGCGGGCCGTTCTGCGAGGGCGGCCGCATCGAGTGGCCCGACGGCGCGCTGCCGGTGAACACCAGCGGCGGCGGACTCTCCGAGGCGTACCTGCACGGCATGAACCTCGTCGCCGAGGGCGTGCGCCAGCTGCGCGGCGCGTCGTCGTCTCAGGTGGCCGACGCCGAATTGTGTCTCGTCACGAGCGGCGCCGGCGTTCCGACCAGCGCGCTGCTGCTGGCGGCGGCGTGAGCGCGTCCGGCGCGGAGCGGCCGCTGCCGCTCCCCGACGCCGACACCGCGCCGTACTGGGAGGCGGCGGCGCGCGGCGAGCTCGCGCTCCAGCGCTGCGACGGCTGCGACGCGTGGCGCTTCCCGCCGCGGCCGGGCTGCCCGCGCTGCGGCTCGCTCGCGTCGCGCTGGGAGCGCGCGTCGGGGCGCGGCACGGTGTGGAGCTTCGTCGTCGTCCACGGCCCCGTGTTGCCCGCCTTCGCGGAGCGCGTGCCCTTCGCGGTCGTGCTGGTGGAGCTCGACGAGGACCCGCGGCTGCGCGTGGTCGGGAACTTGCCCGGCGTCGCGCCCGCGCGCGTGCGGATCGGGATGCGCGTCGAGGCGTGCTTCGAAACCGTCGCGGACGGCGTCGCGCTGCCGCAGTGGCGCAGCGCGGAGTAGCCCGCGTGGCGGGACCGGCTGCGAAGCTCGCGCCGCTGACGTCGCTGCGCTTCTTCGCCGCGGCGGCGATCGTCGTGCACCACCTGCGCGGCTCGTTCGGGATCCCGAGGGAGTTCGGGCTCCCGTTCCTCTTCGATCAGGCGGTGTCGTTCTTCTTCGTGCTCTCCGGCTTCATCCTCGCCTACGTGTACGGCGAGCTCGCGGACGCCCGCGAGCGGCGGCGCTTCCTGCGCGCGCGCTTCGCGCGCATCTGGCCGGCGCACGCCGCGGCCTTCGCGATCGGCTGGCTGCTGCTCGGGGCCGCGTTCGCACCGCAGCGCGGCGCGTCGCTGCTCGGCCACGCGGCGCTGAACCTCGCGATGGTGCACGCGTGGCTGCCGTTCCAGCCGGTCTTCTTCTCGTTCAACGCGGTGAGCTGGAGCATCTCGACGGAGTTCGGCTTCTATCTGCTGTTCCCGCTGCTCGCCTTCCGGCTGCGCGCGACGTGGTGGTGGAAGCTCGCGCTCGCCGCCGGCGCGGTGCTCGCGCTCGCCGGCGTCGCCGCGGCGCTCGCGCTGCCGGCGAAGAGCGTCGACGCCTGGAGCGTGACGGCGCCCGGCCTCGTCTACGTCCATCCGCTGGCGCGCGTCTTCGAGTTCGTGCTCGGCATGTGCTGCACGCTGGCGTTCCCGCGGCTCGCCGCGCGCCTGCACGGCCGCCGCGCGCTCGCGACGGCGCTCGAGCTCGCCGCGCTCGCCGCGCTGCTGTGGATCACGCACGAGGCCGCCGGGATCGCGCACCGCGCCGTGCGCGACGGCTGGACCAGCGAGCCGCTCGGCATCTGGCTGGTGCACGGCGGCCTCGCGTGCCCGGCCTTCGCGGCGGTGGTGCTGGTGTTCGCGTGCCAGGGCGGCGCGCTCTCGCGCGTGCTCTCGCTGCCCGCGCTCCAGCTCCTCGGCGAGATCTCGTTCTCGCTCTACCTGCTGCACCAGATCGCGATCCGCTGGTACGAGCTGCACCGCACCGCCTTCGACGGCGTCCCGCACGCGCTCCAGCTCGCGGTGTTCGCGGTCGCGATCCTGCTGCTCTCGCACCTGGTGTGGAGCTGCGTCGAGCGGCCGCTGCGCGATCGCATCGCGGGCCGCCACGGGCAGCGGGCCCGGCCGTCGCGGCGCGCGCTCGCGGAGCTGGCGCTGTTCGCCGCGCTCGCGGGCGCGGTCGGCTTCCTCGCGCAGCGTCCGGCGCCCGCGCCGGCGGCGGACGCGCAGGAGCTGGCGGCGCGCCGCGCGCGTACACCGGAGAGCGTACGCGACGCGCGCTTCGGCGACGCCCGTATCCTGCGCGCCGTGACGGTCGAGCGCGGCGCGGACGAGCTGCGCGTCGCGCTCGCGTGGGAGCCGCTCGGCGGCGCGGCCGCGGACACGCTCGTCGCCGTACACGCCGTCGACGCCGCGGGCCGCATCGTCGCGCAGGCGGACTACCGCGACGCCGACGCCGGCGCGCGCGGCGCGGTGCGCGTCGCGGAGCGCCGCATCGCGTTGCCGGCCGCGACCGCCGTGCAGCACGTCGCGATCGCGCTGGTGCCGCCGGGCGGCGCGCCGCTGGCGGTCGATCGCGGCGCGCGCGACTGGAGCGGTCGCCGACTGCTGGTCCCCATCCCGTAGTCGGTTGCCGCGCTTTTCCCGCGCGCATAGGATTGACGGGCCGTCAGCTCGGAGGGCCCGGCCGTGCGCTCCTACCGCCTGATCGACGCCGACTGCCACACGCTCGAGCCGCCGCACCTGTGGAAGGAATGGCTGCCGCGCAAGTTCCACGAGCGCGCCCCGCAGCTCGTGAAGGACGAGGACGGCGGCGACGCGTGGAGCTTCGGGCCGGGCAAGCCGCTCCTGTACATCGGCCTGGTCGCGACGCCGGGCATGCGCTTCGAGGACATCAAGTGGCGCGGCTACGGCTACGCGGACATCCGCAAGGGCTGCTTCGACGGCAAGGCGCGGCTCGAGGACATGGACGCGGACGGCGTCGACGCGGAGTTCCTCTACCCGTCGCAGCGCACGATGTACCACTTCATGGGCGCCGACGATCGCGACTTCCACGCCGCCGGCGTGCGCGCCTACAACGACTGGCTGCGCGACGAGTTCTGCGCCGCCGATCCCGCGCGCCTGTTCGGCCTCGCGCAGATGCCGAACCTCGGCGTCGACGCCGCGATCGCGGAGATGCGCCGCTGCAAGGACGCCGGCATGCGCGGCGTGATCCTGACGGCGTGGCCGAGCGGCGGCGACGCGCTCGGGCCCGAGGACGACCGCTTCTTCGCCGCCGCGCAGGAGATGCGGATGCCGATCTCCATCCACATCCGCATCGTGCGGCCGGGCCGCAAGAGCACGGGCGCGCTCGAAGGGCCCGCCGCCATCGCCAACATGGCGCTCGCCGGCATGTCGCTCTTCCCGGAGGTGATGTGCGAGATCATGCTGAGCGGCGTCCACGACCGCTTCCCCGATCTCCGCTTCCTCGGCGTCGAGACCGACGTGGGCTGGATCCCGGCCGCGCTCGAGCAGCTCGACGGCTTCTACTGGCGCAATCGCGCGCACACCGGCGTGCGCATCCAGCGGCTGCCGAGCGAGTACTTTCACGCGCACTGGGTCTGCACCTTCATCCACGACCGGGTCGGCATCCGCAATCGCTACGACGTCGGCGTGCACAGCATGGCGTGGAGCAGCGACTACCCGCACCACGGCAACGACTGGCCCTACAGCCGCAAGGTGATCGGCGAGATGTTCGACGGCGTCCCGGCGCACGAGAAGCACGACATCCTCGCCGGCAACATGGTCCGCGTGTACCGGCTGGGCGAGCCCGCGACGTCGTGAACGCCGCCGAGGTGCGCGCGCGCTTCCCGGACTTCGACACCTCCGACGTCGACCGCTGGATCGGCGTGCCGACCGGCGGCGGGCGGATGAAGGAGCCGGTCACCGTCACCGACGTGCGCCGCTGGGTGCAGGGGATGCAGAACCCGAACCCGCTGCATTTCCGCGACGACTACGCGGCGGCGAGCCGCTTCGGGAAGATCGTCGCGCCGCAGTCGTTCGCCGTCTGCGCCAGCGACAGCCACGGCGCCGGCCCCGCGATCCAGGGACGCATTCCGGGGACGCACATGCTCTTCGGCGGCGACGAGTGGTGGTTCACCGGACCGCGCATCGAGCCGGGCGACCGGATCTCGCTCGAGCGCGTGCTGCACGACTACAAGGTGACCGAGACGAAGTTCGCCGGCCCGACGATGTTCTCGCGCGGCGACACCACCTATCTGCGCCAGGACGGCGTCGCGCTGTGCAGGCAGCGCTCGACCTCGATCCGCTATCTCGCCGAGGAGGCGCGCCGGCGCGCGGTGTTCGCCGACGCGCCCGAGCCGGCGTGGAGCGCGGACGAGCTCGCGGAGATCGAGCGCGCCAAGCACGCCTGGTACCGCAGCTTCCTCGACCTCGGTCACGCGCCGCGCAGCGGCGTCGAGGTCGGCGAGCCGCTGCCGGCGCGCCCGATCGGCCCGCACACGATCGCGAGCTTCACCAGCGAGTGGCGCGCGTTCCCGATGTCGGTGTGGGGCGCGTTCGGCGACGACGGCGGCCGCTCGTCGCTGTACCAGGCCGGCTGGCTGCCCGAGATGTCGCGCGACCTCGAGGCCGCCGCGACGCTCGACCCGACGCTCGGCGACGGGCTCTATCACGGGCCGTCGCGCGGCCACGTGCAGGCCGAGTACGCGCGCCGCATCGGGATGCCGCGCGGCTACGGCTACGGCGCGTCGATGGGCGCTTGGATCCTCGACTGGCTCGCCAACTGGGTGGGCGAGCACGGCTCCGTGCTGCACAGCGACATGAAGTACCGCGCGCCCGCGCTGACCGGCGACGTCGCGTGGCTGAACGGGACGGTGCGCGATCTCGTCGACGGCCGGCGCGTCGCGGTCGTGGACGCCGTCATGACGAACCAGCGCGGCGACGTCCTCGCGCAGGGCGCCGCGGAGCTGCGGCTTTCCGGGGACTGATCGTGGACGCCTCGCTCGGCCTCGCGCTGCAGCCCGATCCCGCGCGCTGGACGCTCGCGCGCTTCCTCGAGGACGTCGCGCAACGCCACGGCGAGCGCGAAGCGTTCCGCTTCGAGGGCGAGAGCTGGAGCTACGCCGAGCTCGAGCGGCGCGCGCGCTCGCTCGCGCGCGGGCTCGTCGCGGCCGGCGTCGCGAAGGGCGCGCGCGTCGGGCTGCTGCTCGCCAACCGGCCGGAGTGGGCCGTCGGCGCGTTCGCGGCGGCGCGCCTCGGCGCCGTCGTCGTGCCCGTGTCGACGCTCGCGACGGCGAGCGAGCGCGACTGGGTGCTGCGTCACGCAGACGTGTCGGTGCTGCTGATGCAGCGCACGCTGCGCAGCCGCGACTTCCTCGACGAGCTCCAGCACGACCACCCCGAGCTCGCCGACGGCGGCGGACCGCTGCGCTGCCCGGCGCTGCCGCAGCTCCGCCTGCTCGCGTGCTGCGGCGACGAGCGTCTGCCCGGCGGCGCGCGCTCGTGGCGCGAGCTCGAGGAGGAAGGCGGCGACGTGCCCGACGCGCTGCTGGGCGCCGCGCAGGACGAGGTCGCGCCCGCCGACGACGGCCTCGTGATCTACACCTCGGGCACCACCGCGCACCCGAAGGGCGTCGTGCACCGCCAGCGCGCCGCGGTGATCCAGAGCTGGCGCTTCGCGGAGCTGCTCGGCCTGCGCGCCGACGACCGCGTCTTCAGCGCCCAGCCCTTCTTCTGGACGGCGGGCATCGCGATGTCGCTCGGCGCCACGCTCGCGGCCGGCGCGTCGCTGCTGCTGCAGGAGACGTTCGAGCCGGGCGCCGCGCTCGCGCTCGTCGAGCGCGAGCGCGCCAGCGTCGTCATCGCGTTTCCGCACCAGGAGAAGGCGATGGGCGAGCACCCGGGCGCCGCGGAGCGCGACCTCTCGTGCATCCGCCTCTCGCGCTTCTCGTCGCCGCTCGCGAAGCTGGCCGGCCTCGAACGCGACGCCTGGGGCATCGACGCCTCGTACGGACTCAGCGAGACCTTCACGGTCGCGGCGATGCTGCCCGCCGACGCGCCGGCCGCGCTGCGGCGCGGCTCGTCGGGCGTGCCGCTGCCGGGCACGGAGATCCGCATCGTCGATCCCGCGACGGGCGCGCCGTCGCCCGCCGGCGCCGCGGGCGAGATCGCGGTGCGCGGCGCGACGCTGATGCGCGGCTACGCCAAGCTCGATCCCGAGCAGGTCTTCGACCGCGACGGCTTCTTCCGCACGCAGGACGGCGGCTGGCTCGACGACCGCGGCCACCTGCACTGGACCGGCCGGCTGTCGGGCGTGATCAAGACCGGCGGCGCGAACGTGTCGCCCGTCGAGATCGAGCGCGCGCTCGCGTCGTACCCCGGCCCGCGGTCGGCGTGCCGCACCCGACGCTCGGCGAGATCGTGGTGCTGTGCGTGGTGCCGATGCAGGGCTCCGGCGCCGCCGACGAGCGCGCCGTACAGACGTACCTGCGCGAGACGCTCGCCGTCTACAAGATCCCGCGCCGCGTGCTCGTCTTCGACGAGGCGGCGCTCGTGCAGACCGCCAACCACAAGGTACGGACCGCTCCGCTGCGCGAGCTGGCGCTCGCGCGGCTCGCCGCGGAGCGCGCGGAGATCGCGGGGCACCGCTACGGCGAGAGCTGACGCGTCCGTCACGAGACCGCGTTGCCACGCCGTCGCTTCCGTGCGCCACTTCCCCTCTGCGGGCGACGGATCCCGAGGTGGGCGATGGCGCAGCGCAGGCGGTTGCGGATGGCGGCGGCGTGCGGCGCGGGGCTCGCGGTCCCGGCCGCCGCGGGGGCCACGACCTTCGTCGAGACCGAGGAGTACTACTGGAACGCCGTCGACCGCTTCGGAAACTCGTTCGACGAGCGCACGCTGCTCCCGGCCGGCACGACGGCGGTCACCGGACATCTCTACTACGACGAGATCCTCTACGACGAGACGGGCGAGTTCGACTGGGCCGACTACGTCGTGTTCGGCGATCTCGTGCCCGGCAGCGCGTTCACGCTCACCTTCGACCTCTCGTCGGACGCGCCGACCGCGCCGCGCATCCTGAACGACCGCGACGAGCTGCTGCAGCCCGTGCGCGACATCGGCTACAAGCCGGGTCCGTGGACGTTCACCGGCGCCGTGCCGGCGTCCGGCGCGCTCGTGCTCGGCATGACGCTCGGCCAGGACCGCACGACGTACCAGCTCGCGCTCGACGCGCCGCGCGTGCCCGAGCCCGGCACCGCGGCGCTCGCCGGCGCGGGCCTCGCGGCGGCGGCTTCCTGCGCCGGCGCACGCGGCGCTGAACGCCGCGCCGTGCACGTCCTCCCCGCGCTCGTCTCCGAAGCCGACGCCGCGGCGGTGCGTGCGGAGATCGCGAGCGGCGCGTGGGCCGACGGGCGCCGCACGGCGGCCGCGCTCGCGCGCCGCGTGAAGCGCAACGAGGAGCTGCACGAGGCGGGTGCGGCGCTCTCGCCGGCGCAGCGCCGCGTCGCGGACGACCTCGGCGCGTGCGAGCTGTTGCAGAGCGTCGCGCTGCCGCGGCGCACTTCGCCTCCCATGTTCAGCCGCTACCGCCCCGGCATGGCTTACGGCCGCCACGTCGACAACGCGCTGCTCTCGGCGACGCCGCCGCTGCGCGCCGACCTCGCGATCACGCTCTTCCTCTCGGATCGCAAGGACTACGACGGCGGCGAGCTGGTGGTCGCGACGCCGGCCGGCGAGGCCGACGTCAAGCTTCCAAGCGGGTCACGCCGTGGTGTACGCGGCGACGATGCACCACTGGGTCGAGCCCGTGCGCCGCGGCGAGCGGCTCGCGGCCGTCGTGTGGGTGCAGAGCTTCGTGCGCGACGCGGCGATCCGCGAGCTGCTCCACGATCTCGACGTGGTGCTGGCGCGCCTGCTCGCGGCGGCGCCCGAGTCGGACGAGGCGGCGCTCGTCGCCAAGAGCCACGCGAACCTGCTGCGCCGCTTCGCCGAGCCCTGAGCGCGCCGCGCGCCTACGCGAGCGGCGCCTCGCTCGCGATCTCCTCGCGGTTCGGGAGCCGCCAGAGCCAGGTGCACAGGCCGGCGCCGAAGGCGACGAGCACGCCGCGCGCGAGCGGGTGCTGGAGCGCGAAGAGCGCGGTGCTGCCCATGACGAGCACGATCGCCGCGATCGCGAGCAGCTTGGCGCGGAACGGGATCGCGCGGTGCGCGCGCCAGTCGCGGATCAGCGGGCCGAAGACGCGGTTGCCGAGCAGCGCGCGGTAGAAGCGGTGCGAGCTCTTCGCGAAGCAGCCGGCGGCGAGCAGCAGGAAGGGCGTCGTCGGCAGCAGCGGCAGGAACACGCCGAGCGTCGCGAGGCCGACGCAGGCGAAGCCGAGCACGAGCAGCAGCGCGCGGAGCGGACCGGCCGCGATCGGGTCCGGCGGCTCCGGGACGTCCCGGTCCTGCGCATCCGGGGGCGTGGTCTCGGTGAGCACCGCGGAGCTACTGGCCTCCTCCGTACACGTTGATCTTCTCGCCGGTCACGTACGACGCGCGCTCCGACACCAGCCAGCGCACGGCGTTCGCGACGTCCTCGGGCTGGCAGACGCGGCCGAAGGGCATCGCGGCGTCGAGCTGGCGGAGGTCGTCGACGCCGGCGGTCGCCTTCATCAGGCGGCGTCCCATCTCGGTCTCGACGAGGCCGGGCGCGACGACGTTCACGCGGATGCCGCGCTTCTTCACTTCCTTCGCGAGCGTGAAGGCGAGCGCCTCCATCGCCGCCTTGCCCATGTTGTAGGGCGCGCCGCCGGCCGCGTGGTGCAGCGTCGCGACGCTCGAGATCATGACGACGTCGCCGCGCGGGCGCGTCTTCATGCTCGGCAGCACGAGCTGGCAGAGCCGGTGCGGCGCGAGCGCGTGGACGCGCACGACGCGCTCGAGCTCGGCGGGGTCGGTCTTCTCGACGCTCTGCCCGCGGCTCGCGATGCCGGCGTTGTTGACGAGGATGTCCACGAAGCCGAAGTCCGCGACGACGGCCTCGACCATGCGCTGCGCCTCGTCGGCGTCGTCGACGGCGGCGCCGTACGCGCGCGCGCGGCGGCCGAGCTTCTCGATCGCCGCGACGGTCTCCTTCGCGGCGGCGTCGTCGCGCCGGTAGTTCACCGCGACGTCGGCCCCGTCCTCCGCGAGCGCGAGCGCGATCGCGCGTCCGATGCCGCGCCCGCCGCCGGTGACGAGCGCCACGCGCCCTGCGAGTCCCGCTTGCGCCATCGCGCGTCCTCCTCGGAGTTCGGCCGCAAGATACCCCTCGACCCGAGGCTTGCATTCGGCACCCGCTCGCGTGCATCGTCTGCGCGCCGCACGCACGACACCGGAGGTTCCCGATGGCCCAGCCGCCGCTCGACCTGCTCGCCGCGCACGCCGCCGCGCAGGCCAGCAAGCCCGCCGTGATCGACGACCGTCCCGGCCACGAGCCGCTGGTGTGGACGTTCGCCGAGCTCGACCGCCAGGCGAACCGGCTCGCCAACGCCTTCGCGAAGATCGGGATCCGCCCGGGCGAGACGGTCGTGTGGTGCGGCACGAACTCGCCCGGCGTCGTGCGCATGACGCACGGCGCGCGCCGCGCGGGCGTGACGTCGGTGCCGCTCAACTACCGCCTCACCGTCGAGGAGGCGGCGTACATCGTCGACGACTGCGACGCCGCCGCGGTGTACGCCGACGCCGACTTCGCGCAGCACTTCCAGAAGATCAAGCCGCTCGCGCCGAAGCTGCGCCACGTGCTGATCTACGGCGGCCCGGCCGCCGAGGGCCAGTGGAGCGCCGACGGGCTCGTGCAGGTGTCGAGCCACGAGCCGCCCAAGCTGGACCGCAGCGGCGCGAGCGACCTCACCATGATCTACACCTCGGGCACGACGGGGCGGCCGAAGGGCGCGGTGCGCTCGGCGGTCGGCGATCCCGAGCTGCTGCGCCAGCTGATCGCGCACGTCGGCTACGTGCCCGAGGACGTCTACCTCACCACCGGCCCGCTCTATCACTCGGGGCCCGGCGGCTTCATGGCGATCGCGCACGCGCTCGGCAACACGGTGGTGCTCCAGCGCAAGTTCGACCCCGAGGACTGGCTGCGGCTCGTCGAGAAGTACCGCGTCACGACGACCTTCTCGGCGCCGACGCCGATCCGGCTCGTGTGCCAGCTCCCCGACGCGGTGAAGGCGCGCTACGACCGCTCTTCGATGCGGCGCATGATCGCCAACGCCGCGCCGTGGTCGTTCGCGCTGAAGGAGCGCTACCTCGCGAACTTCCCCGAGGACTCGCTGTTCGAGGTCTACGGCTCCACCGAGCTGGGCGTCGACACGATCCTGCGTCCCGAGGACCAGCGCCGAAAGCCCGGCTCGTGCGGACGCGCGGCGCCCGGCGTCGAGGTCGCGCTCTTCGACGAGAACGGCGGGCGCATCGAGCAGCCGCACGTGCCCGGCGAGCTCTACGTGCGCAGCAAGAGCGCGTTCCACACCTACCACAAGGCGCAGGACAAGTACGAGTCGGGCAAGCGCGGCGAGTGGCACACGGTCGGCGACGTCGCGTACTTCGACGAAGAGGGCTTCTTCTACATCTGCGACCGCAAGAACGACATGATCATCTCGGGCGGCATGAACGTGTATCCCGCCGAGATCGAGTCGGCGCTCGACCGCCACCCCGACGTGCTCGACGTCGCGGTGATCGGGATCCCGAGCGACGAGTGGGGCGAAGCCGTGCACGCGATCGCGGTGCGGCGCGACGAGTCGCTCGGCGAGGCCGCGCTGATCGAGTGGGCCCGCGAGCACCTCGCGGGCTACAAGCTCCCGCGCTCCGTCTCCTGGGTCGACGAGATCCCGCGCAACGCGTCGGGGAAGATCCTGAAGAAAGTGCTGCGCGAGCCGTTCTGGGCGGGGCGCGAGCGGCGCGTCGGGTAGGCGCGGCGCGCCGCGCGCGTCCGCGGATCAGGGCTGCGCGTTCGCGCCGAGGCCGGGGAGCTGGAACTGCCAGCCGACGCCGAAATGGAACGCGACGTCGCTCGAGTTGCGGTTCTCGATGAGCCCGAGGTTCTCGATCATCGTCGCCTCGAGCGTGACGCGCGCGGGCAGGTGGAGGCGGAGGCCGACGGCGTAGTAGTGCGCGGGATCGTCGAGCGGGTCGTTGGTGCGCGCGAGGCGGCCGTAGACCTGGTACTGGAACACGAGGCCGAGCCACGATCGCCACGGACGCCACTCCGCGCCGGCGTACGTCATCCAGCGGAACGGCGCGAGGCGCAGCGACTGCTCCGTCGCGTCGGTGTAGTGCTGGAGTCCGGCGCCGGCGAAGAGGTTCAGCGTCTCGAAGGGCTTTTGCAGGTGGAGCGCGAGGCCGGGCGAGACGCCTTCGCCGCCGAAGCTGGCGGCGCCGCTCGGCAGGCCGAGGCTCGCGGCGATCGCGGCGTCGAAGGCGTGGCGGTCGGCGCGCGCGAGCCCGAGCTTCGCGTGCAGCACGACGTCGCCGACGCGGTCCGTCTCGCGCAGGCGCATGCGGCGGCTGCCGTCCTCGCGCACGACGATCGCGTCCCAGCTGTCGCGCGGCCGCTGGAAGCGCTCGCGCACGCGCGCGTCGAGCGCGTCCTCGACGTTCTCGATGAAGGGATCGAGCGTGCCGTCGAAGCGCGCCGTCCAGGGCAGGTCGACGCCGAGCTCGACGCCGTTCCACGGCGCGACGCGCAGCCGCCACGTCGTCGTGACCGACTCGCCGTCGAAGAGATAGGTGTCGGTGTCGGCGAAGTGGTTGGTCCAGTCGCCGACCACGCGCAGCGCGACCGCGCCGGCGGGCATCGGCGCGGCGCTCTCGGCGAACGGCTGGGGCCGCGTCTGCGCCGGCAGGAAGGTGTCCTGGAGCTCGATCGGGCCGCCGAACGCGAAGTCGTCGCGGCGTTCCGCGTCTTCCACGGCGTCTTGCGCCGTCGCGCGCGGAGCCGGCGCGAGCGCGGCGACGAGCGCGGTCGCGAGGGCGCAGGCGCGCAGTCGTGCAGGGCGGACACCCATCGCGGGGAAGTGGCGCACGGCTTCGCGACGGTGGCGGAAGTTGCGACGTCCCGCCCCCCGGGCGCGGCGCAGTGCAAATCGTACGCGGCGCGCGCGCACGCCCGATCGCGCACGCCGGATCGCTGCGCGGGGCGGCCGCCGGCCGCGGTAGGATGGCGAGGTGCTGTCCGGACTTCGCGTCCTCGAGTGCTGCGACGAGTCGGGCTCCCTCGCCGGCAAGATCCTCGGCGACCTCGGCGCGGACGTGGTCAAGGTCGAGCCGCCCGGCGGCGACCTCGCCGGCCGCCGCGCGCCCTACCTCGGCGGCGTCGTCGATGCCGAGCGCAGCCTCGCGTGGCTCGCGCTCAACACCAGCAAGCGCGGCATCACGCTGGACGTCGAGCGCGCCAGCGGACGCGCCGCGTTCGCGCGCCTGCTCGGCTGGGCCGACGTGCTGCTCGAGACGTTCGCGCCCGGCACGCTCGCCGAGTGGGGACTCTCCGACGCCGAGCTCGCGCACCGGCATCCGCGCCTGGTGCGCTGCGCGATCACGCCGTTCGGACAGAGCGGTCCCTACGCCGGCTTCCGCGCCAGCGACCTCGTCGTCGTGGCGATGGGCGGCAACGCGTCGATGACGGGCGATCCCGATCGGCCGCCGCTGCGCTGCACGATGCCGACGGCCTACTACCACGCCGCGCCCGAGGCGGTGCTCGGCATCGTGCTCGCGCTGTACGCGCGCGAGGACACGGGGCGGGGCCAGCTCGTGGACGTGTCGCTGCACGAGTGCCAGCTCGCGACGCTGCTCGGCGGACCGGGCATGTACGGCAGGTCGCCGGCGCCGCCGCGCCGCAGCGGCGCGCGCACCGGCCGCACGCGCGAGATCTGGGCGGCGAGCGACGGCTGGATCACGTTCGGCCTGCGCGGCGGCGCGGCGCGCGTGCCGGGCCTGGTCGCGCTCGTCGCGTGGATGCACGAGCAAGGCATGGCGCCCGACTGGCTGCGCGCCTACGACTGGGAGCGCTTCTCGCCGGCCGTCGCGGACGGCTTCGAGATCGAGCGGCTCGAAGCGGCGTTCGGCGCGTTCTTCGCGCGCTTCACGATGCGCGAGCTCTACGACGGCGCGCTCGCGCGGCGCATCCTGCTCGCCCCCTGCAACGACGCGCGAGCGCTGCTCGAGCAGCCCCAGCTCCGCGCGCGCGGCCTGTTCACGACGCTCGAGTACCCGGAGCTCGGCGCGTCGATCGAGCACCCCGCGTTCTTCGCGAAGGTCGGCGGCGCGCCGGCGTGCGTGCGCGCGCGCGCGCCGCGCGTCGGCGAGCACAACGACGCGGTCTACCGCGAGGCCGGCTTCGGCGCGGAGGAGATCGACAAGCTCGCGGCCGAGGGCGCGCTCTGATGGGCGCCGACGGCGTGCTCGCGGACGTGCGCGTGCTCGAGCTCGGCGCCGGCGCGGCCGGCCCGCTCGCGACGCGCTATCTCGCCGAGCACGGCGCCACGGTCGTGCGCGTCGAGTCGTCGCGGCGGCCCGACGTCCTGCGCACGCTGCACGCGCGGCCCGGCCAGCCGCTCGACCTCGACGCGTCGCCGATGTACGCGCTCGCGAACCCCGACAAGTGGAGCGTCGCGATCGACCTGCAGACGCCGGCCGGCGCCGAGCTGGTGCTGCGCCTCGCGGACTGGGCGGACGTCGTCGCGCAGAACTTCGCGCCCGGCGCCATGGACAAGCGGGGCCTCGGACCGGACGCGCTGCTCGCGCGCAATCCGCGCCTCGTCGTCGTGACGAGCGCGCTCTTCGGGCAGACCGGCCCGCAGCGCCACTATCCGGGCTTCGGCGGCCAGGGCTCCGCGATCGCCGGCTTCAACGCGCTGACCGGCTGGCCGGACCGCGAGCCGATCGGACCGTGGGCGACGATCACCGACTCGCTCTCGCCGCGCTACGCCGCGCTGCTCGTCGCCGCGGCGCTGCTCGAGCGCCGGCGCAGCGGCCGCGGCCGTCACATCGACGTGTCGCAGGTCGAGACCGGCGTGTACAGCCTGTCGGAGGCGGTCGTGCGCGCGAGCGCCGGCAGCGACGTGCCGCTGCGCGCCGGCAACCGCCAGGCGGGCGCCGCGCCGCACGGCGTCTACCCGTGCGCCGGCGACGACGCGTGGATCGCGATCAGCGTGCTCTGCGACGAGCAGTGGCGCGCGCTCGTCGGGCTGATGGGCGAGCCGGCCTGGGCGCTCGATCCGCGCTGGACCACCGCGCTCGGCCGCGAGGCGAACCAGCACGAGCTCGATCGCCGTCTCGGGGAGTGGACGCGCGGCGGCGGCGCCTACGCCCGCATGGCGGCGCTCCAGGAGGTGGGCGTGCCGGCGGGCGTCGTGCAGGACTTCCGCCAGCTGCTGCGCGATCCGCAGCTCGCGGCGCGCCGCCACTTCGCGGTGCTGGACCACGCCGCGCTCGGCCCGCTGCCCTACGAACGCTCGGGCTTCCGGCTCTCCGCGAGCCCCGCCGGCTTCGAGGACTCGGGCCCGCTGCTCGGCGAGGACAACGACGTCGTGCTGGGCGAGATCCTCGGCCTCTCCGAGGACGAGATCGAGCGCCTCGTCGCCGAGGGCGTGGTCGCCTGACGGCCGCGGCGCGCGTTAGAACGCCAGGAAGTTCTTCACCGCGTACCAGCGACCGCTGGCCGCGCGCGCCGCGCCGACTCCGACGTGCGTATAGCGCGCGTCGAGGAGCTGCTTGCGGTGGCGCGCCGACGCCATCCAGCGCGCGAACATGCGCTCGGGCGTCCCGACCGTCATCCCGACGTTCTCGCCGGCGCGGCGCGCGCCGCAGTCGTCGCGCAGCGCCGCGAGCTTCTGGTGCCCGAGGCGGTCGCGCCGGGCGAGCCGCTGCGACCACTCCGCCGCGTGCTCGCCGGCGCAGCCCGACGCGCGCAGCGGCGCGATGCCGCGCCGCCGCCGCTCGGCGTTGACGAGCGCGAGGACGCGCTTCTCGAA
>QEVM01000205.1 GCA_003576805.1 Pseudomonadota bacterium | reverse complement strand
CGAAAACGCCCCGAATGGGCGAAGCACCGCTCCGTCAACCGCTCAATCCCTCTGCCTCCGGCCGCTGCGATGCCGGTTGTTCAGAGGTTCCCTAGCGCGTCAGCGCCAGCCGATCGGGTCGTAGCCGCGCTCGCGCAGGCAGTGCTCGACGTAGCGCTGCTCGACCGGATCGAGACCCTGCGAGTTCAGCAGGCGGCTCATCACGTTGGCCGTCGCGGAGCCCGCGGCGCCGATCGCCGCCCCCGTGCCGGGCCGGCCCGCGATCGCGCCGACGACCGCGCCCGTCGCGCCGCCGACGACGGCGCTCTTCGCGGTGCCCTTCGCCGCCTCCTTCGCCCGCTCGGCCCCGCCCTCGGCGTAGACGCGCGCGAGCTCGATGCAGCGGTCGATCTCCGCCTGCGCGGCCGCTTCGCCCTGCTCCTCGTAGTGCGCGTTCGGATACAACAGCGGGCGCGGGCTCGTGCAGCCCACGAGCAGCGCGGCCACCGCGGCAGCCGCGCTCGCGACTCTCGATCGGGACATCGACAGGCTCCTCGCCCCCCGGCTCAGGCCTTCGCGCTCGGCCGCGACGACACCGCCTCGTACCAGCGCATCAGATGCTTCTGCTCCGGCGCGATCCGCACGTCCACGACGCGGCCGAAGTCGACCGCGACGAGCGCCGTCACGTCCGCGATCGTATAGCGCTCGCCCGCGACGAAGGGACGGCCCGCGAGCTCGCCGTCGAGCCATGCGAGGCGGTCCCGCGCGGTCTTCCGACACACCTCGCCGTAGGCGGGCACCTGCTCGATGCGGCCCGCGAAGAACGCGTGCGTGTTCTGGAAGCAGCCGGTCACCCAGCGGAAGAGCTCGAGCTCCATGCGCCGCTGCCACATCTCGACGAGCGCGCGGTCGCGCGCGTCCGTGCCCATCAGCGGCGGCTCCGGCTGCGTCTCCTCGAAGTAGCGGCAGATCGCGACCGACTCCGCGAGATGGGTGCCGTCGTCGAGCTCGAGCACGGGCGTGCCGCCGAGCGGGTTCCTGGCGAGGAAGGACGGCTCGCGGCTCTCGCCGCGCGCGATGTCGACCTGCACCGTGGGCACGACGATGCCCTTCTCGGCGAGGAAGATCCGCACGCGGCGCGGATTGGGAGCGAGCTTGGAGTCGTAGAGCAGCACGGAACCTCCACATGGAGGTTCGAGCATACCCCGGCGGGCCGCTGCGCGGGGACCGCTAGATGAGCCCCATCGTGAAGAGCTTCATCGCGATCTTCGCGGCCCCCTTCAGGATCTTCGCGAGCTCCTGGCCGATCGGCTTCTGCGCGTAGAGCGTCGGACACAGCTGCGCGCGCCGTTCGGAGAGGCGCGCGATGTGGTTCAGCGTGCCCTCCTCCCAACGCTCGTCGCCGCGCTCCTTCGCCATGTCGGCGACCTCGGCGTAGCGCTGGATCTGCCGCGTGATGCGCTTGCACTCGCCGTTGTGCCTTCCGACCATGCCGGGCGGCACCTCGTAGACCTCCTGCTTCGCGCCGAACTGGGCCGAAGCCGCAGCCGGCAGCAGCAGGAGCAGAGCGGCGATCGAAAAGAACCAAATCCGGACGATCCGATGCGTCATCGGTGGCCTCGCGGTGGCCCCGCCGAGCCGGGGTCCCTCCGCCTATCGGCCGCCCGGCGCACGGCATGAAGGCCCGATCCGCAGCCGACCCGCAGCGGCGTCGCAGAAGCTGCCGTCCCGGCTCGAGCGACTTCGCTACACGCGTCCCGCGAGCGCCAGCGCCGAGCGCCGCGCCAGCGCCATGCCGGTGAACATCGGATTCACCGCGGGCGAGCGCGGGAAGACGCCGGTGTCGACGACGTAGAGATTGTCCATGTCGTGCGCCTTCAGGTCCTCGTCGACGACGCCGCGCCGCGCATCGCCGTGCATGCGCGTCGTGCCGAAGACGTGCGTCGAGGCGACCACGATGTCGCTCGGCCGGAGCCGTCGCGTGCGCAGCACCTCGGCCTCGGCGAGCGAGTGCAGCTCGTCGGGGACGCCCGCCACGCCGGGCAGGATCTTGCGCGCGCCGGCCGCGAAGAAAATCTCGGCCATGTGCCAGATCGCGCGGCCGAGGACCGCCGCGTCGTCGGGATGGAAGGTCCAGCGCATGGCCGGGTGCAGCGAGCGGCCGCGCTCGCGCACCCGCCCCTCGGAGCGGCGGCAGCTCACGATGCCGTCGAACACCGACGCGAAGCGCATGTCGAGCAGCGCCTGCTTGAGCGGATGGCCGAGGCCCGGCATGCGGACCGCGAGCACGCCGGGCGGCGCCCAGAGCGTCTCGAGCTTGAAGCCCTCGCGCAGGAAGTGCAGCGACTGGTAGCCCTGCGTCGCGCCGAAGACGGGCTCGACGGGATCCGGGAACACGCCGAGCACCGACGTGCCGGGATGGAACTGGAGATGCTCGCCGACCTGGCCCGACGCGTTGGCGAGGTCGCCGCTGCGCTGCAGCAAGAGCGGCGTCGCGACCACGCCCGCCGCGAGCACCACGGCTTTGGCGTCGACGCGGAACGACGGGCCCGGTGCGCCGGTGAACGGCGCCGCCACGCGGCCCTCGACGCCGGTCGCGCGGCGCCCGCTCGCGAGGATCCGCTCGACGCGCACGCTCGTCAGCACCTGCGCGCCGAGCCGGATCGCGGCCGGCACGTACGAGATGTCCATCGACTGCTTGGCGCGCGGCCGGCAGCCGGTGAAGCACTCGCCGCTGCCGCGACACCCGACGACGTTGCGGGGGCACGATTCCGCGCTGTAGCCGAGCGCCTTGCAGCCGTCGCGGAACAGCAGGTTGCGACGCCCCTGCACCTCGTCGGGCGTCGCCGCGATGCCGAGGAACTCGGCGATCGCGTCGTAGTGCGGCTCGAGCTCGGCGCGCGAGGTGCGCGAGAGCTCCGCCTCCTCCGCCCACTCCTGGAAGCGGAAGTCCGGCGTGCGGTTGCACATGGCGGAGTTCACGAGCGAGCCGCCGCCGAGCGCGATCGCCTGCATCGTCGGGAGCACGGTGCCGCTGGTGAAACGCAGGCCGCCTTCGCGCATCGTGCGCGACATCGAGAGCGCGCCGTCGATCTCGTAGTCGGCCGGCGTGAAGGGCGGGCCCTCCTCGCACAGCACCACGCTCTTGCCGGCCGCCGCCAACTCGTACGCGGCGACCGCGCCGCACGGCCCCGACCCGACCACGACGACGTCGGCGTCGAGCCGGAAGTCGCGGTCGTAGTCCGCGAAGACGCGGACGGAGCCCGGCCATGCGCGCGGGTCGTTCATGCCGGCTCCCGGTAGGCGGGGTCGAGCGGCCCGTGCGGGTCGAGCGGCGTGCGCGGCACGCAGCGCTCGCGATCGGCGGGCGTCGCGCGGACCGCGCTGCGCGGCTGCCCGATCGGCGGATACAGCAGGTCGGCGTCGACGACCGGCGACTCGATCGCGAGCGGCGCGAGACCCATCGCGCGCAGCACCGTCGGGTTCGCGAAGTACGCCATCGTGAGCACGGCGCGCAGGCTCTGGAAGACCGTGCGGCGCACCGCGAGCGGGCTGCGTCCCCAACCTTCCAGCACGGCTGCGCGCTGCGCCGGCGTGAGCGACGTGAAGCGCCGGAAGCCGTCCCAGCCGGGCGCGGGGAAGAACAGCGTCGCGTGCTCGAGCAGGAAGAAGAGCAGGCGGATCAGGACGCGGCTGCGGGGCGAGAGCGACGCGACGTAGCGGTCGACGTGCGCCAGCGTGCCCGCCTCGGCGCCCGAGATCGCGAGCGCGCCGCCGGGCGGGAAGACGGCGTCGGCGGCCGCGCGCACGAACGCCTGATCGCGCGCCGAGAGCTGCCGCAGCGCGGGGTCGCGCCGCGGATAGCCGAGCGCGAGGCGCACGAGCGCCCAGACGGCCAGCGCGATGCCCACGAGCACGAGCAGGGTTCCCACGGCGCGCGCAGCATAACGCGCCTCGCGCTCCGCCCGGGCGCACCTCAAGCGCGGATCGGCGGGGACCGATCGAGCCCCCGATGAGCACCGAGGTTCTGCTCGCGACGGCGGCCGCGGTGGTGAGCCTCTACGCGGCGCTGTTCCACGCGTGGATCTTTGCGCTGCACCGCCAGGCGCACGACCACGCCTGGGCGGCGCTGACCGGCGCCGGCGCCTGCTGCGTGTCGTTCGGGACCGCGCTGCTGTTCGCGAGCGATCCGGCCGCGATGCTGCGCGCGCAGCAGATCCAGGGCGCGGGCGCGGCGCTCGTCACGCTCGGCGCGGTGGGCTTCAGCGCGACGCGCCTCGGGCAGCCGGTGCCGCAGCTCCGGCGCGCCGCGGCGATCGTGTGCGGTGCGGCGCTGGCGTTCGTCGCGTTCGCGCCCGAGCTGACGTTCGCCCTCGACCGGCCGCCGCGCACGACGCTGGCGGGCGGCGTCGCCTATCTGCAATACGAGCTCTCGAGCTTCGGCGCGCTGACGCTCGGCGGCATCCTCGCGTTCTTCTTCGCGCCGCTCGTGCTCTGCCTCCACGGCGTGCGCGCGCGCCGCCCCGGCGCGCGCTCGCTGCTCGCCTGCATCGCGCTCTGGACGTGCGCGGGCCTGCTCGACACCGCCACCGGACTCGGCCTCCTCGACCTTCCCTTCCTGATGCCCACCGGCGGCTACATGGCGCTGGCGGTCGCGTTCTCCGCGATGCTGGTGCGCGATCTCGTGCTCGCGCGCGACGCCTCCGAGCAGCTCGGCGCGCGGCTCGAGGGCGAGGTACGCGCGCGCAGCGACGCGCTGCGCGCCATCGACCTGCGCCTCGCGCGCGGCGAGCAGCTCGCCGCGATCGGCACGCTGGCGGCCGGCGTCGCGCACGAGATCAACAACCCGCTCGCCTACGTGAGCGCCAACCTGAACCAGCTGCGCGCGCTCTGGGAGGACGCCTCGGAGTCGGAGGCGGCCGACGACGAGGTGAAGGAGATCCTCGGCGAGTGCCGCGAAGGCATCGGCCGGGTCGGCACGATCGTCTCGGACCTGCTGCGCATGGCGCGCCAGGGCGAGAGCGAGAGCGAGAGCTGCGACCTCGGCGAGGTCGCGCGCGCCGTGCTCCCGCTGATCGTGCGCGAGGCGGGCGGGAGCATCGAGATCGTCACGGAGATCGAGTCGCCGCTGCCGGTCCGCGGCAATGCGCGCCTGCTGCGGCAGGCGGCGCTGAACCTCGCGCTCAACGCGCTGCACGCGGTGCCCGACGCGCCGCGCCGCGCGCCGCGCGTCGTGCTCTCGGCCCGCGCGGCGCACGGGTACGCCGAGCTGTGCGTCCGCGACAACGGCCCGGGCATCCCGCCCGAAGTGCTGGGGCAGATCTTCGAGCCCTCGTTCACGACGAAGTCCGAGGGCAGCGGCACGGGGCTCGGGCTCGCGCTCACGCGCCTCGTCGTGACGAGACACCGCGGCGCGATCGACGTGCAGAGCGACTCCGACGGCACCGCCGTCACGCTGCGGATCCCGCTCGCGTCCGCGGGATCCGCCGCGCAGCGCGTCCCGCTCCCCGCGTAGCTCAAGGGCGCGCGCGGCCGCTCCGATCCCTCCGGCGATGCGCAACGCCCTCGTCGTCGCCACCGTCGCCGTGCCGCTCTACACGGCGATGCTGCATGGCTGGATCTGGGCGAACCGGCGCCGCGAGCAGGCCCATCTGTGGCTGGCGGTGGCCGCGCTCGGCGTCGCCGGGATCGCGTTCACGAGCGTCGGCCGCAGCGCCGCGACGCCCAGCGGCGCGGCCGACTGGCAGCACGGCGCGATGGCGGCGGGCGCGCTGCTGCTCTTCGGCTTCATCCGCTGGTGTCACGCGTTCCTCGGCGAGGCGCGGCCCGCGACCGAGCGCCTGTGCGACGCGCTCGCCGCGATCACGCTCGCCGGCGCCGCGACCGAGAGCTTCTTCACCGACGAGTTCGTGATGCGGCCGGGCCTCGCGAGCACGACGCTCGGTCCCCAGGCGCTGCTCTCGCCGTTCGGCTACGCCGTCGTCGGAGGCTTCACCGGCTTCACCGGCTACATCGCGTGGCGGCTCGGCCACGCGGCCCGCCGCAGCCGCGCCGCGCGCGCGCCGTTCGTCGCGTACTGCGTATTCTGGGCGACGCTGTTCCACGACGTCGGCGTCGGCGCGTCGCTCTTCTCCGCGCCGATGATCCTGCCCTTCGGCTACATGGCGATGCTGATGGGCATGTCCGCCGAGCTGTTCGGCGGCTTCGTGCGCTCGATGGGCGCCGCGCAGCGCGCGGCGAGCGACCTCACCGCGCGCGCCGAGGAGGAGGGCGCCGCGCTGCGCCGCAAGGAGCGACAGCTCCTCCACGGCGAACGGCTCGCCGCGCTCGGCACGCTCGCGGCGGGCGTGGCGCACGAGATCAACGACCCGCTCGCGTTCGTGTCGTCGAACCTGAATCGCGTCGAGGAGAGCTGGTCCGATCCGCGCGAGCGGCGCGAGGTGCCCGAGATCTTGAACGAGTGTCACGAGGGACTCGCGCGGCTGCGCGGCACGGTCGGCGAGCTGCTGCGGCTGGCGCGGCGGCGCGAGTCGGAGACGGTGCCGATCGACCTCGTCGAGGTGGTGTCGTCGGTGCTGCCGCTGGTGCGCGCCGAGGGCCGCTTCCGCGCGCGCTGGACCGAGTTCCTGACCGCCGTGCCGGAGGTGCGCGGCGATCCCGGCCTGCTCGCGCAGGTCGCGCTGCAGCTCCTGCTGAACGCGCTGCGCTCGATCCCGGAGGGCGCTCCGCGCCACCACCGCATCCACGTCGCGACGAGCAGCGAAGGCGGCCGCGTCTGCCTGCGCGTGCGCGACAGCGGCCCGCCGATTCCGGCCGAGGAGCTGCCGCACCTGTTCGATCCCTTCTCGCCGATGGCGGCCGGCGACGACGCGCCGCGCCTCGGCCTCGCGGTGACGCACCAGATCGTCACGAGCCACGGCGGCGAGATCGAGATCGAGAGCGACGAGCGCGGCACCGAGGTGACGGTGTGGCTGCCGATCGCGCGCGCCGCCGCGATCCCGCGCGCGTCCGACGCCGCGTCCTAGCGGCGCGCGCGCCGGCTCAGAGCCGGCCGTCCCAGAACGCGCGCTCGGCGCCCATCGGATCGAAGTCGAGACCGGGCTGCGCGCCGAAGCGGCGCGTCGCGCGCTTGGCCTCGTCGTAGGCGGGCCAGCCCGGATCGCCGCTGCGCGCGAACGCGAGCCAGGCGTCCTGCATGTCGCGCGCGAGCCGCTGCGCCGCCTCGCCGCGCCCGACCAGGTCGGCGGCGCGCGCGTGGTCCAGCGTGCCGAACACGAACGGCAGCTCGAGCCCGTGGCACGAGCCGAGCAGGCCGCCGAGCGCGGGCGAGGCCCAGTCGAACAGGTACGCGAACACTCGCGCGTGTCGCGCCTGGCGTTCGAGCAGGCGGATCGCCGGAACGCGGAACACGCGGTCGGCCTGCATCGCGAGCCAGAGCGACGGCGGATCGACGGGCAGCGCGCCGGCGCGCGCGTCGCGGTAGACCGCGATCGCCTCGCGCGCGAGCGCCTCGGGATCCGCGCTCGGGCCGGGCGGCACGCGCACGAGCCGCCGCACGAGGCCCGCCTCGTCCATCGAGCGCAGCTTCGCGTCGGGCACCGCGAAGAGACGCCATTCGTCGAGGTTGGTGCCGGCCAGCAGCTCGACGCCGTGCGCCTCGCCCGCCGCGACGGCGCCGAGCGGCGCGCGCGGCAGCACCGCGCCGTCCGCGATCGGCTGGAAGGCGAGCCCGTCGACGTGCCGCCACGACTGGTCCACCACGCGCTGCTGCGCCTCGAGCACTGCGTCGACGGCGAGGGCGCGCAGCGCGTCGGCCGGCGCGCCGGCCGCGTCGCGAAACAGCTCGGCGATGCGCAGGCCGCTCGCGAGCGGCGAGACGTTGTGCGCGGCGCCGCTCTGCAAGATCGCGCGCCGGAACAGGCCGCGCGCCGCGGGCGCGCCGAGCAGCGCGCCGATCGACATGGCGCCCGCCGACTCGCCGAACACCGTGACGTTGTCGGGGTCGCCGCCGACGCGTTCGGCGTGCTCGCGCACCCACGCGAGCGCCGCGATCTGGTCGAGCAGTCCGAAGTTCGCGCCGATCGCGCCGGCCTCGAGCGCGTGCGCCTGCGCGAGGAAGCCGAGCGCGCCGAGGCGGTAGTTCACCGTCACGACGACCGCGTCGCCGCGGCGCGCGAGCACGGACCCGTCGAAGAGCGGCAGCGAGCCCGAGCCGCTCGTGAACGCGCCGCCGTGCAGCCACACCAGCACCGGCCGGCGGCCGCTGAGCGCGGGCGTCCAGATCTGCAGCGTCAGGCAGTCCTCGTCCTGCGCGATGCTCTCGATCCCGACCATGCGCATCACGATGCTGCCGCGCTGCGGCGCGGCGGGCCCGGCGCTGCGCGCGTCGCGCACGCCCGCCCACGTCGCCTCGCGCTGCGGCGGCTCCCAGCGCAGCGCGCCGACCGGCGGCGCGGCGAACGGCACGCCCCGGAACACCAGCAGCGGACCTTCGCGCGCGCCTTCGACGTGGCCGCTGCGCGTCTCGAACCGGGGAGCCGACATGATTCCCAAGCTAGGGAACCTCTGAACAACCGGCATCGCAGCGGCCGGAGGCAGAGGGATTGAGCGGTTGACGGAGCGGTGCTTCGCCCATTCGGGGCGTTTTCGGT
>QEVM01000204.1 GCA_003576805.1 Pseudomonadota bacterium | reverse complement strand
GGCGCGGCGGTCTCGCTCGTCGCGCCGCCCGCCGGCGCGCGCGTCGGCGGCGCCGGCTGGATCGGGCTCGCGCTCTGGCTCGCGCGCTTCGACCTCGCGCGCAAGTCGCTGCGGCGCGGCGGGCTGCCGCAGTTCATGGCCCGCACGCTGCTCGCGGGCTACGCGTGGCTGGCGGTCGCGGGCGCGCTCGCGCTCGCCTTCGGCGCGCCGCAGGCGGGGCCGCACTACGACGCGATCCTGCACGCGCTCTTCCTCGGCTTCGTGTTCGCGATGATCTTCGCGCACGCGCCGGTGATCTTTCCCGCGGTCGCGGGCCGCCCGATCCCGTTCCGCCCGCGCTTCTACGCGCACGTCGCGCTGCTGCACGCCGGCCTCCTGCTGCGCGTCGCCGGCGATCTCGGCGGCTCGTTCGAGGCGCGCCAGTGGGGCGGCGCGCTCAACGTCGCGGCGGTCCTGCTCTTCGGCGTCCAGACCGCGGCCGGAATCGGGCCGCCGCCCGCGCGCAGCCGCACATGACCGCGGTCATATGCGCGGCGCGGCGCCGCGCCGATGCTGGGGACGAGGCGCGTCCACGCCGACGCCAGGAGGCAACATGCGCACGGCGGCCATCGCGATCGCGGGTCTGCTCGCCGCGCTGACGCCCGCGGCGGCGCGCGCCGGCGATCCGGACGCACTGGCGCACGCGAAGCTCTTCGCGCTCTACTGCGCCAAGTGTCACGGCCTGAACGGAGCCCCGGGGCGCGCAGGCGTTCCCGATCTCAGCGGCCTCGCGGCGCGCGAGCCCACCCCCTTCCCGACCGAGCGCCTCGTCGACTTCGTGGTGAGCGAGCGCCGGCCGGGCGGCCCGAACGTCTGCGGCGAGCGCGTGTTCGCGCGCCTCCCGTCGGCCGCCTTCCACGAGCTCGCGGACCGCATGACCGTGCGGGCCGCGCTCGCGTACGTCGCGGCGGCCGGGCGCGCCGAGTGAGCCGCGCGGCGCGCGTCACACGACGCCGAACGCCAGCATCGCGTCCGCCACCCGGCGGAAGCCGACGATGTTCGCGCCGACCACGTAGTTGCCGGGACAGCCGAACTCGGCCGCCGTCTCGTGACAGTCGCGGTGGATGCGGCGCATGATCTCGTGCAGTCGCCGTTCGGTGTACTCGAAGGTCCAGGCGTCCCGGCTCGCGTTCTGCTGCATCTCGAGCGCCGACGTGGCGACCCCGCCCGCGTTCGCCGCCTTGCCCGGCCCGTAGGCGATGCCCGCCGCCTGGAACGCGCGCACGCCGCCCGGCGTGACCGGCATGTTCGCGCCTTCGCCCACCGCGACGCAGCCGTTCGCGAGCAGCGTGCGCGCGGCGCGCTCGTCGAGCTCGTTCTCGGTCGCGCACGGCAGCGCGACCTGGCACGGGACGTCCCAGATGCGGCCCGCTTCCACGTACTTGGCGTCGGGGCGCTCGGCCGCGTAGTCCCGGATGCGGCGGCGCTCCGCTTCCTTCAGGCGCTTGAGCGTCGCGAGGTGGATGCCGCGCGGATGGTGGACGAAGCCGTTCGAGTCCGAGCACGCGACCACCTGCGCGCCGAGCGCCTCGAGCTTCTCCATCGCGTAGATCGCCACGTTGCCGGAGCCCGAGACGACGCAGGTCTTGCCCTCGATCGACTCGCCGCGCGCCTTCAGCATCTCCTCGACGAAGTACACGACGCCGTAGCCGGTCGCCTCGCGCCGCACGAGCGAGCCGCCCCAGCGCGGGTCCTTGCCGGTGATGACGCCCGACTCGTAGCGGTTGGTGATGCGCTTGTACTGGCCGAACAGGAAGCCGATCTCGCGCGCGCCGACGCCGATGTCGCCCGCCGGCACGTCGGTGAACTCGCCGATGTGGCGATACAGCTCGGTCATGAAGCTCTGGCAGAAGCGCATCACCTCGGCGTCGGAGCGGCCCTTCGGGTCGAAGTCGGAGCCGCCCTTGGCGCCGCCGATCGGCATTCCGGTGACCGCGTTCTTGAAGGTCTGCTCGAAGCCGAGGAACTTGACGATGCCGAGGTAGACGGAGGGATGGAAGCGCAAGCCTCCCTTGTAGGGCCCGAGCGCGCTGTTGAAGCCGACGCGAAAGCCGCGGTGGATCTGCACTTCGCCGCGGTCGTCCTGCCACGGCACGCGGAAGATGATCTGGCGTTCCGGCTCGCAGATGCGCTCGATGATCTTGTGCTCGGTGTACTCGGGATGCGCGCGCAGCACCGGACCGAGCGTTTCGATCACCTCCTTGACGGCCTGGTGGAACTCGCGCTCGCCCGCGTTGCGCCGGACGACCTGCTCGAAGATCGTCTCGATGCGCGCCTGGATGTCCGGCATGTGACTCCGCCCCGCTCGCGATCCGAAGTCAACAGCATGCGGCCGGCATCCGCTACCAGCGGATCTCCCCTGGATCGCGCGTCAGGTGCCCGAGCGCGTCGGTCCAGCGATACAGGATGAGCTGGTTCATTGTCGACGGCCTGCTTCGGATACGCGTCGAAGACCTCACGTGCCAGCCCGGGCTGAAGTCCTGGAACTCGGCGTTGCCGTCGGTGGTCGGCGTGCCGAGCGCGTTCGCGAACAGCCGCGCCGGCGCCGCGCCCGGCTCGGGCGTCAGCAGCGTCAGGATCGACTCGGGCCCCTGCTCCTCGATCGCGTCGAGCATCGCGTCCGCGATGGCGGCGAGCGCGTCGTCCCACGAGACGCGTTCGAACCTGCCCTCGCCGCGCCCGCCCACGCGCCGCAGCGGGTGCAGCACGCGGTCCTGCGAGTGGTGGCAGTGGCTCCAGACGCGCCCTTCTGGCAGCCCAGCGGATTCATGTCGGGCACGCCGCGCTCGATCTGCCGGTCCAGCGCGGCCTGCTCCTCGCGCACGCTCCTCGTGCGCTGCTCGCACGGCGGCACCCATTCATAGGCGCGCCGCCCCGCGGATATGACGAGCGTCATGCGTCGCGTGCGCGGCGTGCCTTAAGGTCGGCCGCAACGCGAGGAGGACGAGCGTGCCGTCGCAGCGGATGGTGGGTCTCCCGGTGGTCGCCGTCGTCGGTCGGTCCGGCGTCGGCAAGACGAGCTTCCTCGAGCGCCTCGTCCCGGCGCTGCGCGCGCGCGGCCTCGCCGTCGGCTGCGTGAAGCACGCCTCGCACGGCTTCCTCGCCGATCGTCCCGGCAAGGACTCGTACCGTCTGGCAGCATCCGGGGCCGACGCCGTCGCGCTCGCGTCGCGACACCAGATCGCGACGTTCCGCAGCGCGGTCGTTCCGCCGGAGCTCGAGGTCCCGCTCGTGGCCGCGCTCGCGACGCTGCCGCGCGATCTCGACCTCGTGCTCGCCGAAGGCTTCTCGTGGGAGCCGGTGGCGCGCCTCGTGCTGGTGGCGCGCGGCGACGAGCCGAGTCCCGACTATTTGCGCGCCGGACCGGTGATCGCCGTCGTCGAGGTCCCGCCGCATCCGGAGCAGAGTGCGCCGCTCTTCGCCCCCGCGCTGGTGGCGAGAATCGCGCGGCGCCTCGCGGCGCGGGCTCGGGCGCGGGCCCGCGCCGCTTCCCGCCCGACCCCGCTGGCGCCGCGACGCCAAGACCTGCACTGAACGCCGGAGGAAGCAATGCGCGTAGCGAAGGTCGCCCCGTTCGACCTCGGCCTGCTGGCGCGCGCGATCGAAGAGCGTGCGCGGGCCCGCGGCGTCGCCACGGTGAGCGACGGGCTCGGCGGCAGGTCGACCTCTCCGCGATCTACCGGCGCTGGAGCGACGGCGGCCGCTTCTCCGAACGCGACCCGAAGGCCGCGCTCGACTGGATCCTGCGACACACTCGGCACCGACTTCGAGCCCGGCCACACGCTGCACCCGCACCAGCGCTTCGTCCAGAACAAGGAGGTCTGGCCGACGCTCACCGGCCGGCAGCAGTTCCTGATCGACCACCCGTGGTACCTCGAGGCGGGCGAGGCGCTGCCCGTGCACGAGGAGGCGCCGAAGGCGGGCGGCGAGCATCCGCTGCGCCTCACCGGCGGCCACACGCGCTGGTCGATCCACGCGACGTGGCGCGACTCGCCGCTGATGCTGCGCCTCCGCGAAGGAGCCGTGGTCGTTGCGCACGCGCACCGCGTCGCCGTCGGCGATGCCGCGCGCCGCGGCGTCGCGCGCCGACACGTACACGACGAGCTCGCCGCGCTCAGGCGATGGCGAAGGTGGCGGCCGCGGTCCAGCGCGGACAGCTCCTGGTCTACCACGCGTGGGAGCCCTCTCAGCACGCGGGCTGGAAGGGCGAGGGCGAGCCGGTCGTGGCGCCGTGGAAGCTGCACCTCGTCGGCGACTACGACCAGCTCCACTACCGCGTGATCTACGGCGCGCCGAGCCACCATCCGCGCGGCGGCACGGTGGACGTCGAGCACGTCGGATGACGGAGGCGGCCATGCAGGCGACGAACGGATCGGATCCGGGCTGGGATGCCGCGGTGCGCAGCCGCGCGTATCTGGTCTTCGTGCGCGCGTTCGACTATCCCGACCCGGAGCAGCTCGAAGCGATCCGCTCGCGCGCGCTCGCCGACGCGCTGCGCGAAGCGCTCGCGGCGGTCCAGCCGTCGCTCGCGGACGGCGACTGGTCCGCGCTCGCCGACGCGGGGCCCGACGACGACGCGCTGGCGGTCGAGTACACGCGCCTCTTCGACGTCGGAGCCGGCGGACCGCCCTGCCCGCTCTACGGGGGCCTGTACGGCGGCGCGCGCATGAAGACCCTGGAAGAGTGCGTGCGCTTCTACGATCACTTCGGGCTGACGCTCGCCGACGCGCCCCGCGAGCTGCCCGACCATCTCGCGACGCAGCTCGAGTTCCTGCACTTGCTCGCGTTCCGCGAGGCCGAGACGCGCCAGCTCGCGGAGGACGCGGGCCCGTGGCGGCGCGCCGCGCGCGACTTCGTCGAGCGCCACCCGGGCCGCTGGGTGCCGCAGCTCCGCAAGCGGCTCGCCAAGCAGAAGCCCCTGCCCTTCTTCGCAGCGCTCGTCGAGCGGCTCGACCGGTTCCTCGCGAGCGAGCGCGCGCGGCTCGCCGCCGAGCCGGGCGCGCAGGCGCCGCCGAGCTGAGCGGCTCCGCCTACGCGCGACAGCGCCACACCCGAGTGCTCGTAGAAACGCGTCACGCGGAACGCGGCGCGCGCCCAGCCGCGCGGCGGCACGCGGTACCCGGCGATCACGACGCGCTCGCTCGCGACGCGCCGGATCTCGGCGAGCACGCGGCCGCGCCTGCGACACCGGCCTGCCCGCCGCCGCCGCCGGCTTCGTGTGGGCCGAGCCTCCTCGACTTCGACGCCGGCGCGCTGGCCGGGCTCGGCGAGGAGATGCGCTGGCTCGCGGCGCTGGCGCGCGACGGCAAGCTCGTGCAGGGCCGCTTCGTCGCGCGCCGGCGCCGCGCCGGCTGATCCGCGCGCTACTCGTCGCGATACACCGGCTTGCGTTTCTCGGCGAAGGCGCGCGGGCCCTCGCGCGCGTCCTTCGACGCGAACACCGGGCCGCCGATCTCGAGCTCCTTCTGGAGCGCGTCGCGCTCGGAGTAGCTCTCGTCGATCTCGCGCAGCATGCGCATCAGCGCCCGGATCGAGAGCGGGCCGTTCTCGCAGATCTCGGCGGCGACCTGCTTCGCCTCCGCGAGCGCCTGCCCGTTCGGCACGATGCGGCCGACGAGACCGAACGCGAGCGCCTCCTGGGCGGTCACGTGCCGGCCCGTGAGCAGGATCTCGGCCGCGAGCGTGTACGGGATCTGGCGCCGCAGCCGCACGCTGCTGCCGCCGAGCGGGAAGAGGCCGCGACGCGCCTCGGTGACGCCGAACACCGCGCCCTCCGCCGCGATGCGGATGTCGGTGCCCTGCAGGATCTCGGTGCCGCCGGCCACCGCGAAGCCCTCGACCGCGGCGATGATCGGCTTCATCGGCCGGTTGTGGCGGAGCAGCGCCTGCCAGTGGATGTCGGGCACCTCCGCCATCAGCTTCTGGAACTCCTCGTCGCGCTCGCCGCCGGCGCCCATCGCCTTGAGATCGGCGCCGGCGCAGAAGACGTCGCCGCGGCCGGTGAGGATCGCGACGCGCAGCCCGGGATCGTCGTCGAGCATCCGCCACGCGCGGTACATGCCGGCCAGCATGCCGCTCGAGAGCGCGTTCTTCGCCTCGGGGCGGTTCAGCGTGACGACGAGGACGGCCCCGTCGCGCTCGACCAGACAGTGATCGGGATTCATCGCTCTCCTCTCCTGCGCAGCTCGAAGTCGTCGAGACGCGGCGCTGCGGTGTCGCTGCGGAAACGGTCGAAGCTCCACGGCCAGGCGGTCGGGAGGCCTTCGCGGTCGAGATACCAGCTCCGGCAGCCGGTCGCCCAGATCGTGCGCCGCGCGGCGGCGCGGCGTTCGGCGTCGAAGCGCTCCATCGCGGCGGGCGTGACCGAGACCTCGTCGCACGCGCCGGCCCGGATGCGCGCGAGGAGCTGGAGCACGTAGCCCATCTCGCGCTCGGCGACGTCGATCAGCGAGAAGTTCCCGACCGGCCCGTTGGGCCCCTGGAGCAGGAAGAAGTTCGGGAAGCCCGGCACGCACATCGCGAGATAGGCGAACGGCCCGCCCTTCCAGACGTCGTCGAGCGCGACGCCGCCGCGGCCGGTGACGCGCATCGGGCGCACGAACGCGTCGACGCGGAAGCCGGTCGCGAGCACCAGCACGTCGAGCGCGTGCAGGCGCCCGTCGCGCGTGCGCACGCCGGCCGGCTCGACGCGCTCGATCGGCTCCGTCACGAGCCGCGCGTTCGGCCGCTGGATCGCGTCGTAGAAGTCCGCGGAGATCACGAGCCGCTTGCACGTCGCGCGGTACGCGGGGCGCAGCTTCTCGCGCAGCGCGGGATCGCGCACGCTGCGCTCGAGGTTCGCGGTGCAGGCGTCCTGGATCACCTGGAGGACGGGCGAGTCGGCGTCGACCAGCACGTTCGCGAAGCCGTCGGTGAGCGCGCGCTCCGCCGCGGCGCGCACGGCGGCGAGCGACGCCGGATCCGCGCGGAAGGCCGCCTTCTCGGCTTCCTCGTACGGCGGGTTCTCGGCCGGCGCGATCCACTGCGGCGTGCGCTGGAACAGCGCCAGCTCGCCGACGCGGTCCACCAGCGCCGACACGATTTGGATCGCGGACGAGCCGGTGCCGACGACGCCGACGCGCCGGCCGGCGAGCGGAACGGCGTGGTCCCAACGCGCGCTGTGGAAGCAGGCGCCCGCGAACGAGGCGAGCCCTTCGATCGCGGGCAGCGCGGGATGGTGCAGCACGCCGGTCGCGGCGATCACCACGTCGGCGGCGTCGCGCGCGCCGTCGGCGAGCGCGAGCGACCAGCGCCCGTCCGCGAACGCGCAGCCCACGACCTCGGCGCCGAAGCGGATGCGCTCGGTCACGCCGAAGCGGCGCGCCACGTCCTCGAAGTACGCCTGGATCTCGGCGCCGGGCGAGAAGCGGTGGCTCCACTCCGGGTTCGGCGCGAACGAGTAGCTGTAGAGGTGCGAGGGCACGTCGCACGCGATCCCCGGATACGTGTTCTCGCGCCAGGTCCCGCCGAGGCGGTCCGCCTTCTCGTAGATCGCGACGTCGCGGTAGCCGGCGCGCGCGAGCTCGATCGCCGCCAGCACGCCCGACATGCCGGCGCCGATCACGGCGACGCGCGGGTCGCGGCGGGTGGAACGTGCGGCGGCCGTCATCTCGGAGTGGGACGCTATCGGAGGTCGCGCGCTCGCTCCCGTCCCTCGCGCGCGGCGGGGCGAAGTCTGGAGGAGACCATGTCGAACGCTCCGCGTCTCGTGTCGGGCGCTCTCGCCGCGGCTCTCCTCGCGTGGCCGGGGCTCGCCGGCGTCGGATGGAGCGCCACGAGCTTCGCCGGCGGCGCGCGCCCGGCGAGCTGGGCGGCCGCTTCGTGCGCCTGCACCAGCCCGCCGGCGACCTCGCCATGCCGCGCGTGCCGACGCCGGGAGCTTCGCCGCGCCGCTCGATCTCGATCATCCCTTCCACGCGGACGGCGCGCTGTACCTCGACGACGACAGCGACGCGGCCGGCCTCGACGTGCACGTCGGCTTCTTCGACCAGTCGGACCCGGCGAACGAACGCCTGATCCTGCGCATCCTGCCGAACGGCGACGACGAGTGGCGCTTCCGGATGGCGGCCAACACCAGTCAGGGCGAGCGGCTCGGCTCCGCGAGCTTCGACTCGGTGCCGCTCACCTGGAGCCTCGACTGGGAGCCATCGGGCGACGGCGACCGCACCGGAACGCTCACCGGCTCGGTGAGCGACGGCATCACGACCCTCGAGCTGCCCGCGCCGATCGTGCCCGCGAACGAAGCGACGCTCGACGCGTTCGGAGTCTGGGCGAACTCCGCGAGTAGCAGCGAGCCGGCGCGCTCGGCGCGCTCGCGCTGCTGGCGGTCCGCGCCGTCGCGGCGCGCCGCCGATCGCGCACGCGGTAGTCTCCCGCCCTTCGCGCAGGAGGGCCGATGGAGCGAGCCGAGACGACGCCGGTGCTGGCGGGGGTCGGGCAGGTGCTGCAGCGCGCCGACGATCCGCAGCAGGCGGACGAGCCGCTCGCGCTGATGCTCGCGGCGCTCGCCGCGGCGGGCGCCGACGCGCGCGCGCCGCAGCTCCTGGCGCGCGCCGGCGCGGTCTACGTGCTGCGCGGCGCGTGGCG
>QEVM01000203.1 GCA_003576805.1 Pseudomonadota bacterium | reverse complement strand
CAACCCCGTCCCCGCTCGTCACGGCATCCCCTCCGTGCGCGATCCGCGCGGGCGCACCATCGCCGCTGGCCGTGACGCGGCCGTGAAGAGCTGCGCGATTCGACCGCTGGGAACGCGTGCACGGTGATCGCGATCACCGCGTGCGCGGACCCGCGTCACGCAGCCTTCAGCGAGCCGTCATTCCCGGCGAGCCGGCGCGCAGCTCGCCGTCGTAGCGGTGCACGATCGGCAGGCGACGGCCGCTGCCGAACGCCTTCGGCGACGTGCGCAGCACGAGCGGCGACTGGCGGCGCTTGTACTCGTTGCGGTCGAGGCGCCGCACGATCTGGCGCACCAGCTCGCGCGTCGCGCCGGGCGGCGGCTCGATCGACTCGGCGTTGCGGCCGCCCTCGATCGCCTGCTCGAGCACGGCGTCGAGGATCGCGTAGGGCGGCAGGTCGTCCTCGTCGCGCTGGTTCGGCGCGAGTTCGGCGGACGGCGGCTTGTCGATGGTGTGCGCGGGAATCCGCTCGCCGTGGCGGTTGGCGTGGCGCGCCAGCGCGTAGACGTCGCGTTTGTAGACGTCGCCGAGCACCGCGATGCCGCCGACCGTGTCGCCGTACAGCGTGCAGTAGCCGATCGACAGCTCGCTCTTGTTGCCCGTCGCGAGCACGAGCCGGTTCTCCGCGTTCGAGATCGCCATCAGTGTGGCGCCGCGGATGCGCGACTGGATGTTCTGCTGCGCGAGGCCGACCTTGTGGATCTCGCCGCTCGCCTTCGGCTCGCTACGCGCAAGCTTGGTGACCTCGCCGCTCGCCTTCGGCTCGCTACGCGGGAAACGGGCTTCGGCGCTTCGGTCGTCGTGGCGAGCTTCGTGCGCGGGGCCGAAGACGCTAGGGAGGCTCTCGAGGTAGCGTTCGTAGATCGGGCGGATGTCGACGGTGCGGGTCTCGATGCCGAGGTTGCGCGCGAGGGCGGCGGCGTCGGCGACGCTGTGGTCCGACGAGAACGGACCGGGCATCAGCACGCCGAGCACGCGGTCCGCGCCGAGCGCGAGCGCCGCGAGGTGCGCGGTCACTGCCGAGTCGACGCCGCCCGAGAGCCCGATCACCGCGCCCGGCGGCAGGCTCTGCTTGCGGAAGTAGTCGCGGATGCCGAGCACGAGCCCCGCCTCGAGCTGCGCCGCCGCGACGGGCTCGTCGACCGCGGCCTCCGCGATCGCGGGCGACAGCGCGCCGGTGTCGATCAGCTCGAGCGCCGGCTCGAAGAGCGGCAGCACGGCGCGCAGCTCGCCGCGTGCGTCCACGAAGAACGAGCCGCCGTCGAAGGTCAGCTCGTCGTTGCCGCCGACTTGGTTGCAGAACGCGATCGGCACGCCGTGGCGGCGCGCGAGCGCGGCGAACAGCTCGCGCCGCGCGCGCGGCTTGCCGACGTGCCACGGCGACGCCGAGAGGTTGAGCACGAGCGCGACGCCGCTGCGCGCGAGCTCGCCGGTGGGATCGACTTCGTACGGGACCTGCTGCGCCCAGCCGTCCTCGCAGATCGTGAGGCCGAGCGCGACGCCGCCGAGCACCGCGGGCGTGCACGCCGAGGCCGGCGCGAAGTGGCGCTTCTCGTCGAAGACGTCGTAGGTCGGCAGGTGCGTCTTGGCCTGCGCCGCGATGCGCGCGCCGCCGGCGAGCAGCACCGCCGCGTTCGCGAGCGACTTGCCTCCGCGCCGCTCCGCCGGCAGCACGGCGCCCACCGCGATCGCGATGCGCTGCGACGCGGGCGCCAGCGCCTCGAGCTCGCGGAGCTGGTCCTCGACGAAGCCGCGCCGCTCGAGCAGGTCGAGCGGCGGATAGCCGGTGAGCGCCAGCTCGGGGAACACCGCGAGCTGCGCGCCGGCCGCGGCCGCCTTGGCCGCGTACTCCTCGACGAGCCGCCGATTGCCCGCGAGGTCGCCGACCGTGGGATTGATCTGCGCGAGCGCGATCCGCACGCCGCGCAAGGTACGGTCTGATGGATCGGCCCGCTCGCCGTGGTCGTACACGCGAGCTCGAAGCAACCTCCGAAGCACCCGAGCCCGTGTCCGCCGTAGCGAGCCAACGGCGAGCGGGCAGATCCATCGGGCTTCCGCCGTAGCGAGCCAACGGCGAGCGGGCAGATCCATTAGGATGCGGCGCATGTCGGACGTCGTCGGGCCTACGTCGCACTTCTTCGTTTCGCAGCGGCTGCGCTTGCACTACGTGGATTGGGGCAATCCGGCGGCGCCGGCGGTCGTGCTCGTGCACGGCGGGCGCGACCATGCGCGCAACTGGGACTGGGTGGCGCGCGACCTGCGCGGCGACTTCCACGTGATCGCGCCCGATCTGCGCGGGCACGGCGACAGCGCGTGGGCGGTCGGCGGCATGTACGCGGTCGCCGACTTCGTGCTCGACCTCGCCAATCTGATCGACGCGCTGGGCGAGAAGCAGGTGATCCTGGTCGGCCACTCGCTGGGCGGCGCGATCTCGCTGATGTACGGCGGCATCTACCCCGAGCGCGTGGCGAAGCTGGTCGCGATCGAAGGGCTCGGCCCGCCGCCCGCGCTGCTCGCCAGGCTGGTGCGGCGCGAGCCGTGGGAGCGCATGGCGGAGTGGGTCGGACAGATGCGCGGACTCGCCGCGCGCCAGCCGCGCCGCTACGCGACGCTCGCCGACGCCGCCGCGCGCATGCGCGAGGAGAACCAGTTCCTCAGCGAGGAGCAGGCGCACCACCTCACGATCCACAGCGTCAACCGCAACGAGGACGGCACCTTCTCCTGGAAGTTCGACAACTACGTGCGCACCTTCGCGCCGTACCGCTTCGACGTCGAGGACATGCGCGCGCTGTGGAGCCGCATCGCGTGTCCCGTGCTGCTCGTGCGCGGGGAGGACTCGTGGGCGAGCGATCCGGTGAAGGACGGCCGCATCCAACCCTTCCAGGACGCGCGCCTCGTGACCATTCCGAAAGCGGGCCACTGGGTGCACCACGACCAGCTCGATCGCTTCCTCGCCGCGGTGCGCGCGTTCGTCGCCGCGTGAGCGCGGAGCGGCGCGCGTGAGCCCGCTCGGCCGCGCGCGCTCGCTGGCCTACGCCTCGGGCAGCCTCGCGGTGGACGTGGTCGGCCCCATCCTCGCCTGGATCCCGTACCTGTACGCGCCGCCCGCCGACCTGCCGGGCGCCGCCGCGCTGCTGCCCGCTGCGAGCGTCGGCGTGCTGCTCTTCGTCGGCCGCTTCGTGGACGGCTTCGCCGAGCCGATCGTCGGCTGGGCCTCCGACCGCGCCGACACGCGCTGGGGTCGCCGCCTTCCGTTCGTGCTGTTCGGCACGCCCGTGCTCGTCGCGTCGTTCCTCGGCCTCTTCTTCCCGCCGTTCGGCCCCGGCCAGAGCCTCGCGACGGGCGTGTGGCTCGCCGTCGTGAACACGATCTTCTGGTGCGCGTTCACCGCCGTCGTCGCGCCCTATCTCGCGCTGCTGCCCGAGATCGCGACGACGAGCGAGGAACGCACGCGCGTCTCCACCTGGATGACCGCCTTCTCGATCGTCGCGATCGTCGGCGGCAACCTCGTGCTCGGCGCCGTCGTCGCCGAGTTCCAGGGCGGGCGCGCGTGGCTCGGCGTCCACTTCGACAACGGCTTCGAGCCGCAGGCGCTCGGGATCGCCGCGCTCGCGTTCTTCTTCTTCTATCTCTCGGTCGCCTTCGTGCGCGAGCGGCCGCGCGCCGACGGCGACCCGCCGCACCTCTCGCTGCGCGCCGCCGTGCGCGAGTCGCTGCGCAACCCCGCCTTCCTGCCGCTCGTGATCCCGCTCTCGGTGTTCCTGATCGGCGTCAACGTCGTCGTCACCGCCGTTCCGTACCTGGGCCGCGCCGTCCTGCACGCGAGCGAAGCCGAGGCCGGCTACGGCGCCGCCGCCGTCTACGTCTCCGCCGGCCTCTCGCTCCCGCTCGTCGGCCGCGCCACCGCGCACTGGGGCAAGAAGGCGACCTACGCCGGCGCGCTGCTCGGAATCAGCGCGCTGTTCGCCGCGATCCCGCTCGTCGCCGTCTCGCCGCACCCCACCGCCACGTACCTCGCGCTGATGATCGCGCTCGGCCTCCCGGTCGGCGCGCTGCTCGTGCTCGGCAAGGTGCTGATCGCCGACGTCATCGACGCCGACTACGAACGCACCGGCCTGCGCCGCGAAGCGATGTACTTCGGCATGCAGGGCCTGATGACCAAGGTGAGCTTCGGCGTCGGTCCGCTCGTCGCGACGCAGCTCTTCGACCGCTTCGGCAACACCGCAGAACACCCGCTCGGCATCCTGCTGTGCGGCCCCGTCGCCGCCGCACTCGGCGTCCTGGGCTGGCTAGCGTTCCGCCGCTACCCGCTCCCCTGACTACGAGAACGCCCTAGCAGCCAACCCGCACGGGCCGCGCGCCAAGCGCGCCGGCCCCACTCCCACACGCCGCTGAGCTGCGGCGCGCAGCGCCGTCAGCTCCAGCGTGCGCCCCACTGCGCTCCGCTCAAGGCACGTACACGTAGATCGCGTCCGCCACGCACACCGGCTTGCCGCCGCCCTCGACCTCGAAGGTGAGCCCCCAGGTCGCGCGCGCGCCGCCGCCCGGCATGTCGCGCACGTCCTTCAGCTCGGCGCTCATCCGCACGCGCGCGCCCGACGGCACCGGCGCGGGCAGGCGCATGCTCTCGAGTCCGTAGTTGACGCCCATCTTCACGCCGTCCACGCGCACGACCTGCGGCAGCAGCACGGGCGCCAGCGAGATGGTGAGGTAGCCGTGCGCGATCGGCTGCTTGAACGGGCTCTCGCGCTTGGCGCGCTCGACGTCCACGTGGATCCACTGGTGGTCGCCGGTCGCCTGCGCGAACGCCGCGATCTGCTCCTGCGTGACGGTCACCCAGTCGGACGTTCCGAGCTTCTTGCCGACGAAGCTCTTCAGCTCCGCGATGCTCGGCACGACGGTGGCGGGGGCCATGCGCGATCCCTTCCTCGAGCGCCTTCCTCGAACGGCTTCGCGCGGATTCGGGAGAGCTCGACGTGTGCGGAGCGCCAACCCTAACACAGCGAACACAGCGCCCGAAGGGTCCGCGAAGCCGCGCCGCGCGCGGTTGTTCATCCGCACGCGCGGGTCGGCGCGTATACTGGCGAGCGCCCCCAGGAGAGCACCATGTCGCGGTCGAGTTTCGCTTGGATCCTGTGCATCGGACTCGCAGCGGCGGTCGGCTTCTGGATCGCCGGCCCGGTGCTGTACCGGACCTTCATCGGGCTCGACGCGAGCGCCTTCCCGGGCGGCGCGCTGCTCGAAGCGGTCGGGCGCCGGCTGATCCCGGGCGCTGCCTTCTCCACTGCGGGCCTGCTGCTCGCGATCGTGTGCGTGCTGCCGGTCGCGGCGCTCGCATTCTTCTGGGTGCGCGGCGCGCGGCGCGCGCAGACCGACCGCTCGCGGCGCACCTTCCTCACCGGCGCGGCCTCGGGCGCGGGCGCTGCGCTCGTCGCGGGCGGCGCGGGCATCGGGGTCGCGTTCGGGCGCGCGCTCCTCGGCTGGGGCAACGAAGGGCGCGGCTGGCGCGGTCCGGCGGGCGAGATCTTCGGCGGCGACGTGGTCGAGACGCACCCGGCCTGGCGGGAGGAGTGGAAGGGTGCGCGCGTGCGGGCGTACCGGCGACTCGGGCGCACCGGTGTCGAGGTCTCCGACATCTCGCTCGGCACGGGCGCGATCGGCCGCGAGAACGGCGAGGCGATCGTGCGCGAGGCGCTCGCGCGCGGCGTCACCTACCTCGACACCTCGCCCGACTACTCCGGCTCGGGCAGCGAACAGGCGATCGGGCGCGCGCTGCGCGGTCAGGACCGCAGCCGGCTCTTCATCGCCACCAAGTTCTGCAATCCGGCGGGCCATCTGCCGACGGGCACGCCGGTCGCGCAGTACAAGGAGGCGATCGAGGCGAGCCTCGGCCGGCTCGGCACCGACTACGTGGACCTCGTGCACGTGCACTCGTGCGACGAGATCGACCGCCTGATGGACCCGAACCTCCACGAGGCGTTCGACCGGCTGAAGGAAGAGGGCAAGGCGCGCTTCCTCGGCTTCTCGTCGCACACGCCCAACCTCGAGCAGGTCGCGGCGAAGGCGATCGAGTCGAACCGCTTCGACGTGATGATGCTCGCCTATCACCACGGCATCTGGCCGGCGCTCGGCGAGCTGATCGGGCGCGCCCGCCGCGAGCGCGACATGGGCATCGTCGCGATGAAGACGCTGAAGGGCGCCAAGCACCACGGCCTCGCCGGCTTCCGCGAGCAGGCGCCGGCCTACAGCCAGGCCGCGTTCAAATGGACGCTCTCGAACCCGGACGTCGCGTGCCTCGTGGTGTCGTTCTTCGAGCCGCAGCACGTCGACGAGTACCTGTACGCGTCGGGCGCGCCGATGACGAGCCGCGACCACGCGCTGCTGCGCGAGTACGACGCGCAGATCGCCGGGACCTATTGCCCGCCGCACTGCGGCGCCTGCCTCGACTCGTGCTCGGAAGGCGTCGCGATCCACGACGTGCTGCGCTTCCGCATGTACTTCGAAGACTACGGCTGGGAGAAGCGGGCGATGCAGCAGTACGCGCAGCTCGGCAAGAACGCGTCGGCCTGCCTCGGCTGCGCGGCGCCCTGCACCGGAAGCTGTCCCGTCGGCATCTCGATCCAGCCGCGCATGCTCGACTCGCACGAGCTGCTCTCGATCGGTCCGGCGTGAGCGAGGGCAGGCCGCCCGTCGTCTACGGCGCCACCGGCTTCACCGGCCGGCTCGTGGTGGACGAGATGCGCCGCATCGGGCTCGTGCCGATCCTCGCCGGGCGCAACGAGAAGGCGCTCGAGGAGATGGCGGACGCGGTCGGCGCCGCCGGCGTGCGCGTCGGCGACGCGACCCGCCCCGAGACGCTCGCCAAGGTGTTCGACGGCGCGGGCGTCGCGGTCTCGTGCGCGGGTCCGTTCGCGCGTCTCGGCGAGCCGGTGCTGCGCGCCGCGATCGCCGCGGGCGCGCACTACCTCGACACCACCGGCGAGCAGCTCTGGATGGCGCGCATGATGGACCTGCTCTCCGACGACGCCGCGCGCGCCGGCACGACCGCGATTCTCGCGCACGCCTTCGAGTACGCGGTCGGCGACTGCGCCGCGCGCATCGCGATCGAGGAGACGCCGGACGCCGAGACGGTCGAGATCGTGAACCGCGTGGACGGCTTCGGGGCGACGCGCGGCACCAAGAAGTCGGCGCTCGACGTGCTGACCAAGCCCGCGCTCGCCGTCGTCAACGGCCGCCGCCGCGAGGAGCCGCAGATGGCGCACCGCGCGCGCTTCCGCTTCCCGGACGAGGACGCGCGCCACGTCGCGCTCTCGTACGCCGGCGGCGAGGTGCTGTCGGCGCCGAGCTTCGCGCCGACCGTCCGCACCGTGCGCACCTATCTCGCCGTGCCGGGCCCCGTCGCGGCGATCGCGCCGCTCTTCGCGCGCGGCGCCGGCCTGCTGCTCGGCGCGCGCGTGCAACGCTTCCTCGAGTCGCGCATCGACGCGGGCGGCATCGGTCCCGGCGACGAGCGCCGCGACCAGCCGTGGTGGGTGATGGCGCGCGTGCGCGCGCGCGGCGGCCGCGGCACGCGCGTCACGGCGAGCGGCTACGACCCGTACGGCATCACCGCCGTGATCGTCGCGCTCGGCGCGCAGTGGCTGCTCGACGGCCGCGCGCAGCGCAGCGGCGTCGTGACCTCCGCGCAGGCCTTCGATCCGCGCGCCTTCCTAGACGCGTTGTCGGCGTCGGGCGTGTCCTGGCGCGTCGATCCCGCGGACTGAGCGCCGGCGCCAGCCGATCGCGCCGAGGCCGAGCGCGAGCTGCGCCAGCGCCAGCGGCTCGGGCACGGCGGTCACGAGCGCCATCCCGCTCGCGCCCTGCGCCAGCAGCCCGCCGCTCGCGATCAGCGTCTGCGCGCCGGTCGCGAGCTCGATGCGGACGATGCCGCGCGTGCCGGCGAGGTCGGACACGTAGAGGCCGCCGTCGCCCGCGAGCGCGAGCGCGCCGGGACGCACGAGCGGCCCTTCGGTCGCGAGCACGCGCGCCTCGCCCGTCGCGACGTCGACGACGTACACGTCCTCGTAGCCGCTCGCGTAGAAGCGGTCGCCGTCGAGCACGAGATCCCAGAGCCCGTCGACGCGCGCGAACTGCGACTGCGCGCCGTCCGCGTCGACGCGCAACACGCCCTCGCCGTAGTCGCCGACCCACCAGCCGCCGCCCGCCGCGGGCAGCGCGTTCTCGACCACGTTGAAGTGCTGGCCGGAGGAGAGCAGCCGCTTCGCGCCGTCCACGCCGACGCGGAAGAGCCCCCAGTCGTACGTCGGCGGGCCGATGTCGCTCGGCACGAGCAGGTTGCCGGCGCCGTCCCACTCGATGCCGGACGGGAAGCCCATCTCGGCGATCGTGCGCGGGCCGTCGGCGTCGCTCGGATCGAAGCGCACGACGCCGTGATTCGTCGTCGCGTAGAGCACGCCGCGCTCGTCGACCGCGACGTCGCGCGGATACGCGAGCGGGCCCGTCGGGCCGCCGGTGTCGGGCCCGCCGGCGACGAGCAGCGTCTGCGAGCCGGTGCGCGGATTCACCGCGATCAGCCCGGCGTTGGGCGCTGCGACCACGACGTCGCCGACCGAGAGCGCCAGCGAGGCCGCCGGCGATCCCGCCGCGATGGCGAACAGCGCGCACGCTCCGAGCAGGCGCCGATGCAGCATGATCACGCGCCTCCCCGGCGATCGGATGCCTACTCCGAAGTGGATCGCGGCCGCGACGCGTGGCGAGCGTTCGCGACGCGTCGGATAGAATCGCGCGAACCGAGCAGGAGGTGTCGCGTGCGCCGCATCGCGCTCTCGATCGTGTCGGCCGCCGCGGCGGCCGCTGGCTTCGCCGCCGGGGGCGCGCCGTTCGCGGCGCCGGCGC
>QEVM01000014.1 GCA_003576805.1 Pseudomonadota bacterium | reverse complement strand
CGCGGCCGCGAGCGCGCACGCCGCGAGCAGCGCGGCCGCCGCTGCGAGCGCGCGCGCCGTGCGGCGCATCGCCCGCGCCACTACGGCAGCTCCAGCGCGTCGTCGCGCAGCACGCTGGCCCCGAAGGTCTGCGTCCGGACGAGGTGCGCCTTCCAGATCGACTGGCCGGTGGCGCCGTCGACGCGGCGCGCCCGGATGCGCACTTCCTTGCCGGCGAAGGTGCCCTCGCTGTTCGCGCCGATCGTGAACGCGTTGCCGCGCCGCAGCGTGACCGGGAGCTCGCTGCCGATCGCGTCGACGCGGATCTCGACGACGTCGTCCGGCAGCCGGCCCACGGCGGGGACGTCGAAGGGTTCGAGGCCGGCGGGCGTCGAGACGATGTAGCGGTGCTGATAGGTGTCGAGCTCGATGTCGCCGGGCCGGTCGAGCTCCACCTTGATCAGGAACGCGCGGCGGTCGAGATCGTCGTCGGACGCGAGCATCGGCGCCGCGCCGGCCGCGATGTCGTCGAGGATCTGCTGCGGGATCAGGTACACGTCGCCCGCGGCGAAGTCGGCGACGAACAGGTTGCCGCTCTGGTCGGACGCGATGCCGGAGAACGTGCGTCCCGCGACCTGCGCGAGCTTCGTGACCTCGGCGCTGCCGTCGTGGTCGGTGTCGCGCAGCACGTAGAGCGAGTCCATGTCGCTCAGGTAGAGCGGGCGCTCGCCGTGCGCGAAGCTCGCCGCACCGCGCGCGTCCACCTCGAGGTCGGTCGGGCCGTCGAAGCGGAAGTCGGGATGCTCGGCCCACGGCTGGCCGACGAGGCGGTTGCGGTTCTGCCCGTTCCTGTACGCGGGCACGCGGTCGGCGAGGTGGATCGGAACGCGCAGCACGCGGTGCACCGCGGGCCGGCTCGCGTCGAAGTAGACGCCGAGGTCGCGGTTCGCGACGAACAGGTCCTCGACGACGCCGTAGTCCTGCGTCGTCACGTCGCCGATCTCCATCGCGACCGGCGACGCCGGGTGCCCGTACATCAGCGTCTGGCTGAAGTAGTTGACCGAGCCGATGTGCTCGCGCACCGGCGGCTCGCCCGCGTAGCGGAAGATGCGCCCGCCGAACTGCTCGTTCGAGTTGTAGTTCTGGAGGTAGACGGCGCCGTCGGCGTCGACCGCGATCAGCTCGGACGGGAAGCCCGCGCCGTAGCGTTCCGCCGGATGCGGCGAGAACGGGAAGTCGCGGAACAGGAAGCCGTCGCGCGGATTCTCGGGCGGCGGGCCGGCCGGATACAGCACCGCCAGCATGTTGAGCGGATCGGGATCGCTCTCGAACTGGATCGGGCGTCCGGCGGGGCCGGTGAACTGAACGCGCTGCGCGGCGGGCGCGCGCCGCGCGCCGAACGGCCGGCCGGCGTCGTCGATCGCCATCGGCAGCTGCGCGAGGCGCGCGAGCGGTCCGCGCGCGAGCAAGTCGGCGTATTGCGGAAGGGCGGGCTCCGGCGCGTCGTCGCCGAAGCGGCTCGCGATCGGCACCACCTCCGGCAGGCCGACCGACGCCGCGGTGGCGGCCGGCGCGCTCGTCACGGCGATCTGCTCGCGTCCCGTGGCGGGATCGGTGGTCCGCGTCGCGTTCACGACGATCGTGGCGGAAAGCGGGCTCGTGACGAGGTCGAGCCCCGCGCGCAGGCCGTGGACTTCGTTGCCGACCTCGACCGCGACGCCGATCACGTTGGCGGTGTTGACGCCGAACGAGCCCTTGATCCCCTTGATGTGCCCCTCGGTCGCGACGAGCGCCTTGCGCTGCGCCGCCGCCTCCGTGAGGCCGGCCCGGAAGCCGCGCGGCGTGTTCGGCGCGACGGAGCCGAGCCCGCGCTTCATGGTCGCGTGACGCACCTCGGCGTCGGAGGCCTGCTTCTGGAGGACGGCCATCTCCTGCGAGACCTTCAGGCGCTGCTTGGCCAGCTCGAACTCCGCGAGATCGTCCGCATACAGCGAGCTGTCGTAGAAGGCGTCCTTGAAGGTCCGCGTGCGCGCCTCGAACTCGGCTCGCCAGGTCCCCGTGTTGCCGCTGCGCACGTCCGTCAGCCGGCGGATCTCCGTCTGCTGGGCGGCGATCTCGGCGTCGATGCGCGCGAAGACGGCGTCGAGCTGCTGGACGGACTCGATCGTCTCGGAGATCGCGAACGGCACGCGCGGCGTCTGGCTGCGCGCGACGACGGCTCCGTCGATCTGCAGCCGGCCCGGCAGCGTGTCCACGCTCCCCGAGAAGTTGAACGACGGGAACTCCGGCGTCTGCGGCGCGGCGCGATACGCGAGCGAGAGATTCATGCGCAGCTCGCGCAGCGCCGCGATCGCGTCGTTGTGCCGCGCGATGCCGAGGCCGATCCGGTGCTCGCCGAGTCGCGCGGCGATGTAGCGGTTGAACTCGCCCGTGCCGGTCTGCGAGCGGCTGAGCGAGACCCGCACCAGGGTCGACGTGCGGCTGTTGCCGTTGACGAGCTCGTCGTACAGCTCGTTGGCGTTGGCGAGCGTGGCGCCCTGCTCCGAGAGCCGCCGATCGAGGACGCGCACCAGCGTGTCGTGCGAACGGAACCCGCCGGCGGCCGGCGCCACGCGCGCGCGCAGCTGCTCGAGCTGCTGCTTCACGCGCGCCTCGGCGAGCTCCACCGGCGCCGAGTGCGTGCCGACCCGCATCAGCATCGCATTGGCGCGGTGCAGGCGGTCCTCGGCGGCCGCCTGCGCGGCGGCCAGGCGCTGCAGCTCGATCTGGTCGGCCTGCTCTTCGAGCACGAGCTGCTGGAACGGAATGCCGAGCCCGCGCCGCACCAGCTTGCCCGTCTCCTGCAGGCCGTTGCCGCGGAACGCGTCGACCGCGCCCAAGCCCGTGGACGGCGCGCCCTCGTAGGGCAGCTCGTCCTGCTCGATGCCGACGTCGGGGAACGGGATCTCGATCGAGTCGTCGTCGGGATCGACTCCGTTCCAGATGCGCCGGTAGAACTGGAGCGTCTGGATCTGGAAGAAGTTCGCGCCGTTGGTGAGCCGCCGCTTCGGCACGCGGAACTGCTCGAACTCGCCGGCGTGACCGCGCTTGGCGTCGACGGGGAAGCCGGGCGCCGGGATCAACGGCTCGGAATCGAGCTCGGACGCGCTGAGCGGCGCGAGGAAGCTGTCGCGCGCGATCGGCTCGCGGCCGCGCAGCGACGTGCCCAGATTCGCGCGGCACGTCGGGTCGTCGGGATTGCAGGGCAGCCGCCAGAGCGCGTAGCGGTACTCGAGCAGGCGCGTGTCGATGCGGCCGTCGAGGTAGTCGAAGCCGTCCTGCACCCACGCGCTGACGTCGCCGACGAGCGGCGTGCGGATGTCGGGATTCAGCCGGCGCTCCGCGTCCGAGCGGATGTCGCCCTCGGCGCGCCGGAAGCGCAGGTAGAAGTTCGGGTCGTCGAGATCGGGGGCGACCTGGCTGATGATCGCGGGCGGCGCGGGCGCGTAGCGCTCCGGGAGGTGCGGGTCCGCCAGGAAGCCGCCGATCAGCTTCGCGAAGATCGTCGTGAGGAAGCCGAACAGGAAGAGGCCCACCACGGAGAGCGCGGCCGCGGGCGCGGCGATGCCGCACACCGCGAGCAGGCCCGCGATCGCGACGGCGAACACGACGTTCACCGCGCCCGACACGAACGCGGACGTCAGCGTCGGCATGCTGAACACGTTCGCGACGCCGCCGCGCATGCGCTGCCAAGTGCTCGGCGGTCCGGGCGGGGGCGGCGTCTGCGCGTGCGCCGGCGCGCCGAACGCGAGGTCGCCCGCCATGCCCAGCCAGCCCGCGGCGCGCGCGGCGAGCTGCGTGACGGCGCCGCCGCCGGGCCGCTCGTGCGGATCGAGACCGCCGTACAGCTCGACGTCCACGCCGTTCGCGCGCAGCACGTCGCGCGGGTCGATGCCGCGGTCGCGCAGCTTCTGGTCGAACGCCATGTCGAGCACCGGGAAGGTGCGCGCCATGAACGAGGTCACGAGCAGGAAGCCCTGGAAGCTGTTCAGCAGCGTGTCGGAGCTGAGCACCGGCGGCTGGCTGCTGAGCGTCGTGCCGCCCGGGTTGAAGAGCGCGATCACGAGCGCGTACTCGGGATTCGAGGCGTTGGCCCAGGCGTCCTGCACCGAGAGCTGGAGCCGCTCGATCTGCGACTCGACGTCGATGCCTTCGAAGATCCAGCCGAAGCTGCCCTCGAGGTAGAAGAGGAGCTGGCCGAGCGTGTAGGTGTCGCCGCGCACCAGGCGGTCGGCGAAGAAGCGCACCGCGGCCGGCGAGAGGCTGAGCATGCCGTGTCCCGCGATGCGCGGGTTGAGCTGCCGGCCCGCCTCGTCGACGACCCCGAGCTGGTCGACGCCGACCGCGATCAGCGTGTCGCTGATCAGCAGCTCCGCCTGCTCCTGCGACATCGGCTGGTCGACCGTGCTGATGCCTCGGTCGACGATGCTCGCGAGCGTCTGCGCGCGCGGCAGGCTGCCGCCCGGCCGCGCCGGACGCGCGAGCGCGTCGAGCCCGACCGGCTCGTCGAGCTGGTAGGTCGAGTTCTCCTCGACCTGGATCGGGAGCTGCAGCGCCTCGAAGTTGGGCACCACCGCGACGAGCGTCTGCGCGCCGCTCGGGACGCCGTGGATCTCGAACGAGCCGTCGGCGCCCGTGATCGCGGAGGCGTCGCTGCCGTTCACTTGGATGCGCGCGTTCGCGATCGGCTCGCCGGTGAAGGAATCGGTGAGGCGGCCGCGCACGATCGCGGCGCCGGCCTCGACGCGGAACGCGACGACCGACGGGATCTCCTGTCCGCCCGAGCGCACGCGCATCTGGCGGATGCCGATCGGCGCGGTCGGCGACACCGACACGTGGGCCGTCGCGCTGGTGGGCGACGTCACGACGACCGCATCCACCGCGACGCCGTCGCCGAAGGTCGCCGTGGTCTCGCCCTGCACGAACTCGGTGTTGCGGCCGGTGATCGCGATCGTCGCCGGGCGGCCCTGCTGCACGTTGGTCGGCGCGAGCCCGGTGACGAGCGGCGCCGCCGCCGCCGCGACGCTCACCACCTCGCCGATCACCGAGCCGGTGATCGTCTGGCTGCGCACGAAGGTCGGCGACTGCGGCGGATCGACGACCAGCTCGAGCGCGCCGACCGGCGGCTCGGCGTCGGTCACCGTGATCGCGACGCGCGTCTGCACCGCGGCCGTCCCGTCGCTGGCCTCGATCACGACCTCGTAGGCGCCGGCCTGCTCGAACGACGGCTGGAACACGAGCGTGCCCGAGAACTCGTCGAAGAAGGCGTTGTCGAGCGCGAGGCCGGGCGCGCGCAGCGCGAGCGCGTCGCCGTCCGGATCGCTGGCGGCGACCGGCACGCGCAGCGTCTCGCCCTCGGCGATCTCGAACGGTCCGAGCGCGCCGAAGGCCGGCGGCGCGTTCGGGTCGATCACCGTGATCGCGACGCGGTTGGTGTCGTAGAGGCCGTTCAGGAGCCCCTTCGCGACCAGCTCGTAGCGGCCCGCCTGGCCCGGCTGCGGCGCGAAGCGCAGCAGGTCGCGCTGCTGCGTCGCGTTCGCCGGCAGCGGGAACGCCGAGTAGCGCGCGTTCGGGTAGTTCGACGCGAAGCGCAGCTCGAGCGTCTGGCCGACCTCGATCTGGAATTCGCCCTCGGGCGCGGTCAGCACCAGCGGGTCCTGCGTCGCGTCCAGCGAGAAGACCTGGTCGTCGAAGGCGCCGCCCGCGTCGGTGGCGCGCACCGCGATGCGCCGGCCGAGCAGCGGCGCGCCCGGGGTCCACGTGACGACGCCGGTCGCCGGGTCGATCGCCATGCCGGGCGGCGCCGGCTCGGCGAACGAGAACGCGAGCGCCGCGCCCTCGGGATCGAACGCGTCGGCGTCGTACGCGTAGGCCTCGCCGACCTGCGCGCGCAGGCCGGGCACCGAGGTGATGCGCGGCGGCTCGTTGAAGTCCGCGGCCGTCACCACGAACGCCTGCGAGGCGAACGCGCCGGCGGCGTCGGTCGCGCGCAGCTCGACGCTCTGCGGCCCGATCTGCGCGGCGGTGGGGATCCAGAACAGGCGGCTCGTGCCGTCCTCGAAGAACATGCCGACCGGCGCCGCCGCGGTGGAGAACGCGACCGGCCCGCCTTCGGGATCGACGGCCACCACCTCGTACGCGTAGACGTGGCCCTCGAGCGCGCTCGTGAGCGGCGTCGACGTGATCTGCGGCGGCGCGTTGCCGCCGTCGCGATCCGTCGCGGCGTAGCTGCACGCGGCCGAGTCGGCGGACGCGGTGCCGTCCGCCGCGACGGCGCGCACGCGGTACTGGTGCAGCGCGTTGGCGACGACGCCGAAGTCGGCGAACGCGGCGCCCGTGACCTCGCCCGCCAGCGCGACGGCGCCGTCGACGTCGCGGTACACGCGGTAGAACGCGGCGTCCGCGACCGCCGTCCAGGTGAGGTCGACCTTGTCGCGCTTGCCGCGGCACGCGAGGTCGGCGACCGCGTCCGGCGGCTCGCCGTCTCCGCGCGGGCCGGGCGTCGCGGTGCACGCCGCCGACGGCTCGCTCGTCGCGCCGGCGGCGTCCACCGCGACGACCGCGTAGGCGTACTGCGCGCCGTCGACCGCGCCGAGGTCGGCGTACGGCGGAGCGGCGATCTCGGCGAGCAGCGCGAAGTCGGACGCGGCCGGCGCGCGCAGCACGCGGTAGCTGACCGCATCCGGCACCGCGCTCCAGGCGAGGTCGACCTTGCCGCTCTTGGCGCGGCACGTGAGGTCGCCGACGGCGTCCGGGCCGCCCGACGCGTCCGCCTGCGCGGTCGCGCTGCACGCGCCGACGCCGCCCGCGTCGTCCTGCTCCGCCCCCGCGTCGTCGAGCGGGCGGATCACGTAGTGGTATTCGGCGCCGGCGACGACGTCGGCGTCGCGCCACTGCGCGCCGTCCACCTCGGCGACCGGCGCGAGCGCGCCGCCCCGCGTGACGCGATACACGCGATGGCGTCGGTAGGCGGGATCGGGCGTCCAGGCGATCGCGATGGCGCCGGCGTCCGGCGTACACCGCGCCTCGTACGCGTTCTGGAAGCAGCCCGAGGCGCCGGCCGCGAGCAGCGACACGGCGAGCGCGGGCGCGAGCGAACGCACCCGTCGCTTCATCGCGCCCGCGCCCGCCACACCCATGCCGCCCCCGCTGCACCCATGCTGCCCGCGCTCAGCCGCGCCGCGCGGCGCGCCGGCGCGCCGCGAGAAGTCCCACGCCGGCCGCGCACAGCAGCGCGCTGCCGGGCTCGGGCACGATCGAAGCGCTGCCCGAGAAGGTGATCGCCGTCGGCGAGCGCGGATCGACGTCGCGCTGCCGGATGCGGAAGCCGCCGAGCGCGTCGCCGTCCTCGGAGAGCAGCAGCTCGAAACGCGCGGTCTGACCGGGCGCCAGCGACGCGATCGTGAACGCGAGCGCCATCGACACGTCGTCGGGCGCGTCCGCCGGCACGGCGTTGGCGCCGTCGAGCGCGGCGGCGCGCGCGTGCTCGAAGATGTCGCCGAACGCGAAGCCGGGCTCGTCGACCTCGAACGACTGGCCCGCCGCGAGCGCGCCTTGCGTCTCCGCGTACTCGTCGAAGAAGGTGTTCAGCGTCTCGTCGATCTCGGCGTCGACGAACGAGACGAACGTGATGCCCGCGAGCGGCGCCGCGGCCGTGTTGGTGACGTCGTAGCGGAGCAGCAGGTCGGTCGCGTCGGCCGAGAGGATCGACGCGAACGCGAGCGCGAGGCCCGCGGGCGGCGGCTCGCTCGACAGGCGCGCCGCGAGCGCGTCGCCGGGTCCGGCGAGGAAGGCCTCGATCTCCTCGACGAAGCCGCCCGCTCCGATCTGGAAGCTCGGCGGCTCGCCGGCGCCGCGCAGGTAGGTCCCGCTCGCGGTGAACGGCTGCGCGTCGATCGCGGCGGCTTCGGCGGCGAGCAGCAACGAACAGGCAACGAGCGGAGCCAGGAGCCCGCGGCAGCGCAGCATATGGAACCTCCGGCTGCGCGCGGAGCCGTGACACCGAGGGGTGAACACGGCAGCGAACACCGCCGGTGGTTGTGTGGTTTCGGCACTCGCTTTGGTGTCACGAAATCGCCAGCGGCACGGCGATTTGCCGCTTTCGGCCCGGCGCGCGGCCGAAACGGCGACGGCCGGGGCATGCCCCGGCCGTCGCGCGAACGTCGTGCGTGCGGCGCGCTAGAGCGCGAGCACCGCCAGGATGCCGAGCACGCTGCCGACCGCGGCGATCGCGTAGAGCAGCGAGCCGACGGGCGCGTCGGCGCCGTGGCCGAGCAGGTCCACGGCGAGCGCGCGCGTGTGGTGCGCGCCCTTCCAGAGCGGCAGCGCGACGAGCGCGAGCAGCACGAGCCGGCCGATCGGGTTCGACGCGATGCCGTACACGCGGTCGTAGGCGAGCGCGCCGTCGGGCAACAGGCCGAGCGGGCCGGCGAGCGTCACGGTGAGCAGATAGCCGGGCAGCAGCAGCGTCCCGACCATGATGCCGGCGCCGAACAGCAGCCAGACGATCGGCTCCATGCGGAGCAGCAGGGTCTTCACGGCCAGACGCCTCCGAGGATCGCGAGCAGGACGAGCGTGATCCCGATCCACGCGACGTAGAGCAGCGCGTGCAGGATCGGGCGCGGCGGCGGCTTCGCGGGGCCGATGCGCGCGGGCTGCGCCTTCGGGAACAGCCGGAAGAAGCGCACGCCCACGAACAGCGCCGAGACGAGCGCGATGGCGTGGAAGACGAGGTAGCCGGGGCTCGCGAACTCGCTCATCAGCGCGTTCCACGACTCGGCGCTCGTGAGCGCCCAGGCGACGCGCAGCACCACCAGCCCGACCAGGAGGTACACGATGCCGGTCGCGTCGAAGAGCAGATAGGTGAGCATGCGCGGCCGCGTCCAGAAGTCGTCGGGCACCTGCGGCGGCGCGGTGCGCGTGCTGCCGGGCTTGCTCGGCTGCATCGCGTGCGGATCGGCGGGCCGCATCTACTTCCCCCTCTTCACGACGAACCCGCTCGCCCAGTCGACCACGGCGTTCAGCTTCGCCTGGTTGATGGCGGCGGCGGGGTCGACGTTCTTCGGGCAGACCTCGCTGCACTCGTTGGCGTACGAGCACTGGAACACGGTGCCCGGCCCGCGGAAGACCTCGTTGCGCTCCGCGGCGCCCTCGTCGCGCGAGTCCATGTTGTAGCGGTGGCCGAGCGCGATCGCGGCCGGGCCGAGGAACTCCGGCTCCTGCGAGACGACCGGGCAGGCCGCGTAGCAGAGCATGCAGTTGATGCACATGCTGAACTGCTTGTACGCGGCGAGCTCCTCGGGCGTCTGCTTGTAGGTGCCCTCCTCCGCCGCCTTCTCCTTGGCGACGATGATCCACGGCTTCACCGCCTTGAACTTCTCCATGAAGCCGTCCATCTCGATCACGAGATCGCGGATCACCGGGAAGTTCGCGAGCGGCGCCACCTCGACGGTGTCGCCGTACTCGGCGAGCGACGTCTTGCAGGTGAGCTTCGGCTCGCCGTCGACGTTCATGCCGCAGCTCCCGCACACCGCCATCCGGCACGACCAGCGGTGCGAGAGCGTCGGGTCGATCTCGTCCTTGATGAAGTTGAGCGCGTCGAGGACCTTCCAGTCCGGCCGGCACGCGATCTCGTAGCTCTGGGTCTTCGGCACCTGATCCTTGTCGGGATCGAAGCGCGTGATCACGAAGGTGCGCTTGCGCAGCTCGCCGCCGTTTTCGTCCGCCATCAGTACTTGCGCTCCTCGGGCTGGAACCGCGTGATGGTGACCGCCTTCTTGTCGAGCCGAGGCCCGGCCGGCGTGAAGAACACCATCGAGTGGTGCAGGAACTCGGCGTCGTTGCGCTTCGGGTAGTCGCGGCAGGCGTGGGCGCCGCGCGACTCCTTGCGCGCGGCCGCCGCGACCGCGATCGCCTCGGCGACGTCGAGCATGTTGATCAGCTCGAGCGCCTGCAGCAGCTCGGTGTTGAAGACGCGGCTCGCGTCCTCGAGCACGAGGTCGCTGGCGCGGCCCTTGAGCGGCGCCAGCTCGGCGACCGTCTGGTGCATCGCCTCCTGGTTGCGGTAGACGCCGCAGCCGCGCTCCATCGAGAGCTGCATCTCGCGGCGGATCTGCGAGATCCGCTCGCCGCCCTTCTTGCGGCCGCGCAGGTTGTCGAGCCGCGCGCCCTCGGTCTCGGCCTCGCCGCGCAGGCGCGCCTCGTTGCCGTCCGAGACGCCCTTCGCGAACTGCACCGACTCGACGCCCGCGCGCGCGCCGAACACCAGGCACTCGGTGAGCGAGTTCGAGCCGAGCCGGTTCGCGCCGTTCATCGAGACGCACGCGGTCTCGCCCGCGGCGTACAGGCCGGGGACCGGCGTGGCGCCGCGCACGTCGGTGTCGACGCCGCCCATCATGTAGTGCAGCACCGGACGGATCGGGATCGGCGCGTGGACCGGGTCGACGCCGATGTAGGTGCGCGCGAGCTCCCGCACGAACGGCAGCTTCGCCATGATCTTCGCCTCGCCGAGGTGGCGCAGATCGAGCAGGACGTGATCGCCGTAGGGGCTCTTCACGCCGCGGCCGGCCTCGATTTCGAGGATCTCGGCGCGCGAGATCATGTCGCGCGGTCCGAGCTCCGCCTTCTGGCCGACGCCGTAGTCGCGCGTCACGAGGAAGCGCTCGCCCTCGGCGTTGATGACGTAGCCGCCCTCGCCGCGCGACGCCTCGGTGATCAGGATGCCCGTGCCGGGCAGGCCGGTCGGGTGGTATTGGACGAACTCCATGTCCTTCAGGCCGACGCCCGCGCGGTACGCGAGCGCCATGCCGTCGCCGGTCTTGATCGTGCCGTTCGTGGTGAACGGGAAGCACTTGCCGGCGCCGCCGGTCGCGAGGATCACGGCGCGGCCGAGGAAGAGCCGCAGCGCGCCGGAGCGGATGTCGAGCGCGACCACGCCGCGGCAGGCGCCGTCGTCGACGAGGAGCTTCGTCACGAAGTTCTCGTCGTAGCGGACGATGCGGTCGAAGCGCATCGAGTGCTGGAACAGCGCGTGCAGCATGTGGAAGCCGACCTTGTCGGCGGCGAACCACGTGCGCGGCACCGTCATGCCGCCGAAGGGCCGCGTCGCGACGCTGCCATCGTCGTTGCGACTCCACGGGCAGCCCCAGTGCTCGAGGCGCGTCAGCTCGGCGGTCGCGTTCTCGACGAAGTAGTCGGCGGAGTCCTGGTCGGCGAGGAAGTCCGAGCCCTTCACCGTGTCGTAGAAGTGCTTCTCGAGGCTGTCCTCGGAGCCGGGCACGTAGGCCGCCGCGCCGCCCTCGGCGGAGACCGTGTGGCTCCGCATCGGATACACCTTCGAGACCATCGCGACGCTGACTCGGGGATCCGCTTCGACGGCGGCGATGGCGGCGCGCAGACCCGCAGCACCACCCCCGACGACGATGACGTCGTGCCGGTAGACCTCGACCAAGACCGTCCCCTCCTCGGGGTTGGTGAGCGCGGGGCGCGCTGCGCCGGGCGCTCGGAAGGCATCTGGGAGTGGTCAGGGTCTAACGAATCCGGGCCTCGAACGAAAGCGGAGTTGCCGCTTCGTCGCGCCGCTTCGCGCGTCGTCAGGGCGTCGGGTCGCAGCGCTCCGTCGCGCCGTCCGGGCGCTCCAGCGGCTCGGCGCCGTCGCACAGGCCGTTGCAGTAGTTGGTGACGACGCCCGTCGGCGTGAGGAACTCCGCGAGCTGCCGGAGCTGCGCCGGGATGTAGCCGACGCGGCCGTGCGGATTGCACGCGCCGCCTTCGCCGGCGGGCGGCGTGTTCGCGAGCGGCGGAATGAACGCGTCGTCTTCGCCGAGCACGTACGAGCCGGTGTCGTAGAGCACGTGCGCGGACGCGAGCGGACCGGGCGCGTCGGGCACCAGCGGAAGATCGGTCTCGACGGAGCCCTCGAGGTTCTCGACGCCCATCGTCGCCGCCGCGATCTGCGCGCCGAGCGGCGGGACGACCGAGTCGTAGCGGCCCGGCGTCAGGTGCACCTGCTTCGGGTTCGTGCCGGGCAGCGGCGCGAGCGGCCAGCCGGTGATGTGATTCGCGTAGCCCGCCGACTCGCCGCGCACCCAGATCTCGTGCAGCACCTGCATGCCGAGCAGCTGGCTCAGCGGATCGGGCGCGATGAAGTCGAGGAAGGCGCTGAACGGCGCGAACGCGAACGAGCGCTGCAGCAGGAACGAGAAGTTGATCGCGGGCACGTTCACCGACGCGCGCTCCACGTCCGGCGAGAGCGCGGCGAACATGAGGCCCATGATCCCGCCGAGGCTCGCGCCGAAGTAGTACGACGGCTCGCCCGCCGCGAGCACGCCGCGCGACGGATCGCTCTCCGCCGCGCTGCGGCAGTCGGCCGGCTCGGGATCGAGCGCCTGGAAGCACGGGTGGACGTTGAACGCGCCCGTGTGCAGCAGCCGCGCGAGCACCAGCGCGTGGAGCTGGCCCTGGCGCAGGCGGTCGGGCAGCGCCGCGAACTGGTCGAAGTCGAGGAAGAGCTGCCCGATGAAGCTCTCGAGCAGCGTCACGATCTGCCGCACCAGCACGGGGTCGTTCAAGATGTCGCCGAGGTCGCCCGGCAGGTCGTCCGGCAGCGGCGGCACCTCGAGCGTCGAGAGCCCGCTCCAGTTGGTGCCCGCGGCGACGAGGTCGAGCGACGTGCCCGGCGGCACCAGCCCCTGCTCGACGAACCGCGGCAGCGCGGTCTCGAGGCCTTCGGCGAGATCGCGCGGGAAGTCGGGGCCCGAGCCGAACAGGCCGTGCCCGAGCACGAGCCCGGCTTTCGGCGCGACGCGCGCGGAGCACGGGATGGCGATGCCGTACGGCGCGTCGACCCAGCCCGTCTGGAGCGGCGTGCCGGCGCCGTCGGTCGCGAGGAAGCCGAGCGTGTCGGTGTCCGCGACGGGATCCGCCTCCGGCGGCGGCGCGGCCGAGGGATCGCTGCTGAGGAAGTTCGGCACGCGGAAGGTGCCGCGCACCTCGCGCCAGGCGACGTCGCCGGGCTGCGAGCAGTCGGAGAGCGCGTTCACCTCGGTGACCGCGAACAGCGACGCCGGATCGGCGCTCGCGAGCCACGCGAACGCCTGGTCGCGCATCGAGAGCATCGCGCCGGTGAGATCGCGGTCGCTCGCCACGGTGAAGTCGAAGGCGAGCACGAGGTCGCCGCGCGCGACGCCGGCGGCGGCGAGCGCCGGGAAGACGTGCGCGTCGAAGTACGCGCGGCGCGCCTCGACGGCGGCGATCGTGCTCGGCGTGCGGTCGCGCAGCGCGCGGAACACGGGCTCGGGCGCGACCGCGCCGCCACCCGGCGCGACGAGCCGGCGCAGCGCGACGATGTAGCGGTGGCCGGGCAGCAGACTCTTGCCGGGCCGCAAGATCGTCGCCTGGCGCGCCGCGTACTCGCCGGTCGCCCGCGCATCGTTCTCGAGGAAGTGTGCGATGCGCTCGCCGGTCGCGGCGTCGATCAGCACGCTCGGGCTGTCGGCGTCGAGCGCGCGCAGATCGAAGTTGCGCGTCGCCTCGAGCAAGCGCGGCGCGTCACTCGCGGCGAGGTCAACGCCGCCCGGGAAGTGCATGAGCGGCTGCACGGTGGGCGAGACGCCGTCGTAGCCGTTGAAGGCCGCCGACGAGAGCGGGAACGGCTCGCCGAACAGCAGGTTGCCGAGATCGCGCCCCGAGATCGCGGGCAGCACGTCGTCCGGGTACTCCATGCGGACGCCCGTGTCGGTGCTCGCGTCCGCGACCTGGAAGCGCGACGACGGGAACGGCAGCGCGCACTCGACGTCGTTCAGGACCTCGCACGCGTCGGGGTTCTGCAGCGCGACCGCCTCGAAGCGCGCCTCGGTCTCGCGCGCGCCGAGGAAGCCGGGATCGAGCTCGATCGTCGCAGCGAGCCGGTGCGCGCCGGCGGCGACGTCGAGCTGCGCCTTCGCGACGCGGCCGTCGAAGGCGAACGCCGGCGTCACGTCGGCGCCGTCGAGCGTGACGACGAGCGTCTCGCGCTGGCTGTGGAACGGCACCATCAGCTCGACGCGGCGCACGCCGGGCTCGGTGAGCAAGTCCTGCGCCGGCGCGAGGAAGCCGAAGAAGTTGGGGCCGCGCTGCACGCACGGGCCCGCGCCCAGCGACCCCAGCACCAGGACGGCGGCCAACGCCGCGATCCATGTCCGCTCCGTTCGATTCCGGCGTCCCGTCCGCATGCGAACCTCCAGCCGACCGCGCGGTCGGCGCTCGTTCGGAAGTGGCCACCGCTCCGGGCGCGTGGCACCGCGCGCCGGGCGCGCCGCTCACGGCGACGGGGCGGGCTCCTGCTGGGTCACGCAGTGGATCGCGCCGAAGCCCGAGACCACCTCGTTGCAGCGGATCGGGACGACTTCGTGCCGCGGCAGCAGCTCGCGCAGGATCGCGGTCGCGCGCGCGTCGCTCGCGCCCCCGAAGACCGGCAGCAGCGCGACGCCGTTGCCGAGATAGAAGTTCGCGTGGCTGGCCGGGCTGCGCAGGCCGTCCTGCTCGATGCGCGGCGGCATCGGCAGATCGACGATCTCGAGCGGGCGGCCGCGCGCGTCGCGCGCCTGCGCGAGGCGGCGCCGGTTCTCGGCGAGCGGCGCGTGGTTCGGGTCGCTGGGATCGTCGCACGCGACCGCGACCACGACGCCCGGCGCGACGAAGCGCACGAGGTCGTCGACGTGGCCGTCCGTGTCGTCGCCCTCGATGCCGTCGTGCAGCCACACGACGTGCTTCGCGCCGAGGAAGTCCGCGAGCACGCGCTCCATCGCCTCGCGCGTGCGGCCCGGCCCGCGGTTCGGGTTGAGCAGGCACGACTCGGTCGTGATCACGGTGCCGAGCCCGTCGCCCTCGATGCCGCCGCCCTCGAGCACCACGCTCGACGCGAAGCGCGGCAGCCCGAGGATCTTCTCGACGTGGCGGGGAACGGCGTCGTCGAGCTCCCAGCCGGGATACTTCCTGCCCCAGTTGTCGAAGCGGAAGTCGACGAGCGCGACCTCGCGCCGGCCTTCCGCGTCGCGGACGACGAAGATCGGACCGTGGTCGCGGCACCAGGCGTCGGTGGTCGGATAGCGGTGGAAGCGCACGTTGCGGTCGGGGTCGTGGCCGGCTGCGCGGATGGCGCGGCGCGCGCGCTCCTCGCGCGCGTCGTCGCCGACGCCGATCTCGACCGCCTCGTGCGGCGCGAGCACGGCCACGAAGCGCCCGAACGCCGCCTCGACCGCCTCCAGCACGGTGGGCCACGTCTCGGGATTGTGCGGCCACGACAGCCAGGTCGCGCGGTGGCGCTCCCATTCGGCCGGCCAGTGGTAGCCGAGCGCGGCGGGCGTCGCGCCGCGCTCGGAAGGGAGAGAATCGGTCACGTCGTGCTGCCTCGCTGCGCCGCGCGTCCGCTCGCGGGGCGCGCAGGGTAGCCGAGCGCGCCGCCCCGTCGCGCGCGCTCGGGGGGCGCGTAGCCCCCGTAGACGTCGACGGGACCCGCGGCGGCGAGCCGGCCGAGCAGGTTCTCGGTGACGCGTCGCACGACGGTGTCGGCCTGGACCGAGCGCGCGCCGGTGAACCAGCCCTTGTCCGGAATCGCCACGACGACGACGCCGCCGGGATCCTGGCGCAGCGCGATCGTCGCCCAGCCCGGCTGCACGCAGGCCGCCGAGCCCCAACACCACCACGGCGACGCGTTGCGCGTGGGCAGCGTCGCGAGCACGAGCGTGTGCGCGGGCGTCTCGGTGCGGGCGGTGTCCGCGACGTACGGAAGCCCGTCGTCGCGCCACGCCAGCGCGGTGCCGTCGAGGATCGCGGTCGGCGCGATCTCGCGCAGCGCGTCCCCGTCGCGCAGGCCGGTGCCCTCCCACAGCCAGTGGCCCGCACGCGCGACGCGCCACGCGGCGGCGCCGTCGGCGGGCTGCTGCGCGAGTCACGTCGACACACCGAAGAGTCGCGTCTCGGGCTCGCCGAGGCGCGCCCATTCGTAGCTGGCCAGCGCGTCGTTCGCGGGATCGCCGTCCAGCGTCACGGGATCGGGGCCCACGCGCAGCGGCCACTTGTCCTCGATCCAGTGCGGGTCCGCCATCTCCCACGCGACGCCGAGACCGCCGAGGAGCCGCGCCGCCTCCGCGACGCGCTCGATGCGGCCGGGGTGCGTGCCCGGACGCGCGAGGCCGACGCGTTCGTTGGCCGGCGCGGTGTACAGGCTGCGGCCGCCCCAGTCGTCGTAGTCGAAGACGAGCAGCACGGGCGTCGCACGACGAGCGGCGCCTGCCACGACACGCGGCCGTAGGCGAGATCGCGCTGGTCGGCGTCGAGCGCGGCCGGATCGACGCGCACCGTGTAGAGACCCGGCGCGAGCCGCGGCAGCGCGTGGCTGCGCGTCCAGCCGGAGCCGAGCGATGCGCAATCGTCCGCTGCACCGTGAACGGACCGCAGGTGGCGGTGGCGTGGCGCCTCACGCCGGCGCCGGAGTTGATCGACCTCGGCGACCTGCCGGGCGGGATCGAATCGAGCACCGCGCAATCGGTGTCCGCGGACGGCTCGGTGATCGTCGGTCCCGGCACGACGGAGCTCGGTCAGGAAGCGTGGCGCTGGACCGCGGAGAGGGGCATGGTCGCGCTCCCCGATCATCCCGGCGGCATCGTGTCGAGCGACGCGAACGCCGTGTCGTCGGACACAGCTGGATGTTCGATCTCTCGAGCGATGGCCGGCTCGCGCTCGGCTACGGCAACACCGATCTGGCACTTCTTCCTGGCGCGCGGCATCTCGCACGACGGCCGCATCGTGACGGGCCGCGCGCGCACGCCCGAGGGCCACGAGACGGGGATCCCGCTCCACCTGCCGCCCGCCTGCGACGACGGCCGCGACGAGGACGGCGACGGCTTCACCGACGCGCCCGACGATCCCGGCTGCGCGGACGCGCAGAGCGACACGGAGAGCCCCGCCTGTCGGGACGGCCTCGACAACGACGGCGACGGCGCGATCGACTTCGACGGCGGCGCGTCGGCGAACGGCGGCACGCCGCTCGGCGACGCGGACCCCGAGTGCCTCCGCGCGACCCGCGCCAGCGAGCGGCCGGCGCGGCCGTGCGGGATCGGCGCCGAGCTGGCGGCGCTGCTGCTGGCGCTGCGCCGCGCCGCGCGCCGCGCGGCGGCGTGAGCCGTCAGTCGCGGAAGCGCTTCAGCAGGTCGCCATACGCATCGATGCGTCGGTCGCGCAGGAACGGCCAGCCGCGCCGCACCTCCTCGATCAGCGAGAGGTCGCACTCGACGACGAGCGTCTCCTCCTCGGTGGCCGAGGCGCGCGCGATCACGCGGCCGAACGGATCGGCCACGAACGACTGGCCCCAGAAGGTGAGCCGCTCCTCGCTGCCGACGCGGTTCACCGCGACGACGAACACGCCGTTGGCGATCGCGTGCGCGCGCTGCGCGGTCTCCCAGGCGTCGTGCTCGGCCTCCTCCCACTCGGGGCGCACGCCGGTCTCCCAGCCGATCGCGGTCGGGTAGACCAGCAGCTGCGCGCCGGCCATCGCGGTGAGGCGCGCGCCTTCCGGGAACCACTGGTCCCAGCAGATCAGCGTGCCGACGCGCGCGGCGCGCGTGTCGAAGGAGCGGAAGCCGGTGTCGCCGGGCGTGAAGTAGAACTTCTCGTAGTAGAGCGGGTCGTCGGGGATGTGCATCTTGCGATAGACGCCCGCGAGCGAGCCGTCGGCGTCGAGCACGACCGCCGTGTTGTGGTAGAGGCCTTCCGAGCGCCGCTCGAAGAGCGAGCCCACGACGACGACGCGGCGCGCGGCCGCGACCTTCGCGAGCGCCTCGGTGGTCGGGCCGGGGATCGGCTCCGCGAGGTCGAAGCGCGCCGCCTCCTCGGCCTGACAGAAATAGGGCGTGCGGAACAGCTCCTGCGTGACGACGAGCTCGGCGCCGCGCGCGGCGGCGTCCTCGATGCCCGCGATCGCGCGGGCGAGGTTCGCGGCGGGGTCGTCGGGGACGCAGCGCATCTGCACGAGCCCGACCTTCAGCGCGCGGGCGTCGCGCGATCCCCCCACTCGAACCGGTGCTCCGGGCGTTCCCGCTGCGGCCATGGGTGGGGAGTAGGCGACCGCCGGTCGGGTCGCAAGCGTCGTGACCGCCTCCGTCACGGCCGCCATCGAAGCTGCGCGGCGAAGCAGGAGGATCCCATGGACTCGACCGAATCCGTCCTCGTTCCCCAGCTCGAACGCTTGCAGCGCAGCGAGCGAATCGAGCGCCGCAGCGCGGCCGCTCGTGCCGGCGAGCGCCCGCTGCGCGTCGTGCGGACGCCGCGCGAGCCGCTCCTCGCGCCGCGCGCCTGGAGCGACGAGCCGCCGCCGGCGGGCCGCTTCGGCGAGACGGCGCGCTCGCTCGCGGTGATCGCCGCCTTCGTCGCGCTCGCGCTGGCCTGGGTCGCGGCCGCGCGCTGGTGGAGCGCGGTCGATGCGCCGCGCTCGTCCTACTCTCGGGAGGCCGTGCCCCGCCCGTATCCCCCCAGCGTCCGGCCCTCGCTCTGGCTCGTGGACGGCTTCAACGTGCTGCACGCCGCGGTGCTGCGCTCGGGCGACTCGCGCAAGGACTGGTGGAAGAGCGCCAACCGCGAGCGCGTGCTCGAGCTCGTGCGCGGCTTCGGCGAGCGCGACGTCGAGGTGGTCGTCGTCTTCGACGGCAGCGAGGAGCCGACCGAGCCGGTGGCGGGCGGCCCGCGCGTGGTGTTCGCGTCGCCGGCGGACGACTGGCTGCTGACGGCGGTGCGCACGGCGCCCGAGCCGGCGAAGGTCGCGGTCGTGACGGCGGACCGCCGGCTGGCCGACCGCGTCCGCGACAAGGGCGCGCAGGTCGTGCCGCCGACCGCGTTCGCGGCGCGCTGTCGCGGCGCGCCGCGCGCGGATTCGATCTAGCGGCCGCGACGAGCGAGGTCGCCCGGCTAGCGCTCGTACACGGCGGGGTTCGCACAGTGCGGCATGCGATGGCCCGCCAGCGCCGCTTGCAGATTGCGGATCGCGAGCGTCGCCATCTTCGCGCGCGTCGCCTCGCTCGCGCTGCCGATGTGCGGCGTCAGCACGACGTTCGGCAGCGCCAGCAGGGGGCTCGCGGAATCGAGCGGCTCGCGCGCGAAGACGTCGAGCCCGGCGCCGGCGAGCCGGCCGCTCGCGAGCGCCGCGGCGAGCGCCGTCTCGTCCACGATGCCGCCGCGCGCCGTGTTGACGAGCACCGCACCCGGCTTCATGCGCGCGATCGCGTCCGCGTCCAGGAGCCCGCGCGTCTCGGGCGTCAGCGCGACGTGCACGCTGACGAAGTCCGCCTCCGCGAGCAGCGCGCCCAGCGCGACCGACGCCACGCCCGGCACGGCGCGCGGCGTCTTCGACCAGCCGACGACGCGCATGCCGAAGCCGGCCGCGCGGCGCGCCACCGCCTGGCCGATCGCGCCGAGGCCGACGACGCCGAGCGTCGCGCCGTGCACGTCGCGCCCGAGCAGCATGTCGGGCTCCCACACGCGCTCGGGCGCCCACTCGCCGCCGCGCACGAAGCGATCGCCTTCGACGACGCGTCGCGCGGCCGCGAGCAGCAGCGCGAAGGCGAGATCGGCGGTGGTCTCGGTCAGCACGCCCGGCGTGTGGCCGACCGGGATCCGGCGCGCGGTCGCCGCGGCGAGATCGACGTGATCGACCCCCACCGACACGCTCGAGACGGCGCGCAGCCGCGGACAACGCGCGAGCAGCGCGCCGTCGATGCGGTCGGTGAGGAGGCAGACGAGGCCGTCGGCTGCGGCGCTGCGATCTGCGAGTGCGTCGGCGCCCGGCGGCATGCGATCGGACCAGACGTCGACGTCGCATTCGGCGGCGAGCTCGTCGAGCGCGGGCCCCGGAAGGCGGCGCGTTGCGAACACCCGCGGCCGAGTCGCAGCTCGCGCGGGGTCGCGCTCGTCCCCGGAAACCTCGACGGGTCGGGCGCTTGACCCGGAGCGTCCCGCCAGCGTAACGTCCGCCACGGTGCCGACCCCCTCTCCGGTCAAAGTCCTTGCGGACCGGCCGCGCGCGCACGCACTTGCGTCCGCGCGCGCCTTCGTCTCGACGGCGCCGCGCCGCGCGGAAACCAACCGTATTCAGTGAGGCAACGCCATGTCCGAAGCACCGTACACCCACGAGGTGCGCGAGACCAAGACCCTGAAGTTCGCCCGTTGGGTGACGCGCAATCGCTTCCCGATCGCGATGGCGCTGATCTTCACGACGCTGTTCTTCCTGTATCCGATCGTGAACGCGGTGCTGACCGGCATGGGCATGCCGCTGCCGGGTCCGGCGGTGCGGGTCGACACCTCGGCGCGCGCGCAGTGGCCGGACCATCCCTTCATCCACGCGCAGGACAGCTTCGCCAAGAAGTTCGGCACCTCCTCGCTGGTCGCGATCGCCGTCGTTGTGAAGGACGGCAACATCTTCACGCCCGAGACGCTGCAGAAGATCCACGAGATCACGCGGCGGCTCGACGGCGTCGGCTACGACTCGCAGAACGACAAGCGCGAGGAGCTGCGCGAGGCGCTCGAGGAGCAGGGCAAGAGCGAAGAGCAGATCGTCAAGGAGCTCGACCGCGCCTACCCGCCCTACCCGGTCAACCACGACCAGATCCGCTCGGTCGCGCACTCGAGCACGCGCGTCGTGCAGATCGAGCCGGACGGCTCGATCACCTCCGACGTGCTGATGAAGAAGGTCCCGGAGAACCAGGACGACGCCGACCACCTGCGCGGCCTCGTCCTCCAGAACCCGCCCTTCATCTACGGCCGCCTCGTCTCATGGGACGAGAAGGGCGCGCTCGTGACCGGCGGCTTCATCACCGACCGCCTCAACACCTCGCAGACCTACACGGCGGTCTTCAACCACGTCGAGCAGATCAAGAAGGACTTCGAGGACCCCGCCTGCACCGCCGGCGAGAACACGGCCCTGGACCGCTTCTTCAAGTCGATCACGCGCCCGTTCCAACGCCTCTCGACCGAGGTGACGCTGCCCGAGGGCTGCAATCTTCAGATCTACGTCTCGGGCGAGCCCACCCACATCGGCTGGGTGATCAAGCACGCCTTCGAGATCGGCCTGTTCGTGGCGCTGACGGTGGTCACCGTCTTCGGCTTGCTGCTGGCGTACTTCCGGCGCCTGCACGGCGTGGTGATCCCGTTCATCGCCGCGGTGGTCACCTTCATCTGGGGCACCGGCTTCTGCGGCTGGATGGGGATCACCTTCGACCCACTCGTGCTGGTGATCCCGATGATCATCACTGCGCGCGCCACGTCGCACACCGTGCAGATGGCGGAGCGCTTCTTCGAAGACTACGAGATGATCGCGCCACGCTACGCGGACCCGAACGAAGCCAAGATCGAGGCCGCCACCGTGGCCATGGCCGAGCTGATCGTGCCCGGCACGCTCGGCATCATCACCGACGTCGCGGGCCTCGCGATGATCGCGCTGACCACCATCCCACAGCTCTTCGAACTGGCCATCTTCGGCGCGTTCTGGGTGCTTTCGATCCTCGCGACGGTCGAGATCCTGCACCCCGTCATGATCTGCTACATGCCGCCGCCGCACGACAACGAGCACTACCTGCCGGAGCCGATGGTGCGCTTCACCAACTGGTGCGGCTACATCACGACGCACCCGCGCTGGAAGTACGTCGTCGCCGGCGTCTCGCTCGGCCTGTTCGCCGTGTCGTTCTACATCACGCTGATGTACTCGACGATCGGGCAGGCCACGCCCGGCTCGCCGCTGCTCTGGCCGGACCACGAGTTCAACGTCGCGACCGACCAGATCGCCAAGCGCTTCGGCGGCGTCGACTCGTTCGTGGTGTTCTCGAGCGGCGACCGCGAGAACGCGAGCGCCGACCCGCTGCCGATCAAGCGCATGACCGAGTTCGAGCGCTGGATGCAGACGCACACGAACCTCGGCGCGTCGGTGTCGATCGCGCCGATCATCCGCGGCTACTGGCGCATGAACCACTACGGCGACCCGAAGTGGCAGTTCGTGCCGGAGCATCCAGGCACGGTGCGCACGGTCATCTTCCAGCTGCGCACGAACGGCGCGCCGGGCTTCCTGCGCCCGTTCATGACCGACGACAGCCGCGACGCCAACATCTCCTTCTTCTACCCGGACCACAAGGGCGACACGATCACCGAGGCGGTGCTGGCGTCCGACTACTTCATCAAGGACAACCCGATGGGCGAGGTGATCGTGCGCCTCGATCGGGACCGCGCGGCCAAGGACGCGAGCTTCTTCGACTGGGAGAAGCTCACCGACCTCTGGTACTACATGCTCGGCCCGATTCTGCCGACGCGCGATCACACCATGCACATCCAGCTGCGCAAGCCGGACGGCAGCTACGAGGCGCACGAGCCGACGCTGGCGTCCGAGAAGCTGCCGGGCTGGATCGAGGAGTTCCGCGAGGCCGCCATCTCCGACTACGAGACCGAGCGCGACTCGGTCGAGGAAGGCGAGTACTTCTCCTGGCCGCCGGTGCTCGCCGACTGGACGGCCGAAGACGTGGACGCCTGGTGGGAGAGCGACGAGTTCGGCATCCGCGCGGTGGCGGTCGACACCGACCAGCTGATCGTGCAGGACCTCAAGGCGGTCGAGCCGATTCCCCGCTTCCAGCAGGCGAGCAGCTGGACGCGCGGCGTCCAGTTCGTCATGGCCGGCGGCATCATGGGCATCCTGGCCGCCATCAACGACGAGGTCGAGCGCGGCCACATCGCCAACATCTCGCTCATCCTGTTCACGATCTTCGTGCTGCAGTCGATCGTCTACAAGAACATGATGAGCGGCTGGGTGATCCTGCTGCAGGTGGGCACGGCGACGCTGATCTCGCTGGCCTACATGGCGCTGAAGGGCGTCGGCCTCAACATCAACACGCTGCCGGTGCAGTCGGTGGGCGTCGGCATCGGCGTCGACTACGCGATCTACATCGTGGACCGCATCCGCCAGGAGGTGGTCGAGACCGGCGACATCGACGAGGCGATCCGGCGCGCGGTCAGCACGACGGGCATGGCGGTGTCGTTCACCGCGACCACGATCGTCGGCGGCATCGCGCTCTGGTCGTTCTCGAACCTGCGCTTCCAGGCCGAGATGGCGCAGCTCCTGGTGATCCTGATGATCATCAACATGCTAGGCGCGATCACGATGGTGCCCGCGCTCTACTCGATCCTGCGGCCCGACTCGGCGACGGCGCTGCTGCACGCCGAGAAGCTCGCGGACGGCGAGAAGACACCGAGTCAGGCGGCGAGCTGACGCCGCGCGCTCCCCAAGGAGCGCCGTTTCGACACGAAGGCCGGGGTCGCGAGCGACCCCGGCCTTCTTCGTCTCGGGCGCGGCCCGCGGAGACGCTACGCGGTCGCGCCGCGGAAGCCCTGCATCAGCTCGAGGATCTTCGAGGCGTTCTCCTCGACGGCGCGGTTCGAGATGTCGATCCAGCGCCAGCCGCGCGCGCGGAACAGGCGCAGCGACTCGTCGAGCTCGCGCGCGATCGTCTGGGAGTCGGCGTAGTGGTGGTAGGGCGTCCCGCCCATCGAGCGGGCGCGCGCGCGGCGCATGGCGGAGAGGTTCTCGACGTCGCCGATCAGCCCGAACACCTTCTTGGGGTTCATCTCGAGCAGCTGGCGCGGCGGGTCGACGCCCGGGACCAGCGGCACGTTGCCGGTCTTGTAGCCGCGCTGCGCGAGATACATCGAGAGCGGCGTCTTCGAGGTGCGCGACACGCCGGTGAGCACGATGTCGGCGCCGTGGATCGTGTGCATGTTGGCGCCGTCGTCGTGGCGCACCGCGAACTCGACCGCCTCGATGCGCTTGAAGTACGCGTCCGAGAAGCCGTGCAGCAGGCCCGGCTCGTGACGCGGCTCGGCCTTCAAGTGCTCGGCGATGTTCGCGATCAGCGGGCCGATCAGGTCCACGCACGGCACGCCGAGCGCGGCGCCGTGGTCGCGCAGCACCTGCGCCGCCTCGCGGTTCACCACGGTGAACACGACCAGCGCTCGGTTCTTCGAGGCCGCCTCGATCACGGTGCGCGCCTGCGCCGCGCTGCGCACGTCGGGGAAGGTGCGCATGCGCCAGCGCGCGTGGAACTGCAGCATCGCGGCGCGCACGGTGTCGGCGGCGGTCTCGCCGGTGCCGTCGGAGACGACGAACACCTCGGCCCACGTCTCGTCGCGGGCGGCGGCCGCCCGCCGCTTGTCGGCCTGCGTCGCGGGCGGCGGCGCCGTCTCGCCTGCGGCCGCCTTCTCTGCCGTCGTCTTCTCGGCCACGCGCGCAGGGTAGTCGATTCCGCGCGGGCGCGGACGCTATCGTCCCGCGCCATGCCGTACGACCCCAAGCGCATCGAGCCCCGCTGGCAGAGCCACTGGCGCGAGCGCGGCACGTTCCGCGCCGAGATCGACCCGAGCCGCCCCAAGTACTACGTGCTCGACATGTTCCCCTACCCGTCCGGGGCGGGCCTCCACGTCGGCCATCCGAAGGGCTACATCGCGACCGACGTGCTCGCGCGCTGGAAGCGCATGCGCGGCTTCAACGTGCTGCACCCGATGGGCTGGGACGCCTTCGGCCTGCCCGCCGAGCAGTACGCGATCGAGACCGGCACCCACCCGCGCGTCACGACCCGGCGCAACATCGAGACCTTCAAGCGCCAGATCGAGTCGCTCGGCTTCTCCTACGACTGGTCGCGCGAGATCGACACCACCGATCCGGGCTACGTGCGCTGGACGCAGTGGATCTTCGCCCGGCTCTTCGAGCGCGGCCTCGCCTACGAGGCCGAGGTGCCGGTGAACTGGTGCCCCGCGCTCGGCACCGTGCTCGCCAACGAGGAGGTGATCGACGGCAAGAGCGAGCGCGGCGGGCACCCCGTCGTGCGGCTCCCGATGAAGCAGTGGATGCTTCGCATCACCGCGTACGCCGACCGCCTGCTCGAGGACCTGGGCGAACTCGACTGGCCCGAACCGATCAAGAAGATGCAGCGCGACTGGATCGGGCGCAGCGAGGGCGCGCGCGTGCGCTTCGCGGTCGCGGACCACGACGGCGTCGAGATCGAGGTCTTCACCACGCGGCCCGACACGCTCTTCGGCGCGACCTACATGGTGCTGGCGCCTGAGCACGCGCTGGTCCCGCGCATCACCACCGCGGCGCAGCGCGAAGCGGTCGCGGCGTACGTCGAGGCGGCCAAGCGCCGCAGCGAGCGCGCGCGCATCGCCGACGCCAAGACCAAGAGCGGCGTCGCGACCGGCGCCTTCGCGGTGAACCCCGTGAACGGCGAGCGCGTCCCGATCTGGATCGCCGACTACGTGCTCGCCGGCTACGGCACCGGCGCGATCATGGCCGTCCCCGCGCACGACGAGCGCGACTTCGAGTTCGCGACGGCGTTCGGGCTGCCGATCCGCAAGGTGGTGGAGGGGACGGGGCAGGAGCTGCCGAGCACCGGCGACGGCGTCTCGGTCGACTCGGGACTCATCAGCGGCCTCCCGACGTCCGAGGCCAAGCGGCGCATCGTCGCGTGGCTGGAGAGCGAGGGGCGCGGCGAGGGCACGGTCACCTACAAGCTGCGCGACTGGCTGTTCAGCCGGCAGCGCTACTGGGGCGAGCCGTTCCCGGTGCTGCACCTCGAGGACGGCAGCGTGAAGCTCGTGCCCGAGAGCGAGCTGCCGGTGACGCTGCCCGAGCTCGACGACTTCCGCCCGGCCGGCGAGCGCGAGACCCCGCTCGAGCGAGCCCGCGAGTGGATGCAGACCGTCGATGCCGAGACGGGCCGGCCGGCGCGCCGCGACCGCAACACCATGCCGCAGTGGGCCGGCAGCTGCTGGTACTTCCTGCGCTTCGTCGATCCCCGCAACGAGCGCGAGCCGTTCTCGCGCGAGGCCGAGCGCTACTGGATGCCGGTCGACCTCTACGTCGGCGGCGCGGAGCACGCGGTGCTCCACCTGCTCTACTCGCGCTTCTGGCACAAGGTCCTCTACGACCTCGGCCTCGTGCACACCAAGGAGCCGTTCCGCAAGCTCGTGAACCAGGGGATGATCCTCGGCGCGAGCTACCGCTACTTCGACGACGACGTGGCGGACGACGGCCGCGCGGACGTGCGCCGCTACTCGTTCCGCGAGGTGCGCGCGGAGGGCGACGGCACCGTCGCGATGGACGACGGCCGCCCCGTCAAGGCGCGCTGGGTGCCCGCCGCGCAGGTGCGCAGCGAAGACGGCCGCGCCTGGCACGCCGAGCTTCCCGGCCTCGAGCTCGAAGAGGTCATCGAGAAGATGTCCAAGAGCCGGGGCAACGTGGTGAACCCGGACGAGGTCGTCGCGGAGCACGGCGCCGACTCGATGCGCCTCTACGAGATGTTCCTCGGCCCGATCGACAAGGAGGCGCCGTGGACCACCGAGGGCATCCTCGGCGTCTCCCGCTTCCTGCAGCGCGCGTGGCGGCTGCTCGTGGACGAGGACGCGCCCGGTGAGCCCGGCCGCGCGCTGCCCGCGGGCGCCGGTACGCCCGAGCAGCGGCGCCTCGTCGCAACCACCGTGCAGGGCGTGACCGACGACCTCGAGGCGATGCGCTTCAACACCGCGATCGCGAAGCTGATGGTGTTCGTGCGCGACGTCGCCAAGGACGCGCCGCTTCCGCGCGAGGCGGCGCTCGCGTTCGTGAAGCTGCTGGCGCCGTTCGCGCCGCACATCGCCGAGGAGCTGTGGGAGAAGCTCGGCCACCGCGAATCGATCGCGTACGCGCCGTGGCCCGAGGCGGATCCCGCGCTGCTGGTCGCCGACACGGTGACGATCGCCGTCCAGGTGAACGGCAAGCGTCGCGCCGAGGTCGCCGTGCCGTCCGACGCCGACGACGACGCCGTGCGCGCCGCCGCGCTCGCGAGCGAGAACGTACGCCGCCACCTCGAGGGCAAGACGCCGCGCAAGGTGATCGTGGTGAAGGGCCGCCTCGTCAACGTGGTGCTGTAGGCGGCGGTCGCGCCCCCGAGCGGCGCGCGCCTTCAGTGCGGCGAAGCGGGGCGGCTGGCCGGCAGCGCGGCGCCGCGGCGCGCGAGCTCGTCCTCGTGCTGGATCGCGCGGGCGCGGCGGCGCAGGTACCAGACGGCCGCGCCGATCACGGCGAGCGGCGTCACGGAGAGGAAGACGCTGCCGATCGCGAAGGCCTTCTGCGTGCCGCCGCCCTGGCCGGAGAGGCACATCGGGCAGGCCGACGCGACGGCCGGCAGGAGCAGCGCGACCGCTGCGAGCGCGAACGCCGCGGCCTGACCGAGCCCGCGCCGGGTGCGCGCCGTCACTGGTAGACCACCGCGTAGATGGCGGGCCACACGCCGACGACGAAGTACCAGAACACCTCCGTCGTCGCGAGCTGGCTGGACGCCAGCCAGCCGCGCTGCAGGCGCACGAAGGTGTGGACGAGCATGGCGAGCGCCACGGCGACGTGGAACGCGTGCAGCCCGATGATCAGGAAGAAGAAGCTGCCGAGGCTGCTCGAGGTGAGCGTGAGGCCCTGCCCGAGCAGCGCCAGCCACTCGCGGCCCTGGAGCGCGACGAACGCGGCGGCGAGCAGCATCGCGGCCAGCATCGGGAGCCGCGCCTTGGCGCGATCGCGCTGGAAGGCGCGCCGCGTCGCGAACAACGCCGCGCCGCTCAGCAGCAGCAGCGCCGTGTTGAAGGCGGTCTCTTCGACCGGCAGGCGCGGCTGTCCCGGCGGCGGCCAGACCACCGAGCCCGACTTGATGATGGTGAACGCCGACAGGAAGCCGCCGAAGAGCATCAGCTCCGTCATCACGAAGATCAGCATGCCCATCACGCCGTTCGGGACGAGCGGCGTGCGTCGCGCGTCGGCGACGACCTGCATGCGGCTGCTGCGGTAGGTGGCCATGGGGGCTCCGGGGGCGCGCTGCGAGCGTAGCCCCTCAGTGGTGGGCCGACTCCCCGTGCGCGGCGGCGCCGCCGCCGTGCGCCGCCTCGGCGTGGGCGGCCTCCCAGGCGGGCTTCTGCCAGTTGGTGCCGGAGAACTTCATCACGTCGGGCGCCGTCCCCGCGAAGAAGAGCAGCATGAAGATCAGGCAGGTGCCGACCAGGTACGCGACGTAGCGCGGCGCGAACGTGATGTGCATGAAGTTCTTGGCGACCATGTACGCCTTCACGACCGCGATGCCGAACGCGGTGATCAGCGTCACCCAGCGGATGCCGATCTCGGGGCCGAGGATGCTGATCACGAGCAGCACGAGCAGGATCAGGTAGATCTTCACGTAGTTGCCGTGGTGCGAGTGCTCGCCGGCGTGCGCGTGCTCGTCGTGCGACACGGCGTGCTGTGCTTGGTTGCCCATTCGGTTGCCTCGGTGCGCCGCTACTTGGCGATGTAGAGGAGCGGGAAGAGGAAGATCCAGACCACGTCGACGAAGTGCCAGTAGATCCCGATCAGCTCGACGCGGTGGAGCTCCAGGTTCTTGCGCGCCGTATTGGCGACGAACAGCATGATGATCATGCCGGCGATCACGTGCAGCGCGTGCAGGCCGGCCGCCGTGTAGTAGAACGAGAAGAAGGTGCTCGAGCTGAGCGTGTGGCCGTGGTGGATCTTCTCGTACCACTCGTAGGTCTTGACCAGCAGGAAGACCGCGCCGCCGCCGACGGTGAGCCAGAGCATGCGCGCGGCCTTCGGGCCGTTGCCCTCCTCGGCGGCCTTGTGGCCGAGCACCGCGAACAGGCTCGACGTCAGCAGCACCCAGGTGTTGAAGGCGCCGATGTACATGTTGGTGTTGGCGGCGTCGCTCGCGAACGAGTCGTGCGACAGCCGGAACATCACGTACGAGCCGAGCAAACCGCCGAAGATCACGATTTCCGAGGCGATCACCCACCAGACGGCCAGCCGGCCGGTGGGCATGCCCGCGGCGCTGCGGGTCGTTGCGATCGGACGAGCGGACATGGACGCGCTTCCTCCGGCCTGGATCAGTTCTGGGCGTTCTGCGGCCAGTAGTCCTGGTCGCGGCCCGGCACGCTGTACTCGTACGGCCCGCGGTAGACGCGCGGCAGCTCGGGCCAGTTGCCGTGCGGCGGCGGCGAATCCGCCGTCCACTCGAGCGTGTTCGCCTTCCACGGGTTCTTCTCGGCCTTGGGGCCCCAGAAGAGGCTGTAGAAGAGGTTGAACAGGAACAGCACCTGGAAGCCGAGCATCACGAGCAGCGAGATCGTCGCGAACTGGTCGAGCTGCCGGAGCTCGGGCCGCGCCAGCTCGGAGAAGTTCGTGTAGTCGAAGATGCGCCGGTGCTCGCCCGCCGCGCCGAGCACGAAGAGCGGGATGAAGATGCAGTTGAAGGGGATGATCGTGCCCCAGAAGTGAATCTTGCCGAGCGTCTCGTTCATCATGCGCCCGAACATCTTCGGGAACCAGTAGCTGAGCCCGGCGAAGGTCCCGATGATCGCGATCGGGAAGAAGGTGTAGTGGAAGTGCGCGAGCACGAAGTACGTGTCGTGCAGGTAGATGTCCGCGCCCGACGCGCCGAGGAAGATGCCGGTGACGCCGCCGACCAGGAAGGTCGCGATGAACGAGAGCGCCCACAGCATCGGCGTGGTGAGCGTGATCGCCCCGCCGTAGAGCGTGGCGATGTAGACGAACATCATCTCCGCGATCGGGATCGAGATCAGCAGCGTCGTGATCGTGAAGATGTTCGCCATGCGCGGGTCGATGCCGGCGATGAACTGGTGGTGCGCCCACACCATGAAGGACAGCACGCCGGTGCCGAACGCCGTGTAGAGCACGGTGCGGTACGCGAACAGCTTCTTGCGCGCGAAGACCGTGATGATCTCGGCCACGATGCCCACCGTCGGTAGCAGCACGACGTAGACCTCGGGGTGCCCGAAGAACCAGAACAGGTGCTGCCAGAGCACCGGGTCGCCGCCCTTGTCGGGGTTGAAGAAGGCGGTGCCGAGGTTCTGGTCGAAGAGCAGCATGACGGCGCCGGCGACCAGCGGGCCGACCGACGCCATGAACAGGATGCTCGCGATCACGATCATCCAGACCACCATCGGGATGTCGTACATGCGCATGCCGGGCGCGCGCGAGTTCATCGCGGTCGTCACGAAGTTGATGCCGCCCATCAGGAAGGCGACGAACTCGAGCGCCACCGCGGTGACGAAGAGCGACGCGCCGAGTGGCGTGAGGCCGTACTCGGGTTTGGCCGAGAGCGGCGGGTACATGGTCCAGGCGCCCGCGAAGCCGCCGCCCGGCACGAAGAAGGACGCGATCAGCACCACGATCGAGAGCAGGAAGATCTGGTACGAGAGCCGGTTCAGCTTCGGGAACACCATGTCGTCGCAGCCGATCATCAGCGGGATCAGGTAGTTCCCGAACGCCGCGATCAGCACCGGCATGGCGACCCAGAAGATCATGATCGCGCCGTGGTTGGTGATGAGGTGGTTGTACTCGTTGGGCGAGACCACGCCGAAGCCCGGCACGTCGATGCCGGGGAAGGCGATCTGCATGCGGAAGCAGTAGGCGAAGAAGCCGCCGATGAGCGCCATCGCCATGCCCGTGAACATGTACTGCTTGGCGATCATCTTGTGGTCGGTCGACCAGAAGTAGTGGACGAACCACGACTCCTCGTGATGACCGTGGCCGTGGGCGTCGTGATGGGTGACCGGGGCGGTCGCCATGGGTGGTCCTTCCTCCGCCGACTAGCGCAGCGCGGCCGAAGCGACGGCCACGCTGGAGTTCTTCGCGACCCACTCGGCGTGCTCCGCCGCGGTCTGGATCACGATCTTGGCCGGCATCAGCGCGTGCCCGACGCCGCAGATCTCGGTGCACTGGATGTCGTAGGTGCCGGTCTTCGTGGGCGTGAACCAGCCCGTGATGACGCGGCCCGGGATGACGTCCTGCTTCAGCCGGAAGACCGGGACCGAGAAGCTGTGGATCACGTCCTTGCTCTCGAGCTGGAAGTGGTGCAGCCGGTCGGCCTGCACGTGCATCTCGTTCACCTTGGCGATGTCGTCGGGGGTGTCGAGCTTCCCGTCGGGGCCCGGGTGCACGAACGTCCAGGCCCACTGCTGCGCGATCACGCGCACCACCTGCTTGTCCGGCTCCTCGGGCAGGTCCTGCTTCACGTCGTACCAGACCTGCACGGCCGCCACGACGATCACGATGTCGAAGAGCAGGATGATGTTGTGCGGGACGGTGATCCAGCGCTTCTCGCTCTTGAGCTCGCCGGTGATGTACTGCGCCTTGACGCCGTCCTTCTTCTTGAACCGGAAGATCAGCCAGAAGAAGACGCCTTCGGCGAGCAGGAACCAGAAGCCGACCGCGACGAAGATGATCGTGAAGACGCGGTCGATGTCGTCGGCGAAGGTGGAGGCGGCCGGGAGTCCGAGGATTTCGATCATGGTGGCTTGGCCCTCAGCGCAGGATCACGAACAGGAACGCGGCGACGACCCACAGCACCGTGCCCGCGAACGTCACGATGAAGATGCGCTTGACGGCTTCGTCCGGCGGTCGCTCGACGCCCATCTCGGTGGTCCCTTCGGTGTTTGCTACTGGGCCGCGTTCGCGGCGGTGTTGGCGTTCAGCGTCAGGATGTGGGCGATGACGTCCTTCATCGCCTGCTCGTCGGGCAGGGTGCCGGCCATGCCGCGCATGATCGCGGCGTTCGGATAGGTGCCGCGCGTGCCCGCCTTGAACTTCTGCAGCGACGAGAGCAGGTACCAGTCGGCCTGGCCCGCGATCGGGGGCGATTGCATCGCCGGGTTGCCCGCGCCGTTGGGGCCGTGGCACTGGGTGCAGACGGCGTAGAGCTGCGCGCCGCGGGCGGGATCGCCGCCGCTGAGCGTTTGCGTCTGGCGCACGGGCGGCAGCCCGGCGACGTACGCCGCGACGGCCTTGGTGTCCTCGTCGGTCTTCAGCGTCATCGCCATCGGGTACATGCGCAGGCCGCCGACGTCCTCGGGGTGCGTGCCGCGCGCGCCGGTGCGGAAGTGGTTGAGCTGGTTCAGCACGTACCACTCGGGCAGCGCGGCGATCGACGGCGCGAGCGCCATCGGATTGCCCTCGCCGGCCGCGCCGTGGCACTGCGTGCAGAGCTCGAACAGCTCGGCGCCGCGCGGGTTGTCGGCCGCGAGCGCGGCGCGAGGCACGAACGCCGCGAGCGCCACGCAGGCGGCCGCGATCACGAGACTCCGGTGCGAATGCATCCTGGTCGGATCCCGGTTGGTCGGGGCGGATGAAGCGAGGCGCGCCGAGATCCAGCCGAGCCGCGGGGATCCGTGCAGATCCGGCGGCGGCCCGAGCGAGATCGATGGAGGCAGTGCCAAGGCCGTCCCCACTCCCCGGCCCGGGATGACGGCGCGATTGGGTTAGCAACCCGCCCCCGCTTCCACAAGATGCGCGCACGCGCGCATCTCCTCGAAACGGCACCAGATTCGCAGCATTTCGCGGCGAGCGCCCCGGCTGCGCGCGCAGGTCTAGATCGGCGCCGGATTGAGGTGGTACAGGACCACGTAGATCAGCACGCCGGTGACGGAGACGTAGAGCCAGATCGGCCACGCGATGCGAGCCAGCCGGCGGTGCTGCGCGTCGCGGCGGCGGCTGCCGAGCACGATCAGCGCGATCGCGAACAGCGGCACCGTCATCGCGAGCGTCACGTGCGAAGCGAGCACCGCGAGGTAGGCGAGCTTCGCCGCGCCCTCGGCGTGGAACGTGGTGTTCTCGAAGCCGCGCGAGGCCTTGTGGGTCACGTACAGGATCAAGAACAGCGTCGAGACCGCGAAGGCCGACAGCATCGTGCGCCGGTGCGCGTCCAGCTCGCGGCGCAGCGCGAGGCGGCGGCCGCGGATCAGGAGCAGCGTCGCGGTCGCGTTCAGCGCGGCGTTGACTCCCGGCAGGAACGAGAGGTCCACGCCGAGCGTCTAGCGCGTCGGCTCCGCGTCGGCGAGCGCGGCGCGCGCCGCGATCCGCCCCGGCAGCGCGTGTGCGATCGCAGCCGTCGCGACCAGCAGCGCGCACGCCAGCCAGAACGGCGCCGCCGTGACGCGGTCGTAGAGCAGGCCCGCGGCGAGCGGCCCGACGACCCGCGCCAGCGACGCCGCGCCCTGGAACGCGCCCATCACCGCGCCGCGCTCGGTCGCCGCCGCCGCGACCGACGTCATGCTCATCAGCGACGGCTGCACGATCGCGCGCCCGACCGCCGCCACCGCGAGCGGCACCAGCAGCCAGCCGACGGTCGGCATCTCGGGCGTCGCCGCGAACGCGGCGGCGAGCAGCAGGCTGCCCGCGACCACGAGCGAGCGCTCGGAGTAGCGCGCCGAGAGCGCCTTCATGCCGCCGCCCTGCACGCCGCCCATCACGATCGCCATGCCGACCAGGATGCCGGCCACGTGCTGCGCGTCGTAGCCGAAGCGATCCATCATGAAGAAGGCGAAGATCGTCTCGAGCTGCGCGACCGCGACCGAGAACACGAGGTTCGCGGCGCACAGGCGCGCGACGAGCGGGTCGCGCAGCACGCGCGCGCGCGACGCCGGCGGCGCGCCCGGCAGCGCGGCGTGACGCTCGGGCTCGCGCAGCGAGACCGCCGCGTGCACCCAGTTCGCGCCGGCCAGGCCCGCCGCGAAGAGCAGCGGCACGTGGTAGCCGAACGGGGCCAGTGCGCCGCCGATCGCGGGGCCGAGCACGAAGCCGACGCCGAACGACGCGCCCAGCATCCCCATCCAGCGCGTGCGCTCCTGCTCGCTCGTGACGTCGGCGATGTAGGCCGACGCGACGCTGACGTTCGCCGCGAACGCGCCGCCGAGCAGGCGCGCGGCGAGGATCCAGCCGATCGACGGCGCGAAGCCGAGCGCGAGCAGCGAGAGCGCGGTGCCCGCGACCGTCATCAGCATCACGGGCCGGCGTCCGACGCGGTCCGACAGGCGGCCCCAGATCGGCGCGAACACGAACTGCGCCGCCGCGTACGCCATCAGCACGAGCCCGAGCACCGACGCGCTCGCGCCGAGCTGCTTGGCGTAGAACGGCAGCACCGGCATCACCACGCCGAAGCCGATCAGGTCGACGACGACGACGCCGAACAGGACGTAGAGCGACTTGCGCGGAGAGTCGGAGGGGATGGCAGGCCTCGGCCGCGCGCGCCGGGTCAGAGCCGCGTCAGCAGGTCCAGGTTCATCGCGACGAAGAGCGCGAACAGGTACCCGAGCGAGACCCGGAAGACGCGGCGGGCGGCGTCGGCGTCGCGCTCGCGCAGCAGGCGCACGGCCGACGCGACGAACCAGGCGTTCACGCCGAGCGCGACCGCGCCGTACACCGCGCCGAGCAGACCGAGCGCGACCGGCGCGAGCGTCACCGGCACGAGGCCGATGGTGTAGGCCAGCATGCGGCGGCGCGTGGGCTGGTCGCCGATCACGCTCGGCAGCATCGGGATGCCGGCCGCCTCGTAGTCCGCCTTGCGGTAGAGCGCGATCGCCCACACGTGCGGCGGCTGCCAGAAGAACACGATCGCGAAGAGCGTGAGGCCCGCGGCGGTGATGGTGCCGTTGACGGCCGCGTCCGCCATCAGCGGCGCCGCCGCGCCGGCCGCGCCGCCGATCACGACGTTCCACGCGGAGCGCGGCTTCAGCCAGATCGTGTAGACGAAGACGTAGAACAGGATGCTCGCGACCCCGACCGACGCCGCCGCAGCGCCGCCGACGCTGGCGAGGAGCGCGGTCGACGCGGCGGCGAGCGCGAGCCCGAAGACGAGCGCGGCGCGCGGCGCGATCCGGCCGGCCGGCAGCGGGCGCTCCTTGGTGCGCTCCATGAGCGCGTCCTTGTCGCGCTCGATGTAGGCGTTCAGCGTGTTCGCCGAGGCCGCGGCGAACATGATGCCGAGCAGCACGAGCGCGGCGAACGCGGGCGACGGCGCGCCGTGCGCCGCCATCCCGAAGACCGGGATCCCGGTGAACAGCACGAGCGGCAGCAGGCGCGGCTTCGTCAGGTCCACGTAGGCGCGGACCGTGTCTTGCGACCGGCGAGCCGCAGGGCTGTGAAGGGGGTGCGCCAAGCCGCGACCTCGGGACACGGGACATCGAAATGGACGTCGATCGGGAGCGGGAGGAGCGATAACACAGCGCTCCGGTGGGGTCGACCCGGACGCGCGCCGCTGCGATCCTGCGCGCGCGCGTGACGTCCACCGAGCTCGCCCTGGTCGTCCTCTCCGCCCTGCTGCACGCCTTCTGGAGTGCATCGATCAAGGGCAGTCGCAGTCCGCTCGGCTTCAACTTGCTGCAGATCGCGCCGCCGGCGCTCGCCGCCTGCGCGCTGCCGCTGTGGGTTTCACCGGACGAAATCCCGGCGTCGGTGTGGGGGATGGTGGCGGCGACGGGCCTCTTCCACGGCTGTTACTTCTACTGGCTGGCGCGCGCGCTCGAGACCGGCGCGCTCTCGGTCGTGTATCCGATCGCGCGCTCGGCGCCCGCCTTCCTGCCGATCGCCGCGGTGCCGCTGCTCGGCGAGTCGCTCACGCTGCGCGGCGCGCTCGGCATCGCGGTCGTCGTCGCGGGCATGTGGCTCGTGCAAGCGAGCGAACTGCAAGCGAGCGGAGCGAGCGCGCAGCGAGCCGCAGGCGAGCGAAGATCCCGAGGCTCGCGGTCGCGCTGGCTGCCAACTCCGCGTCCGCGCGCGCGCTGGCTCGAAACCCCCGGCGTGCGCTTCGCCCTCCTCACCCTCGTCGCCTCGATCGGCTACTCGCTCTGCGACAAGGCCGCGATGGCGGACCTCGGCGCGGCGCCGTGGCGCTCGCCCGTGCCCGCAGCGGCCGTCTACTACGTCATGCTGTCCGTCTCGGGCGGGATCGTGTTCGCGCCGCTCGCGGCGCGGCGCGTCTCGCGCGCCGAGCTGGCCGCGCTCGCGCGCAGCGAATGGCCGCGCGCGCTCACTGCCGCGCTCGTCAGCTTCGCGAGCTACGGGCTGATCCTCCAGGCGCTGCGCACGGCGCCGGTCAGCTACGTGGTCGCCGCGCGCCAGACCAGCGTGCTGTTCGCGGTCGCGATCGCCGCGGTGCGCTGGCGCGAGCAGCCGAGCCCCCTGCGCGTCGTCGGCGCGCTCGCGACCGTCGTGGGCGTCGCGCTCGTCGCGCAGGGACGCCAGCCGTGACTTGGCCGTGGCGCGTCGCCGCCGTCGTGGTCGCCGCGCTGCTGCGCGCGCTCGGCGCGACGTGGCGGATCGAGCGCACGGGCCCCGATCCGCTCGACGCGGACGCGCCGTTTCTCGGCGCGATCTGGCACGGCGGCCTGTTCTGCGCGGCGCACCGCTTCCGCGATCGCGGCATCGCGATCGCCGTCTCGCGCTCGCGCGACGGCGACCGCATCGACGCGGTGCTCTCCGCGCTCGGCTTCGGCCCCTCGCCGCGCGGGTCGAGCTCGCGCGGCGGCGTCGCCGCGCTCGCGGGACTGATCCGCACTGCGCAGGCGGGCCGCTCGCTGGGCCTGCTGTGCGACGGCCCGCGCGGCCCCGCGCGCGTGTGCAAGCCGGGCGTCATCGCCGCCGCGCGCGCCACCGGGCTGCCGCTCCATCCGATCGGGATCGCCGCACGCCCGGCGCTGCGCTTCCCGAGCTGGGACCGCGTCTTCCTGCCGCTGCCGTTCGCGCGCGTCGTGTTCGAGTTCGCGCCGCCGCTGCGCGTGCCGCGCGCCGCGACGCGCGAGGAGGTCGAGGCCTGGCGCCAATCGGTGGAAGCCGCGATCGAGTCCGCGCAGCGACGCGCCGAGGCGCGCTTCGACCGGCGCTAGCCCTGGCGGGCGCGGCTCACGATCTCGACGAGCCAGCTTCCGATGTCGGGGTGCTCGAGCAGGCCGGCGCGCTCGAGCCGCTCGCACGCGATCTGCTCGACTTCCTGGACGGTGCCGGACGCGAGCGCGGCGCGCGCGTCGGCGGTGACGTCGCCCGAGTCGAGGCTGCGCACGATCTCCTTCACGACGGGCACCGCGCGCGGCGTGCCGGACAGCTCGCCGATGCCGAGCCCGACGAGCAGCGGCACCGCCAGCGGATTGCTCGCCATTTCGCCGCACACCGACACCGGGATGCCGGCGCGGTTCGCCGCGCGCACGCTCATGTCGATCAGCGCGAGCACCGCCGGGTGGAGCGGCCGGAACAGATGCGCGATCGCCTCGTTGCCGCGGTCCACCGCGAGCGTGTACTGGGTCAGGTCGTTCGTGCCGATGCTGAAGAAGTCGCACTCGCGCGCGAGCGCGTCGGAGATCAGCGCGGCCGACGGCACCTCGATCATGATGCCGATCGCCAGCGCCGGGTCGTAGGCGAAGCCGCGCCGCGCCAGCTCGTCCTGCGTCGCGTGGACGAGGCGCCGCACCTCGCGCAGCTCGTCGATCGCCGAGATCATCGGCAGCAGCAGCCGCACGTTGCCGACGGCGCTGGCGCGCAGGATCGCGCGCAGCTGCGCGCGCATCATGTCCTCGTGGCGCATCGTGAGGCGGATCGAGCGGCAGCCGAGCTGCGGGTTCTCCTCGGCCTCGAGCCCGAGGTTCGGCACCGCCTTGTCGCCGCCGAGGTCGAGCGTGCGGATCGTCACCGGACGCGGCGCCATCGCGCGCGCGACGCGCTCGTAGAGGATCTCCTGCTCGTCCTCGGGCGGTGCGCCGCGGTGCGCGAGCGCGAGCAGCTCGGTGCGGAACAGGCCGATCCCCTCGGCGCCGTGGCGCTCGACGAGGCGCAGGTCCGCGAGCAGCCCGACGTTCGCCGACAGCACGACGCGGCGGCCGTCGCGCGTCTCGGCGGGACGGTGGCGGAGCGCATCCAGGTGTCCGACCGCGACCTCGAAGCGCTGCTGCGCGCGCCGGTACTCGGCGAGCAGCGCCTCGTCGGGCGCCAGGTAGATGCGGCCGCTGGTGCCGTCGACGATCGCGGTCTCGCCGGGCCGCGCCGTGCGCACGAGGCCCTCGACGCCGGTCACCGACGGGATCTCGAGCGTGCGCGCGAAGATCGCTCCGTGCGAGGTCGCGCCGCCGTGCTCGGCGACGAGCGCGGCGACCTTGTCCATCTCGAGCATCGTGAAGTGCGCCGGCAGGATCATCGACGTCACCACCACGGAGCCCGGCTCGAGCGGCACGTTGCGGTGTCGCACTCCGAGCAGCTTGGCGACGACGCGCCGGCCGACGTCCTCGATGTCGTCGCCGCGCTCGCGGAAGTACGGATCCTCGATGCGGCCGAACAGCGCGCGGTAGTCGTCCACCACGCGGCGCACCGCCTGGCAGGCGTCGCCGGTCTCGGCGACGGCGCGCTCGAGCCGCTGCAAAAAGCCGTGGTCCTCGAGGATCTGGACGTGCGTGTTGAACACGCTCGCGAACTCGGGCCCGAAGTTCTCGCCGACCTCGTCGATCACGTCGTCGAGCTCGCGGCGCGCGTCGGCGATCGCGCGCACGAGGTCGCTGCGCTCCTGCGCCGCGTCGCCCGACGGCGTGTAGTCCACGCGCGCGAGATCGAGCGGGTCCTCGAGCAGGTAGATGGGGCCGATCGCGATCCCGGTGGAGGCGGCGGTCCCGCGCAGCTCGACGTTGCGCTCCTCGCGCGACGGGCGCCCGTCGGCGACCGGCACGCCGGCGCGCGCGAGCTGGTCGACGAAGCGCCCGCGGTCGTCGTCCGAGCCCGACACCAGCTCCAGCAGCCGCGCGTTCAGCACGACCGGCGCGAGCAGCTGGCCGCAGGTCTGGAGCAGCTCGACGTCCGCTGCGCCGAAGTGTCGCGGGTTCACCGTCTGCACGACGAGCACGCCGATGGTGACGTCGCGCACCGCGAGCGGCGCCGCCATCAGCGACGCGAAGCGGTCCTCGCCGGTCTCCGGGAAGTACTTGAAGTCGGGGTGCTCTTGCGCGTGCTGGACGGCGAGCGGCGCGCCCGACTTGGCGACGGTCCCCACCAGACCCTCGCCGACCGCGAGGTGCACGCGGCCGACCGACTCCGCCGCCAGCCCCTTGGTGGCGCGCAGCGTGAGGCGCTGGCCCTCGGGCTCGGTCAGGTAGACGGAGCAGACGTCGGCATCGAGGCGTTTGGCGACGCGGTCGACGACGTTGCGCAGCGTCTCGGCCAGGTCGTGCGAACGAGCGACGATGCCGGCGACGTCGGCGAGAAGTGTGCTGCGCTGGGGAATGGACGGCCCCTTCGAGGATCTCGCCCGTCAATGTAACCCGACGGCGAGATTCCCGAGTCCGGGGACGTGCGAGGCCGATGGGACCTACGAGAAGTGGGGCGGCTCGGGCTGCGGCGGGCGCATGACTTCGCCGCCCATGTCGGACGAAGGCGGGAACACGTAGTCCTTGTCCTCGAACCGCATGCCCAGCGCGAGCAGGATCTTCCGCTTGGTGTCCATGCGGCAGTTCATGCCCTTCTCGACGCTGTGGATCGTGCGGAGGGCGACCTTGGCCTTGCGGGCGAGCTGCGCCTGCGTCATCAGGCGGTTCTCCCGAATCTCGCGAACGCGATTCCTGCGCATGGCGCCGTTAGCCTTGCTCTCCATGACCCCTGCTTCCCCCCTGTCCCGACCCGCAGGCAGTGCTCTGCCCCGATCTGCGGGGATGTTTCGTCCTGCGACTTGATTTCTTTAGGGAGAATCGGATGTTGCCCATTCTCGTCCGCTCCCGGGCTGGCGAATCCCCCTCGCGAGGGATCGAGGAGATTCCACGCGAAGATGCACGCCGAGGCGCATCCGATTCGCGCGCGGGCGACCCCTAGCTTGGCTTCGGGCGCCGGCAGCTCGCCCGGCGAAACGCGGACGAGCGGCTCCGACGGCCGGCCCGATCGCTCGCCGTCCGGCCGGGAAGGGACGCCTTGCGCCGGCCTCTGATCGGCGCGCTCGGGCTGTTCGCGATCGCCGCGGGCGCGCTCGCGGGCCTCGCGGTTTCCGCACGTCTGGCGCCCGAGCGGCTGCGCGCCGCGCTCGAGGAACGCCTCACCGCCGAGCTGGGGCCCGTCGAGATCGGCGAGGTGCGGCCGTTCTTCGGCTGGGGACTCGGCATCGAGCTGCGCGATCTGCGCATTCCGGGCGAGCCCGGCGAGCGCCCGATCGCGGCCGACCGCGTCTGGATCACGCTGTCACCGCGAAGTGTCGTGCGCGGCGAGCCGCGCGCCCACCGCGTCGACGTGCGCGGACTCGATCTCGCGCTCGCGCGGCGCGCCGACGGCCGCTGGACGCCGCACGCCGTCGATCGGCTCGTGCAGCGCGCGCAGCCGGGACCCGGCGGCCAGACGGCCGGCGCGCCCGCCCGCAGCCTACGCGAGATCGCGTCGGCTCTGCCGGCCGTCTCGGTCGAGGACGCGGCGCTGCGCGTCGCGTTCGCCGAGCCCGCGCAGGCGATCGCGCTGCGGCGCGTCCAGGTGACGCTCTCGCACGATCCCTTCGGCGGCGCGCCCCAGCTGCGCGGCACGGGCCGCATCGGCGATTCGGGACGCGACGCCGGCGGCTTCGAGCTCGACGGCGTCCTCGACGAGACGGGTCCGCGCGGCACGCTGGCGCTCGCCGATGCCGACCTCGCGCTCGCCGGGCCGTGGCTCGCCGCGCGCGGCGTCGAGGCCGAGCTCGCCGGCCGCGCGAGCGGCGTCGCCGCCTGGACGCCGGCCGCCGCGGGCGGCGCGCTCGACCTCGAGCTCGTGGGCCTGGGCGTCCGCGCGGTCGACCGCGCGCGACCGCTCGAGGTCGCGGTCGCGAGCGCCCACGCCAGCGCACGCGTCGAGATCGATCCGCAGCACGTCCGCGTCTCCGGCTTCGAGTGGCGCGGCGGCGGCTCGCAGCTCGCCGGCAACGCTTCGATCGAGCGCCCGATCTCCGACGCCGCGAAGCTCTCGTTCGAGCTGCGCGGCGGCCCGCTCTCGTTGCCCGCGCTGCGCGACCTCGTGCTCGCCGCTTCGCCGCCGCAGGGCGCGCAGCAACGCAACGTCGCGTCGCTGCGCGGCGGCGCGATCAAGAGCTTCGCCCTGCACGCCGGCGAGACGCCGCTCTCGTTCTTCCACGCGCTCGCGGGCGGTCCGCGCGCGAAGGGCGCGACGCTCGCCGATCTCTGGCCCGAGACGGTCTCGGTCGACGCGACGCTCGACGCCGTCGAGATCGCGCAGGGCGACGGCCAGCCGATCCGCGACCTGCGCGGCCGCGTGCACCTCGAGCGCGACCGGCTGCGCATCGAGGACATGCGCGCGCGCATCGGCGACCGGCCGCTGCCGCAGCTCTGGCTCTCCGTGCAGGGGCTGCGCGCCGTCAGCGTCGCGTTCGAGCGCGGCGTCGTGCCGCGACCGGTCCCGCCGCTGCCGGGCCGCATCGCGCTCGACGACTGGATCGAGTCGAAGAAGAAGCCGGGCTCGCCGCCGCGCTGGCGCTCGATCGAGGTGGACGCCGACTGGATCGAGCACCCCGTGCTGCTGCGCCCGCTCGAGGAGACGACCGCGGTGCTCGCGCCGGCCAATCCGGGCGTGCACATCCGCGAAGCCAAGGGCTACTGGGGCGGCGTCCCCTTCCGCGGCAAGGGCAGCTACCGGGGCGGCGATCAGAGCCGCATCGACGTGGAGGTCGCCCTCTCGCTGCCGCGCCGCGAGGGACGCCGCCGCGCCGACGCCGCCGCCTGGGGCCGCGCCCGCTTCCACGCGCGGCTCGAGAAGCTCGGCGACTTCCAGGCCGAGTGGCTCGACGGCGTCGCGCAGGCCGTCGGCGATCGCGTCGAGCTGCGCCGCGGCGCCGCGCACCTGCGCCCGCGCGGCTCGCTGCGCGGCTCGGTGGATCTCGACCTCTCCGAGTCCGACGCGGTGCCGTACCGCGCCGACCTCCAGCTCGAGAACGGCTCGTTCTCGGACCTGCTGAACGACATCAAGCTCGACGGCGGCTCCGCGCGCGGCACCGCCGACCTCGACGCGTCGCTCGCCGGAAAGCTGGTGATCGGCCACTCGATGCTCGCCGACATGCAGGGCACGGCGTTCCTGCGGCTGCGCGAGGGCGAGATCAACAAGCGCATGAACGTGCTGCTCGCGATCGCGCAGGCGAGCGACACGCTGAACCCGTTCCGCTCGCGCGAGACGATCCCGTACGAGCGCATCGACGCGCCGCTCACGCTGAAGGACGGCTTCCTCGAGACCGACGGCTTCACGCTGCAGGGACCCGCCGTGCGCATGATGGGCACGGGGCGCGTGAACGTCGTGCGCGCGCCCTACGACCTCGAGGCCGTGATCGGGATCTTCTTCTTCCGTACGCTCGATCGCGTGATCGGCGTCTTCCCCATCCTGAACCGGCTGCTGCTCGGGCCCGACGACAACCTGGTGTCGACGTACTTCGCGATGTCGGGTCCGTGGGGCGACCCGCAGGCGCGGCTGGTGCCGGTGAAGTCGTTCGCCTCGGGTCCGGCGAGCTTCGTGCTCGAAGGACTTCCCGCGTTCGTGCGCGGCGGCCTCTCGCGCCTCGAGCGCATGCTCGGCGGCGGCGCGGCCGAGAGCGAGCGCCCAGCCCCGGAAGCGTCGCCGACGCCGCCACCGACGGCGCCGCGCGCCGACGCGAAGCCGCCGGCCAACGCGCCGTGAAGCCGCCGCCTCTCGCGCGCAGCAAGCTGCTGACGCTCGCCGCTGCGCAGCGCGCGGTGCGCGCGGCGCAGCGGCGCGGCGCGCGCGTCGTCTTCACCAACGGCTGCTTCGACCTGCTGCACGTCGGTCACGTGCGCAGCCTCGAACAGGCGCGCGCGCTCGGCGACCGCCTCGTCGTCGCGGTCAACACCGACGCGAGCGTGCGCCGCGTGAAGGGACCCGCGCGGCCGCTCGTACCCGCGCGCCAGCGCGCCGAGGTGCTGGCCGCGCTCGCGTGCGTGGACTGGGTCGTGACGTTCGCGGAGCCGACGCCGCTGCGCGCGATCCGCGCGCTGCGGCCCGACGTGCTCGCCAAGGGCGGCGACTGGGCGCTCGGCGCGATCGTCGGCCGCGCGGAGGTCGAGAGCTGGGGCGGCCGCGTCGTGCGGCTGCGCGAGATCGCGGGCGTGCGCACCAGCGCGATCGTCGCGAAGGCGCGCGCCGGCCGGCGATCCGGGCGGGGCTAAGCTCCGCGGATGCACGGCGCCGAGGCGGACGCAGCGGCCACCACCAAGCGGCTCCTCGACGAGGTCGCGCGCGTCGTCGTGGGACAGCACGCGCTGCTCGAGGGCCTCGTGATCGGCCTCCTCGCCGGCGGCCACGTGCTGGTCGAAGGCGTGCCGGGCCTCGCGAAGACGACGGCCGTCCGCACGCTCGCGCAGGCGCTCGGGCTCGGCTTCCGGCGCGTGCAGTTCACGCCCGATCTGCTGCCCGGCGACCTCGTCGGCACGCCGGTCTACCGGCCCGACGAGCAGCGCTTCGCGGTGCGCAAGGGCCCGATCTTCACGCCGGTGCTGCTCGCCGACGAGATCAATCGCGCGCCCGCCAAGGTGCAGTCCGCGCTGCTCGAGGCGATGGAGGAGCGCCAAGTCACGATCGGCGACGAGAGCTTCCCGCTGCCGCAGCCCTTCTTCGTGATGGCGACGCAGAACCCGATCGAGCACGAGGGCACCTACCCGCTGCCCGAGGCGCAGATCGACCGCTTCCTGCTCAAGCTCGTGGTCGGCTACCCGAGCGCGGACGAGGAGATCGCGATCGCGCTGCGCAGCGACCTCGACGCGCCGCGCGTCGACGCCGTCGCCGACGCCGCGGCGGTGGCGGCGCTGCAGGCAGCGGCGGCGGCGGTGCACGTCGCCGACGCCGTCGCCGACTACGCGGTGCGCCTCGTGCGCGCCACGCGCGAGGCGCGTTCGGTCGCGGTCGGCGCGTCGCCGCGCGCGAGCCGCTTCCTGCTGCGCGCCGCGCGCGCCCGCGCGCTGCTCGACGGCCGCGACTGGGCCTCGCCGCACGACGTGAAGCGCGTCGCGCCCGACGTGCTGCGACACCGGGTCGTGCTCACCTACGAAGCCGAGGCGGACGGCATGCGCGCCGAGGACGTCGTGGGCGCGGTGCTGGCGGCCGTCGCGACCCCGTAGCCGCGATGGACCCGCGCCACGGCCGCGCGACGGCGCTCGCGGAGATCGCGCGGGCGGCGCGCATCCTGGCGGTGCGCAGCCGGCGCGAGGCGGCGGGCCTCCTCGTCGGCCAGTGGCGCAGCGCGTTCCGCGGCGGCGGCGTCGAGTTCGAGGAGTCGCGCCCGTACGCGCCCGGCGACGACGTGCGCGCGATCGACTGGAACGCGACCGCGCGCACCGGCGTGCCGTGGGTGAAGCGCTTCCGCGAGGAGCGCTCGTGTCCGGTGCTGATCGCGCTCGACGTGTCGGCGTCGATGGCGTTCGGGACCGCCGGGCGCAGCAAGGCCGAGGTCGCCGCGACCGCCGCCGCGCTGCTCGCGACCGCGGCCGCACAGGCGGGCGATCCGGTCGGCTTCGCCGCGTTCGCGGACGGCCTACGCGCCGAAGTGACGCCCGGCCGCGGCGACGCCCACACCTGGCGCGTGATCCGCGCCGCCGCCGAGAGCGCCGAGCGGCCGCGCGGCGAGACCGACCTGCGCGTGGCGGCGGAATGGATCCGCGCGCACGGCCGGCGCCGCTCGCTCGCCGTCGTGCTCTCCGACTTCCGCGGCCGCGACGCGGAGGGCCGCCCCTTCGCGGTGGCGGCGCGCCGCCACGATCTCGTCGCGGCGGTCGTCGAGGATCGCCGCGAGCGCGAGCTGGTCGCGGCCGGCGGGCTGCGTCTCGTGGACGCCGAGCGCGGCGGCCGGTCGCTGCGGCTCGCGACGCGCGCGAAGCAGCGCGAAGCGTACGCGGCCGCCGCCGCGGCGCGGCGCGAGACGCTCGTGCGCCGGCTGCGCGAAGAAGGCGCGGAGGTCGTGTGGCTCGCGACCGACGCCGACCCGCTGCGCCCGCTCGTGCGTTTCTTCCGCACGCGCGCCGCGCCGCGCCGGGGCGTGCGATGAAACGCGCGCTCGCGGCGCTGCTCGCGCTCGCCGCGTGCTCCGCCGAGCAGGCGCCGCCGCCCGCGGCCGCGCCGCCGACACCGCAGGCGGTCGTCGCGATCGAGCCGCCCAAGCTGCGGCTCGGCGACGTCGCCGTCGTCGAGGTGACCGTCGTCACGCCGCCCGGGCACGAGGTGGCGCCCGTGCGGCCGCCGCCCGCGGTCGAGCGGCTGTGGCTGCTCGACGCCGAGGCGCTGCCGCTCGAGTCCGACGGCGTGCGCGAGGTGCGCCGCACGCGCATCCGGGTGCGCGCGCGCGAGGCCGGCAGCACGCAGTGGCCCGCGCTCGCGATCGAGGTGAAGGACCGCGACGGCGCGGCGCGCACGCTCACCACCGAGGCGCGCGCGATCGACGTGCTCAGCGCGCTGCCTCCCGCGCCCGATCGCGTCGAGCCGTTCCCGTATCGCCTGCCCGCCGCGCGCGGCGCGACGCCGCCGCTCGTCGCGGCGGCGGCCGGGTCGGCCGCGACGCTCGCCGCGCTCGCGA
>QEVM01000013.1 GCA_003576805.1 Pseudomonadota bacterium | reverse complement strand
GCGGCGCGCTCGGCCATCTACGCCGCGCCGCGCGCCGCGCGGCGTTCGCCGCGTTGGCCGCCCTGCTCGCGCTCGCGCCCGCCGCCGCGGGCGACCCGCCCGCTCGAGGCTGGGAGCCCGGCCGGGTTCACGTCGGCCGCGTGGACTACGCCGGCGCGATCGAGATCGAGCGCGACGGCAAGAGCGCCGTGCTCTGGCTCTCCGGCGTCGATGCCGTGAGCCGCCACGACGGCCCGCTCGCGACGCGCGCCGTCGAGGCCGTCGTCGAATGGCTCGCGGTGGGCGAGCCGTCGCTGCTCTCGCCCGAGCCGCGCGAGCGCGGCGGGCTCGCCGGCGTGCTGCGGCTCGGCGACGGCACCCTGCTCAACGAGAAGCTGATCTCGAACGGCTACGCCCTCCTCGATCCCGAGACCGCGGGCGAATCGTACGAGAGGCAGCTCCGGACGGCCCAACAGTTCGCGTACCGCAATCGGCGCGGCCTGTGGGGCGAGCAGATCAAGTTCGCCGACTCGCTGCCGCCCGTGCGCAACCAGTTCGCGACGGTCTGCGGCGAGCTCGGGCCGATTCGCGTGCAGGGCAAGGGCGGGCGCGACCACTACCACCTGGGCGGCGACTATCCGCGCCACTTCCTCACCATCGAGGTGCGGCCGGAGCTGCGCGCGGCCACGGCGCCGGTGCTGCGCACCGGTAAGCAGATCTGCGTGGTCGGGCGGCTCGAGACGCGGGACATCGTGCCGGCGGTGGTGGTGAACGACGCGACCCAGGTCCGCGAGCGCGCCGCGAAGAAGTAGCTCAGGCGGGTGCGGCGGCGTCGCCCGTCTTGCCCGGCGCCGCGCGCAGGCACTCCACGATCTGCGCCGCGATCGAGATCGCGATCTCGGCGGGCGTGCGCGCGCCGATCGAGAGACCGGCCGGCCCGCGGATGCGCGCCAGCTCCTCGTCGCTGAAGCCTTCCTTGCGCAAGCGGCCGAGGCGCGCGGCGTGCGTCTTGCGGCTGCCGAGCGAGCCGACGTAGAAGCACTCGGAGCGCAGCGCGGCGCAGAGCGCCGGGTCGTCGAGCTTGGGATCGTGGGTGAGCGTCACGATCGCGGTGCGCCGATCGGGCGCGAGCTGCGCGAGCGCCTCGTCCGGCCAGAGCGTGACGAGCTGCACGTTCGGGAAGCGCGCCTCGCTGGCGAACGAGGTGCGCGGATCGACGACCACGACGTCGAGCCCGGCGAGCGCCGCCATCTCCGCGAGCGGCTGCGCGATGTGGACGGCGCCGACCACGACGAGCCGCACCGGCGTCTGGAAGGGCTGCACGAACCAGGCGCCGTCGGGCGTCTCGACGGTGCGGCTCGCGTCGTGCGCGAGCGCCTCGGCGACCTCGGCTTCGAGCCCGGGCGGGGCGGCGTCGCCGGCGTCGGGATGGAGCAGCCACTCCTCGCCGCTCTTCAAATTGGTGACGAGGACCGCGCTGCGCTTGGCCGCGCGGTCGGCGAGCAGCGCGTCGAGCGTCGCGCGCTTCATTCGACGCGCTCCACGAAGATGCGCACGCGGCCGCCGCAGGCGAGCCCGACCTCCCACGCCATCTCGTGGGTCACGCCGAACTCGAGCATCTTGGGCTCGCCCGACGCGATCACGCCGAGCGCCTCCTCGACGACCGCGCCCTCGACGCAGCCGCCCGACACCGAGCCGACGAAGGCGCCCTGCTCGTTCACGGCGAGCCGGCTGCCCATCGGGCGCGGCGACGAGCCCCACGTCTCGACCACGGTCGCGAGCGCGACGCCCTGCTTCTCGTCGCGCCAAGCCGCGGCCTGGCGCAGCACGTCGTGCGTCTCGAATCCCAGCGTCGGAGGCGAGGGCATGGGAGGAATCCTCGCGTGGTGGCGGTTGCGGTGGGTCAGGCGCCGAAGGCGTCGAAGCCCGTGATGTCCTTGCCGATGATCAGCCGGTGCACGTCCTCGGTGCCCTCGTAGGTGTTGACCGTCTCGAGGTTCACCATGTGCCGCATGATCGGATACTCGTCCATGATGCCGTTGCCGCCGAGGATGTCGCGCGCCTCGCGCGCGATCGCCAGCGCCTTCGACACGTTGTTCATCTTGGCCATGCTGATCTGCTCGGGGCGCACCTTGCCGGCGTCCTTCAGGCGGCCGAGGCGCAGCGCGAGGAGCTGGCCCTTCGTGATCTCGGTGATCATCTCCACCAGCTTGCGCTGCACGAGCTGGTAGCCGGCGATCGGGCGCGAGAACATGACGCGGCCCTTGGCGTACTCGAGCGCGGTGTCGTAGCAGCTCATCGCGGCGCCGAGCGCCCCCCACGAGATGCCGTAGCGCGCGTTCGAGAGGCACGAGAGCGGCGCCTTCATGCGGCCCGAGCCCGGCAGGTGGTTCTCGGCCGGGATCCAGACGTTCTCGAGGAAGAGCTCGGACGTCACCGACGCGCGCAGCGAGAGCTTGCCGTGCATCTCCTCGGCGGTGAAGCCGGGCCGGTCGGTCTCGACCAGGAAGCCGTGGATCTGGTCCTCGAGGCGCGCCCAGACGACGGCGACGTCGGCGAGGTTGCCGTTGGTGATCCAGCGCTTCACGCCGTCGAGCACGAAGCCGCCGTCGGCGCGGCGCGCCGTGGTGCGCATGCCGGACGGATTCGAGCCGAAGTCGGGCTCGGTGAGCCCGAAGCAGCCGATCGCCTCGCCCTTCGCGAGGCGCGGCAGCCAGCTCTTCTTGTGCTCGTCCGAGCCGAACGCCCAGATCGGGTACATCACCAGGCTCGACTGCACGCTCGCGAACGAGCGCAGGCCGCTGTCGCCGCGCTCCAGCTCCTGGCAGATCAGCCCGTACGCGACGCTGCTGACGCCCGCGCAGCCGTACTCCTCGGGCAGCGTCGGTCCGAACAGGCCGAGCTCCGCGATGCGCGGGATCAGCTCGTTCGGGAACGTACCGGCCCGGTACGACTCGACGATGCGCGGCATGAACTCCTCGTCGACGAAGCGGCGCGTGGTGTCGCGCACCTGGCGCTCTTCGTCGGTGAGCAGCTCCTCGATCGCGTAGTAGTCGGGGGCTCGAAACGGCATCGCGGCTCTCTCCTCGATCAGGTCTTCAGCGCGGGAATCGAAAGCGGCTGCGGCTCGCTGCGGCACACGGTCTTGCAGCGTAGCTCCGACATGCAGCAGTACGAGCAGATCCAGACCGAGTGGAACGGGCAGTCGGCGAAGTCGGAGCGGTGAAACTCGCTCGAGCACACGCCGCAGGTCAGCGTCTCCGCCTCCTGCGGCGGCACCACGACGTCGCGGCCGACGTAGGCGCGCAGCAGCCGCTCCTCGGAGAGGAAGGCCGCGACGACCGCCGGCATCACGAACGGCACGACGATCGAGAACGGCACCGCCAGCGCGTGCGCCTCGCGGCCCAGCAGCTTCGACGCCATCACGCAGGCGATCGCGACCGGCACCCACATCGAGACGAGGCCGACCGGGTTCCAGTCGGAGAGATAGGAGCGCCGCACCTCGGACCACTGCGGCAGCGGGTGGCGGCTGCGCACGAAGACGCGCTCGCCGATGATCGTGCTGACCCACGCGCACAGGAAGATGCTGATGTAGATCGACACGAGGCCGAAGTTCTCGCGGAACGGCGTCAGGATCACGACCGTCGCGGAGAGCAGGAACGGGATCACCCAGAACTGCCGGCCCGGCACGTAGCCGAAGATGCGCGACGCGAAGTTCGCGAGGCCGAGCGTGCCGCCGTAGAGGTTCAGCACGTTGATGCGGATCTGGGTGATCAGCGTGACCGCGAGGCCGAGCGGCCCGATCAGCCGCACCAGCGTGACGCCCGGGTCGGGCTGCCCGCTCGCCGCCAGCATCTGGATGCCGACCAGGTACATCAGCAGCGCCGGGAACAGCACGTTCACGGCGGTGAAGAAGAGCCCGCCGCCGTTGCGCGACTCGCGCTTCATGAAGCGCGCGACGTCCATGTGGAACACCGCGAGGATCGCGCCGAGCACGCCGATGTAGCCGCTGGTGGATTCGAGCACGGTCCAGACGTCGAAGCGGCCGTCGGGCGGCGGCAGCGACGTCCAGGTGGCGAGCTTCGCGACGTCGACGCGCTCGTCCCAGCCGGCGACGAGCGCGTAGAAGGCGAGCGCGAGGCCCGCGAAGTAGAGCACCAGCGTCGCCCACTGCAGCTTGGTCAGCAGCACCATGCCGACCATGCCGAGCAGGATGAAGCTCGCGCTGGTGAGCGTCGCCCATGCCCAGTACGGCACGGACGGCACGCTCTCGTGGAGCGCGTGCGCCATCACCGAGCCTTCGGCGGCGAAGTAGAAGCAGCACACCATCGCGTAGAGCAGCGCGATGAACGACGAGCCGAGGTAGCCGAACGAGCTGCGCGAGAGCAGGTCGGCGTTGATGCCCTCGTTCACGACGTGGCGGACGATGTAGTAACAGACCGCGAGCGCGTAGATCGAGGTGATGACGCCGCCCAGGATGGCGGCCTGCGAGCCATAGAGCTGTGCGTAGAGCGCGCCGGAGAGCGGGTAGATCATCGCGGTCGCGACGCCGAACGACGTGAAGGTCGTGCCGAGCACGCCCCAGCGCCACGTCGCCGGCACGCGCCGCACGCCGTGGTCGTCCATCGCGACGTCGCGGCCGCCCTCGCGGTCGAGCGTCCCGCGGCTGTCGAAGACGTCGCGCTCGCGCAGCGCGAGCACTCCGCGCACCGGGCGCCTCCCCGTCACCCGCTCCGGCGCGGCCATCAGGCCCGCTCCGCCTTGATGTCGAGCTTCTTCATGCGGCTGCGCAGCGTGCTGGCGTTGAGGCCGAGGATGCGCGCCGCGCCCTCGGGACCCGACACGCGCCCGCGCGTGTGGCGCAGCACCGCGCGGATGTGGCGCGCCTCGACCTCCGCGAGCGGCAGCAGCTCGGTCGTCTCGGCGGCGACCGCCGCCGGCGCGCTGCTCGCGATCGGCAGCACCTCGGTGCCGATCTCGAGCTCGTCGCCCGCGTTGAGCAGCACCGCGCGCTCGATCACGTTCTCGAGCTCGCGGATGTTGCCGGGCCACGGGTACTCGACGAGCTTCGCGCGCGAGGCGGCGCTGATCCCGCTGATCTTGCGCCCGACGTCGCGGGCGTAGGTCGCGAGGAAGTGGTGCGCGAGCGGCAGGATGTCGTTGCGGCGCTCGCGCAGCGGCGGGATCGAGACCGTCACCACGTTCAGGCGGTAGTAGAGGTCCTCGCGGAAGCGCCCCGCCTTCACCTCCTGCGCGAGGTCGCGGTTCGACGCCGCGATCACGCGGATGTCGACCGGGATCGAGGTCGTGCCGCCCACGCGCTGGATCTGCCGGTCCTGCAGCACGCCGAGCAGCTTGGCCTGCGTGCTGAGCGGCAGCTCGCCGATCTCGTCGAGGAAGATGGTCGCGCCGTGCGCCAGCTCGAAGCGGCCGATGCGGCGCGAGGTCGCGCCGGTGAAGGCGCCGCGCTCGTGCCCGAACAGCTCGCTCTCGATCAGGCTCGGCGCGAGCGCCGCGCAGTCGCACTTGACGAACGGCCGCGCGCGGCGCGAGCTCCAGGCGTGGATCGTGCGCGCCACGACGCCCTTGCCGGTGCCGGTCTCGCCGCCGACCAGCACCGTCGCGTCCACCTTGGCGACCGTCATCAGGCGCTCGACGAGCGGCGCCAGCGACGGGCAGTTGAACAGCAGGCTCGGCGCGTCCTTGTTCTGGACCAGCTCGAGCAGGTACTGGTTCTCGCGCTTCAGCCCCTCCGCGTCGCTGCGGATGCGCTCGAACGCGCGCGAGTTGGACACCGCGATCGCGATCTGGTCCGCGACCATCGAGAGCAGCTCGATGTCGGCCTCGTGCTCGCTCTCGCCGCTGCGCCAGTTGACGTTGAAGGTGCCCATCGCCGTCGCGTTGACGGTGAGCGGCAGCACCAGGCTCGTGTGCATGCCCTCCTCGGTGAGCGGCGAGTCCTCGTAGAAGCGCGTCGAGGGGTCGAGCACCGAGAGGTAGGGCTGCTGCGAGTCGAACACCTTGCCGCAGCGGCTGCCCGAGTGCGGGATCGACCAGCCCTTGCCGATCCGGCTGCTCTCTTGCAGCGCCAGCGCGACGATCTGGAACTCGTCGCGGTCGCGGTCGTAGAGCGCGAGCGTGGCGCGGTCGATGTGCACGAAGGATCGCACCACGCGCGCGATGCTCTCGAGCAGCAGCTCCGGCTCGAGGTTCGTGTTGAGGACGTTGGCGATCTCCAGGAGGAGCTTCTGCCGGTCCTCCGGAGCAGTCGGATGGTGCGAGCCGCCGCCGGCCCGCACGGGCTTCGACTTGACGCGTTGCACGATGCGCTGGCTCATGATCGCCTCCTGCCGGCGGGGGGCCGGCCGCCTGCGAACCGCAGGCTAGGTGCCGAACGGAATCGCGAACGTCCGCATCGGGGAGCCGGTGGCGCCCCGCAGGCGCAGCGGGGCGCCGAAGAAGCCGAACTCGGAGATCCGGTCCCGCGCGAGCTCCTCGAGCATGATCACTTCCATGATCACGACGCCCACGACGGCGAAGAGGTAGCAGTGGACCGGCAGGTAGCTGTCGGGATCGGCCGAGGGTAGCTGCTCGAGCGCGACGTTGTCGCCTCCGATCGCGATGCAGCCGCCCTCTTCCGCCAGGTACATGGCGCCTTCGAGATTCAGGCCGGGCTCGTCGATCAGGTACTTGTCGTGGTCGGGCCACAGGCGCATGCGGCCGGTCCGCAGCAGCACCACGTCGCCCTTCTGCAGGGCGACGTTCTGCCGCTTGCAGGCCGCGCGGATGTCGTCGGCGCCGATCCCGTAAGAGGGCGCCAGCACGTCCACGCCCTTCAGGCCCGCGATGTCGAGCATCACGCCGCGCGCGATGATCGGCGGGAACTTGTCGGCGCCGCAGACCTTCCAGTGCCGCGTGCCGAGGTGCTCCGACTCCTTGAAGTGGTTCCAGATGAGGCCGTTGTACCCGAAGTGGTTCAGCGTATCGATGTGGGTGCCGCAGTGCGTGTACATCGAGATCGCGTCGCCCGAGTACGAGACGTAGCGGTTCACCGCCTCGTCGACGTTCATCGGGTTGTCGATCACGGTGCCGCTCGGCGTGTGCGTCATCCAGATCTGGTACGGCGGGTCGCCCACGAAGTCCCAGCTCGGCATGCCCATGAAGTAGTCGACCGACAGGTCGTAGACGCGGCTCGCGTCCACGCGCGAGAGCACCGCCCGGCGCGACTCGGCGGTGATCTCGTTCAGCCGGCCGATCTCGTCGTTCTCGCCGTACGGACTCTTGGAGACCTCGAACTTCATTCCTGCGTCGCTCCTGGTTCGCCGCCGCGGCGGGCCGCGGCGTTTCGGATCCGGATCACTTGGGCTTGCCGGCCTCGGCGAGCCGCTCGACCGCGGCGTCCACGCGCCGCGCGTCGAGCCGCACGCCGGTCTTGTCCTCGAGCGCGTGCATCGCCGCGCCGAAGCGCTCGGGCCGCTCGACGAGGTCGCGGCTCGACGCGCGCAGCGCGCCGGCGTCGGACCGGCGCGTGCGCACGCTGAACGCGGAGACGAGGCGCTCGAGCCGATCCGCGCCGCACGCCTCGCAGCTTCGCGGCGCCTCTTCCGCGCGGCGCACCAGCGCGGAGAGCTCGGCGCCGCAGGCTGCGCAGCGGTACTCGTAGATCGGCATTCGCGCGGCCCGCCTACTTGCTCGCCTGCAGGCGCTTGGCCGCTTCCTGGATCGACTTGACGATGAAGTGATACCCGGTGCAGCGGCACAGGTTGCCCGAGATGCCGTGGCGGATCTCGTCCTCGCTCGGGTTCGGGTTCTCCTTCAGGAGCTGCATGGCCGAGAGCACCATGCCCGGCGTGCAGTAGCCGCACTGCAGGCCCTGGAACTCGACGAAGGCCTCCTGGATCGGGTGCAGCTGCTGCGCGCCCGTGCTGATGCCCTCGATCGTGGTGATCTCCTGGCCGTCGACGTCGGCGGCGAGGATGCAGCACGACTTCACGGTGCGGCCGTCGAGCACCACGGTGCAAGCGCCGCAGCTGCCCGTGCCGCAGCCGATGTGCGTGCCGGTGAGTCGAAGCTCGTCGCGCAGGAAGTCCGCGAGCACCTGCCGGGTGTCCGCGTCCCTGCTGTACGACTTGCCGTTGACCGTGATCTGGATCGTCTTCTTCATGGTGTTCGAATCGCTCCGTGGGATCGTGGGCTCTGGGATCACTGCGCCTGGGCGGCGGCGGCGCGCACGACGCGCTGGGCGTACACGCGGGCCATCGCCTGCTTGTACTTGGCGTCGCCGTTGAGGTCGCCGTAGGCGTTCTCGGCGGCCGCGAAGGCCGCGTCGGAGACGCGGCGCAGCGCGTCGTCCGACACGCCCGACGCGATGTGCGCGGACACGTCGATCATCACCGGCGTGGGACCCACGCCGCCGAGCGCGACGCGCCCCTTCTTCTTGCCCGGCTCGACCACCGCCGCCGCGTTGACGATGGCGTAGTTGCCCTCGACGCGGTGCAGCCGCTGGTACGAGCTGCCGCTTCCGGCCGGCAGCTTCGGCACGCGCACCTCGACGAGGATCTCGCCGTCTTCGATGGACGTCGTCATGATGTCCTTGAAGAAGTCGCGCGCCTCGACCGTGCGGACGCCCTTCGCGCTCTGCAGCTTGATCTGCGCGCCGAGCGCGAGGCAGACCGGCAGGTAGTCCGCCGCCGGATCCGCGTGCACGAGCACGCCGCCGAGCGTGCCGCGGTGCCGGACCTGCACGTCGCCGACGTACTTCGCCGCCTCGGCCAGCAGCGGCGCGTGCTGGGCGATCAGCGGGTTCGTCTTCAGCACGTGGTGCCGCGTCATCGCGCCGATCGCGAGGACGCCGCCGTCCTCCTTCACGCCGTCGAGGCCGGGCACCTTGTTCAGGCTGATCACGGCGTCGGGGTGCGCGAGGCCGAGCGTCATCATCGGCACGAGACTCATGCCGCCGGCGATCAGCTTGGCGTTGCCGCCGCTCTTCTCGAGCAGCGAGAGCGCCTCGTTCAGCGTCTTGGGTGCGTGGAATTCGTATTCCCGCGAGATCATCGGTTTCCTCCCTGGGCGGCGGAGATCGCCTCCCATACACGACTCGGAGTCAGCGGCAGCTCGGTCAGCCGGACGTTCCTGTCCGCGAGCGCGTTCTCGATGGCGCTGCACAGGCCGCCGAGCGGGCCCGTGACGCCGGACTCGCCCACGCCCTTGGTGCCGAGCGGCGTGAACGGCGACGGCGTCTCCTGGTGCGCCACCTCGAAGGACGGCACGTCGACCGCCGTCGGGCACGTGTAGTCCATGAAGGTGGTGGTGAGGAGCTGGCCGGACTCGTCGTACACGAGGTGCTCGAACGCCGCGCCGCCGATGCCCTGCACGAAGCCGCCGTGCAGGTTGGCCTCGGCGAGCAGCGGGTTGATCACGACGCCGCTGTCGTGCACCGCGCAGTAGCGCACGATCTTGAACTTCCCGGTCTCGGGATCGACCTCGACGATGATCGCCACGGCCTGGTTCGGCCACGACGGGTACGACGAGAAGCGGCCCTGCGTGTCGGGCTGGTGGTAGACGTTCGGGTGCTTGAAGTAGCGCGTCGCCTCGAGGCCGGGCTCGACGTCGAACGCGGCCTTGCCGTGGCAATCGCGGTACACCGTGCTCGCGACCTCCTTGAAGGTCACGAAGCGCGTCGGAGCGCCCTTCAGGAAGAACTTGTCGTCCTCGGCGTCGACGTCGTCGGGCGCCACCTCGAGCAGCTTGGACGCCACCTTCAGCATCTTCTCGCGCAGCTCGTTCGCCGCGACCTTCGCCGCCGAGCCGCCCATGATGATGCTGCGCGAGCTGTAGTTGCCGAGGCCGTACGGGCAGGTGTCGGTGTCGCCCTGGATCACCTTGATGTGGTCGATCGAGACGCCGAGCTCGTCCGCCACGATCTGCGCGATCGCCGTCTCGTTGCCCGAGCCGGGCGACGTGACGCCGGTCAGGATCGTCACCTGGCCCGACGGGTTGACGCGCACCGTGCAGCCGTCCCAGCCGCCGAGCAGCGTCGAGCGCGGCATCGAGCAGCCCTCCGGCGTCAGCTCCTGCCCGATGCCGATGCCGAGGTAGCGGCCCTCCTTGCGCGCCGCCGCCTGCATCGCCGGGAAGTTCTCGTAGTCGATCATGTCGAGGACCTTGCGCAGCGCCTTCGGGTAGTCGCCGCTGTCCAGCATCGCGCCCGAGACCTGGGAGTACGGGAACTCGTGCGGCTGGATGTAGTTGCGCAGCCGCACCTCGGCGCGGTCGAGCCCGGTCTCGCGGGCGACGTTGTCCATGATGCGGTCCATCATGAACGACGCGGCTTCCTTGCCGTAGCCGCGGTACGCGTTCCACGGACACTTGTTGGTGACGACCGAGAAGAGCTGCACCCGGTTGTTCGGGATCTTGTAACAGGTCGGGATGCAGTAGGACGTCACGAAGGACTGGCCCCAGCCGCACAGCGCCGAGGGCGCGCCGACGTCGGCGATCACCTTGGCGCGCAGGCCCGTGACCGTCCCATCCTTCTTGTAGGCGACCTCGTAGTAGAGGCGCTCCTCGCGGGCGTGGCCGCCGGCGAGCAGGTCCTCGGTGCGCTCGGCCACGAAGCGGATCGGCCGCTGGAGCTTGCGCGCGAGGTACGCGAGCAGCGGCTCCTCCTGGAAGGTCGGGATCTTGAGGCCGAAGCCGCCGCCCACGTGCGGCTGGATCACCCGGATCGACGTCTCCGGGATGCCCAGCGTCTCGGCCAGGAACACGCGCATCGGGTGCGGGTTCTGCGTCGAGGCGTGGAAGGTGAGCAGGTCCTGGTAGGGATCGTAGTTGGCGAGGTACGCGCGCGGCTCGATCGCGGCGCCCGTGTAGCGGTGCTGCTTGACGACGCCCGAGATCGTGCCGTCGGCCTCGGCGAACGCCTTGTCGGGATCGCCGGAGCGGAAGTCGCGCGTCACCAGGATGTTGTCGCCCCACTCGGGCTCGACGAGCGGCGCGCCGGGCTCCATCGCCTTCTCCGGGTCGGTGACCGGCTGCAGCTCCTCGTAGTCGACCTCGATGGCGTCGGCGGCGGCGCGCGCCGTCCACTTGTCCTCGGCGACGACCGCGGCGACGCACTCGCCCACGAAGCGCACGCGCTCGGGCACGAGCGCGTACCACTTGACGCCCTTGGCGCCCATCGCGGCGGTGTCGTACGCCTCGAAGATCGGGTTCATGTTCGCCGCCACCTCCTGGCCGGTGATGACGTACACGACGCCGGGCATCTGCTCGGCCGCCTTGGTGTCGATGCTGCGGATCCGCGCGGACGCGTACGGACTGCGCAGCACGGCCATGTGGAGCATGCCTTCGGGCTTGTAGTCCGCGACGAAGGTTCCCTTGCCCGCCGCGAGCTGGCGGTTGGTGAGGGACGTCATGCCGGTACCGATGTACTTCAAGTTCCTACTCCCTGCTGAGTTCGATCAGCGAATCGCACCGAGCTGTTTCGTGAGCGCCCGGATCGCCTTGGCGTTGCTGGCGCCGAAGAAGTGGTCCACGTACGGAAGCGCGGCCTGCATGCCGCGCGCGGTGGGCGTGTAGCCCTCGCTGCCGGCGAGCGGGTTGATCCAGGTGACCGCGCGCACGCGGCGGCGCAGCGCGCGCATCTCGCGCGAGATCAGCGCGGGATCGCCCTGGTCGTAGCCGTCGCTCACGATGATCGCGACGGTCGAGCTGGCGGAGCCCTCGCGCAGGATGCGGCGGTTCACCTCGCCGATCGCGGCGCCGATGTTGGTGCCGCCCGACCAGTGGCGCGCCAGTCGGCTCGCCTCGTTCAGCGCCTCGGGCACCGAGCGGCGGCGCAGGCTGCGCGTGATCTCGCTGCTGCGCGTCGTGAACACCACCGTGCGCGAGTTGGGCAGCGCGCGCTGCAGCCCGAACATGAGCTGCAGCAGCAGCGGGTTGTAGGTGTCCATCGAGCCGCTGACGTCGCACAGCATGACGAGCCGCGTCTTGCGGATCTTCCGCCGCGTGCGCGAGAGCTCGAGCATCTCGCCGTGCGCGAGGTTGCGGCGCAGCGAGCGGCGCATGTCGACGCGCGGCCCGCGGCGCGCCGGCTTCACGCGCCGGCTCGGACGCGTCGCGAGCCGCTCGGCCAGCTCGCGCACGAGGCGCTGCACCTCGCGGCTCTCGCCGGTCCAGCGGCCGACCAGCTCGCGCGCCTTGGCGAGCTCGTCCGCGCTCCACTGCTCGGGATTGCCGAGCAGGTCGGGCGGCTCGTCGGGGATCTCGCGGTTCTTGTCGTCTTCCTGGGGCTCGAGCTCGAACTCGGCCGGCTGGTAGTCGGCCGTCGCCTCGCCTTCCCAGTAGGTGCGGAACAGGCGGTCGAAGAGCGCCTCCTCCTCGTGGCTGCTCGCGAGGTTGGTGCGCAGCGCCAGGCGGAAGTCGTCGCGGCGCCGGAGATCGATGCCCTCGAGCGAGCGGAGCACGTCCATCATGCGGGCGGGCGTCGCGCCGAGCCCGGCCGCCTTGCACAGGCGGCCGAACGTCATCACGCGCTGCACCAGCGCGCGGGCGGCGCCCGCGGCGTCGCCGATGGACGATGCCTCCAGCGTCATCGCGCCTCGCTTCGCTCCGACTCGCCCGCCAGCACGTGATCGGCCCCGATCTCGCGCAGGCGCTCGACGTCGTCGTGGTACTTGAGGACGCAGCCGGCCGTCTCGTCGACCAGCTCGGGCGAGAGCTCGCGCGCGCCGAGCCCGAGCAGCGCGCGGCTCCAGTCGAGCGTCTCGGCGACGCCCGGCCGCTTGAAGAAGTCGATCTCGCGCAGCGTGTGCATGACGCCCACGACCTGCTCGACGAGCGACGCGTCGATGCCCGGCACGCGCGAGAGCACGATCTCGCGCTCCTTGGTCGGCGTCGGGTAGTCGATCCACAGGTAGAGGCAGCGGCGCTTGAGCGCGTCGTTGAGCTCGCGCGTGCGGTTCGAGGTGAGCACCACGATCGGCCGGTGCGCGGCGCGGAAGGTGCCGAGCTCCGGCACGCTCACCTGGAAGTCCGAGAGCACCTCGAGCAGGAACGCCTCGAACTCCTCGTCGGCGCGGTCCACCTCGTCGATCAGCAGCACCGCCGGGCGCGGGCCCGGATGGCGGATCGCCTGCAGCAGCGGCCGCTGCAGCAGGAACTCCTCGCCGAAGATGCTGCGGTCGAGCGTCTCCACGCTCTCCTGCTTCTCCGCGATGCGGATGTGCAGGATCTGCTTGGCGTGGTTCCACTCGTAGATGGTGGAGTTGGCGTCGAGCCCCTCGTAGCACTGGAGCCGGATCAGCGGCGTGTCCAGCGTGTTCGCGAGGACCTTCGCGACCTCGGTCTTGCCGACGCCCGCCTCGCCTTCGAGCAGGATCGGCTTGCCGAGCAGATTGGCGAGATAGACGGTGAGCGCGAGGGGGCGGTCGGCGATGTAGCCGTCCTTCGCGAACATTTCGCGCACCGCATCGACGGAATCGAACTGCAAAACGACCTCCGGATCCCGGCCTACGCCAGGGCGGGCAGCACCCGCTCTCCCCACAGCTGGATCGACTTCAGGACGCGCTCGTGCGGGATGCCGGGGAACTTCATCCGCATGATGAGGTTGGTCGCGCCGAGCTCGTCGCGATAGCGGAGCGCCTGCTCGACGCAGCTCTCGGGGCTGCCGACGATGAAGCGCTTCTTCAGCAGGCCCAGCGCGCGTTCGTCGCCCGGCGGGACGGGGTTGCCCTCGTCGTCGAGCATGTGGCCCCACTGCAGGTATTCCTTGTAGACGTAGAGCATGCCCTCGCGCGCCTGCTCCCACGCCTGCTCGTCCGTCTCCGCGCAGAACACCTCGCGCATCAGCGGCAGGTCGTGGTTCGGGTTGCGGCCGGCCTCGGCCGCCGCCTGCTCGTAGACCGCGAGCCGGTCCTTCGTGACCTTGAGCGGCTGGATCGGGTCGGCGAACCAGGCGTCGCCGAGCCGGCCGGCGAGCCGCACCGCGTTGCGCGTCTTGGCGGCCACCCAGATCGGCGGGTTCGGCTGCTGGATCGGGCGCGGCCGCAGCGTGACCTTGTCGTAGTGGAAGTGCTCGCCGTGGTAGGTGGCGACCGGGTTCTCCCACATCGCGCGCATCGCCTCGATGCCCTCGCGCATGCGCGCGCCGCGGTCGTCGAGCTTCACACCGAAGGCGTCGAACTCCTCCTGGCGGTAGCCGTAGCCGATGCCGAGGATGAAGCGGCCGTTCGAGACGACGTCCATGATCGTCGAGTGCTCGGCGACGTGGAGCGGGTCGTAGAGCGGGAGCAGCAGGATGCCGGGGCCCATGCGCATGCGCTGGACGCGCATCGCGATCGCGCCGCACACGACGAAGGGCGCCGGGAAGTAGCCGTTCTCGACGAGGTGGTGCTCGCTGACGAGCACCGAGTCGAACCCGAGCCGCTCGGCGAGGTCCATCTGCACGAGCGAGTCGGCGAAGGTGCGATACGGGTCGTCGTTCTCGACCTGGTACGAATACAGGAGGCTGGACTTCAACTCGATTTCTCCACGTTGGCTTCGGGTAGGTGAATCTTCCCCTTCTTCTCGCGCAGCGGGACCGGCCGGCGTCCGTTGCGGACCGAGAGCACCTCGGCGAGCACCGAGAGCGCGATCTCGGCGGGGGATTCGGCGCCGATGTCGATGCCGATCGGCGTGCGGATCTGAGCGACCTTGTCTTCGCGCAGCGCGAGGCCTTCCTCGCGCAGCTCGCGGAGCATCGACTCGGTGCGGGCGTGCGGCCCGAGCGCCCCGACGTAGGTGAAGGGCGCGTCCGAGACGAGGATCTGTCCGAGGATCTCGCGGTCGACGAGGTAGTTGTGCGTCATCAGCACGACCGCGGGGCTGCCCGCGAACGACACCTTCGACGCGAAGTCCGGCGGCCGCACGCACAGCGCGAAGTCCGCCTCGGGGAAGCGTTCGCGCGTCGCGAAGCGCTCGCGGCTGTCGATCAGCGTCACGACGAAGCCGAGCTCGCGCGCCATGCGCACGAGCGGGGCGGCGTCGTGCCCGGCGCCGACCACGAGCAGCGGCGTCGGCGGCACGATCACGTCCACGAACACCTCGCGCGCGCCGACGCGCAGCTTGCGCGACGGGCGCACGCGCTCGTTCACGAGCAGATCGACCGCGGCGTCGAGCTCGGCTTCCTCGAAGGCGGACGCCGGCTCGCCGACGACCGCGCCGTGCGCGTCGACCAGCACGCGCTGGATGCCGGGCAGCGGATGGCCGTCGCCTGCGCCGAAGGCCGTGACGAGCGCGCAGCGCTCGCCGGCCTCCACGTGGCGCGAGAGCGCGTCGAACAGCGCGCGCCCCGCCGCGCCGCGCCACCAGTCGAGCGGCTCGATCAGCACCTCGACGGTGCCGTTGCAGCCGAGGCCCAGGCCCCAGACGTTGTCGTTCTCGGAGTTGGTGTCGTAGCCCGCGAGGATCGGGCGCTGCTGCGCGACGACGTCCTGCGACGCCTCGTACACGTCGGACTCGAGGCAGCCGCCGCTGATCGACCCGACCAGGCGGCCGCCGGGAAGGCACAGCATCTTGGCGCCTTCGCGGCGGTACACCGAGCCGGTGGTGCGCACGATCGTGACGAGGGCTCCGCCGCTTCCTGCAGCGAGCTGCGTCCGCATCTCCTCCACGATCTCACGCATCGGAATCGAAGCCCTTTCGTCTCGGGGTCGGCGCTCAGGCGATCTGGCGGCGCACCACTTCCGGCGACATGGGGAGCCGGCCGATCGGCTTCCAGCCGGCCAGCGGCGCGAGCGCGTCGGCGATCGCGTTGGCGATCGCGGGCGGCGGCGCGACGGCGCCGCCCTCGCCCATGCCCTTGATGCCGCCCACCGAGATCGGGCACGGCGTCTCGAGATGGCCGAACTGCATCGGCGGCACGTCGGCGCACGACGGGATCAGGTAGTCCATCAGCGAGGTGGTGAGGATCTGGCCCGACTCGTCGAACTGGTGGTGCTCGAACATCGCCTGGCCGATGCCCTGCGCCACGCCGCCGGCGATCTGCCCGTCCACGATCATCGGGTTGATCATGCGGCCGCAGTCTTCGGTGACGACGTAGCGCAGGATCTTGGTGTACCCGGTCTCCGGGTCCACCTCGACGACCGCGATGTGCGTCGAGTTCGCGTAGGGCGTCGGCGCCTTGTAGTAGTAGCTGGCCTCGAGGCCCGGCTCGTCGTCGTCGGGCACGTCGGCCGTGTACACGGTGGCCTGCGCGACCTCGCGGATCGTCATGCTCTTGCCCGGCACGCCCTTCACCTGGACCTTGCCGTCCTTGAGCTCGAGGTCCTGCGCGGACACCTCCATCAGGTTCGCGGCGACCCGGAACATCTTCTCCCGGATCTTCTCCGACGCCTTGATCACGGCGCCGCCGCCGGCGACCGCGCTGCGGCTGCCCCAGGTGCCCCATCCGTACGGCGTCATCTGGGTGTCGCCCTGGATGAAGGTGACGTCCTCGATCTTGCAGCCGATGCCGTCCGCGACGAGCTGGGCGTACGCCGTCGGGTGTCCCTGGCCGTGGTTGAAGGTGCCGACCGTGAGCGTCACGCCGCCGTTCGGGTCGACGCGCAGGTGCGCCGAGTCGTAGCCGGTCACGCTCTTCAGGCCCGCGGCGCGCCAGTACTCGAAGCCGAAGGTGGTCATCTCGATCATCGCGCTGATGCCGATGCCGAGGTACTTGCCCTGCTTGCGCGCGGCCTCCTGCTCCTTGCGGAACTCGGGGTACTTGATCATCTCGAGCGCCATGTCGAGCGACTCGAGCGGCGTCGCGCTGTCGTAGTAGAGGCCGGTCACCGACGTCACCGGGAAGTCCGACGACTTCATGATGTTCTTGCGCCGGATCTCGGCGGGGTCCATCCCGATCTTCGCCGCCGCGAGGTCGAGGATGTGCTCCATCGTGTACTGCGCGGCGGGCAGGCCGACGCCGCGGTACACGCTCGACGTGGTCTTGTTGGTGGCGACCGCGAGCGCCTCGCAGTGGACGTGGTGGATCTTGTACGGACCCGGCACCGCCATCGCCGCCTGCAGCGGCTCGAAGGACGGCGTCCAGGGGTACGAGGTGTAGGCGCCGACGTCGCCGATGAACTTCGTCTTGAGGCCGAGGATGGTGCCGTCGTTCTTGACGGCGAGCTCGGCGTAGCAGATGTCGTCCTTGGCGTGGTACGAGCCGTACAGGTTCTCGCGGCGGTCCTCGACCCACTTGAGCGGGCGCTTCACGTCGAGCGTGAGCAGGGAGAGCGCCAGCTCCTCCGGGAAGATGTGGCACTTGAGGCCGAAGCCGCCGCCCACGTCGGGGCCGATCACGCGGATGCGGTGCTCGGGGTAGTCGAGCGCCTCGGCGATCTTGGTGCGCACCATGTGCGGCATCTGCGTCGAGGTCCAGACGGTCATGCCGTTCTGGGCGGCGTCGTAGTTGGCGACGACCGCGCGGCCCTCCATCGGCGCCGCGCAGTGGCGGTTCATCGCGAAGCGGCCCTTCACGACCACGTCCGCCTGCCGGAAGGCGCCCTCGACGTCGCCGCCGCGGATGTGCGAGTGGAGCATCACGTTGTCGCCCCACTCCTCGTGCACGAGCGTGCCGCCCTTCTCGAGCGCCTTCTCCGGATCGACGACGGCCGGCAGCGGCTCCCATTCCACCTCGATCAGCTCGACGCCGTCCTCGGCGAGGTAGCGGTTCTCGGCCACGACGGCGGCGACGATCTCGCCGACGTGGCGCGTGCGCTCGACCGCGATCGCCGGGTAGTCGCAGGGCTTGAAGTCGACCTCGAACTTCGACTCTTTCCACTCGACGCGGATCGGCTTGCAGCGCTTGATCGCCTCTTCGCCGGTCAGGACGCGCACCACGCCGGGGAGCGCGAGCGCCTTCGAGACGTCGATCGACCGGATCTTCGCGTGCGCGTACGGGCTGCGCAGGAAGGCGACGGAGAGCATGTTGGGGAGGACCATGCCCTCCACGAACGAGGTCTGGCCCACCAGGAAGCGCGGGTCCTCCACTCGCTTGACGGCTGCTCCGAACGGTCCGGCGGTCGGCATCTCGAACTCCTTCTGGGGTCTAGCTGCGATCAGCGGTGAGAAGGGAAGGCTGCGCGCGGCCATCGCCTGCCGCGCGCAGCGGATCCGGAGCGCCGGGGGAGACACGGCCCGACGCTCCTTCGTTTCGCGATCCACTCCAAGGGGGCGATGCGGTCTCCAGGGCGAGCCGTGCGCCGTTCGCGCGCGCCGTCCGCTCGTCCTTCCTCGATGTCGTTCGCATCACCCCACCCATCGCCGAGCTCAGAACGTGTACTTCAGCTCCGAGAACACGACGTCCGTCTTGTCGAACTGGCCGAAGAACGAGTCGCGGTTGCCGAAGATGACGTTCGTGCCGAGGCGCGCACTGAAGTTGTTCGTGAAGTTGTATCCGAGCACGAAGCGCAGCCACGTACCGCTCTTCTCGAACTCGTGCAGGCCGAACATCTCGACGCGCAGCGTCTTGCCCGGCAGGAAGTCGTTGAACATGTAGAGGGTCACGATCGAGCGGCGCTGGTCGCGCAGGCCGTTGAACAGGCCGTACTCGCCGCCGATGATGTAGCCCTTGTCGCCGCAGCCCGGCTGCCCGTCGCACGCCGGCGTACCGCGGTTGGTGAACTTGCCGCGGCCCGCGTCGCGCAGGATCCAGTCCTGCCAGAACTGGAACGACACGAACCACGGCGTCTCCACCCAGCTCCGCGGCGTCAGATACAGGTACTGGTCGAGGCCGATCATGTAGAGGATCTGGTCCGCGCGGCGCAGGTTCAGGTCCGGCTCGTAGAAGCGGTCGCCCTTGTTGAAGGCGAGCTCGCCGCGCAGCACCGCGCCCTGGAACTGGCCGGGCAGGAACTCGAGCGCCTTGTCGAACGAGAAGCCGTACATCTGGTAGCGGTGCTTGCTGAAGTCGATGCCGCCGCCCGCCGCGCGCGGACCCGCGATGTCGATCGCGAGGCCCAGGTCGATGCGGTCCTGGAGCTCGTAGGTCGGGACGTCGTTGTACAGATGCGCGAAGTGGAACGAGTACGTGAAGTTGTTGAGCGGTCCGAAGCCCTTCGACACCGTGCCGCGCCACTTCACGAACAGCTCGGTATCCGAGAGGAAGCCGCCGCTGCCCTCGTAGTTGTCGTCGTCGAAGAAGCTCGACTCCCCGAACAGCGCCGTCTGGGTGTTGATGACCTGGTCCGAGAAGTCCACCACGTTCAGCGTCCAGGGGTGCTGGCCTTCCTCGCTCGCGCGGAAGCCGGGGAAGCGCGACGGCAGGTAGTTCAGGTTCCAGATGACCTGGAGCTCCTTCTCCGTGCCGCCCGGCATCCAGTCGTAGCTCGACATGTCCAGCGTGGTGTTGATCATCCACTGCGGGATCATGAACCGCTCCTGCTCGAAGGTGAGCGGGTTGCGGAAGTTGCGCGGGCTCACGACGTCGAGCACGACGACGCCGTCCGAGCGGCCCCACGTCACGATCTGGCGGCCGGCGCGGATGAAGAGCGGGTGGAAGTTGACGTCCGCGAACACCTCGCGGAACACCGGGTCCCACTCGTCGTGCATGCCCTCGACCAGGTTCGTCTTCCAGAAGCGGCCGATGTCGCCGTAGTCGCGGTCCTCGATCGGGAACGCCGCGTCGTAGTAGGGCCGCAGGCGCACCACCGGCGTCACGTGCGGGATGCCGCGGTAGACCATCTCGAGCGTCAGCTCGGTGCGCAGCGCGTTCAAGCGCTCGTACTTCTGCTGGCGCGAGAAGGCCTCGCCCGGGACGGCGATGATTCCCGGCGCGGCGTTCAAGTTGAAGGTCGGACCGGAGTCGCGGTCACCGAGACGGATCTCGGTGAAGTTGAAGAGCTCGCCGCTGATCTCGAGCCCGTCCTCGCCTCCGATCGTGAAACGGGCCTGTGCCTCGTTCGGCGCCGCAGTGGCGATCACCAACAGCGCAAGCAATCCGCCTCGCAGACTCTTCGCTCGAACCGACATGTGTCCCCCTCGTGTCGGTGCGGCCATGGTTTTCGATGGTCGCGCCGTTCGTCCCCATTCCCGTACGCCGCTGCGTTGCTCGGCGTGCCGGGCTCCCTTCCGCAACGCGACGTCCCCGCGGACGCCGCTCCGGAACCATCTCGCCGTCGCTGCGCCGAGCGCTGCGAGGGCCGCGAGCAAGGCGAGCATCGGGGGCGCGGGGACGGCCGCGCCGCCTCCGGCGCCGAAGGCCGCGAATCGGAGCGCGCCGGGATCCGACGACCACGCCGCGAGCGCCAGCAACGCCGCTGCTGCGGCGGCGGCGATCAGCAGCGATCGTGTCCGGCTCATCGAGTCCATCCCGCGCGCTCCGTCCCATGCGATGCGGCCCAAGCGATGCGACCAGAACCGATCGCGTCTCCGGCGCGCGCGAGCCGCGCGCGCCGGAGACGACCGGCTCTCATTGCCAGAACAGGATCTTTCGCGTCGGCTCCTTCTGCAGGTTGTCGAGATTCACGATGTCGCGGGGCATCTGCGGGTAGTCGATCCAGAACTGGTTCATGTCGGGTCGTCCTTCGCGATCGAGCGGCGGTTGACGCGCTTGCGCGTGATCTCGCCCTTCGAGTCGAAGACTTCCTCGTACCAGGAGCTGCCGGTCTTGATACCGATGATGCGGCGCTGCTTGGCGTACCAGTACGACTTCGACTGCGGCGTCATCTCGAGGATGTACGACGGCTCGCAGACGCCGTCGATGCCGATCTGGACCTGCTCGCCCTTCGACTGGCCTTCGGTCTTGAAGCCGATCGTATCGGGCGACTGCCCGGCGTAGAGCGTGTGGCCGACGACCTTGTAGTCGATGTCGGGGAACGGCTTCACCTGCGGGAAGTCTTCCCAGCGCGTGATCGTGCCGGGGATGATGTCCTGGCGCGCCGCCTGCGGCAGGCGGCGGACGCGGCGCGCGGCCGGCGTGTACAGGAACTCGTCGTTGAACTTGTCGCCGTGGTAGATCGTCGTCGAGATGCCGAGGCCGCGGAAGTCGTTCGGCGCGATGAAGGTGAACATGTACTTCGCGCGGACCTTGCCGACCTCGTCGGCACCGAGGCCGCCCTGGTTGATGCGATAGGAGACCATCCACTCGTGGAGCTCCTTGTCGCGGTGCACGCCGTCCGGCGAGATCAGGTCGATCGCCCAGCGCGTGATGTAGTTCTGGCCGAACTCGCCGAAGTACAGCGCGGTGTAGGAGCGGTCGTGGATCTCGGCGCCCGTCTGCTGCACGCGCTGCTCGAGCGGCATCTCCCACGGATACGGCAGGCCGGGCTGCGTCCAGCGGTCGTAGACCTTCGGACCGAGCTCGCGGTAGGAGGTCGGATGCCAGGGTTTCGGCTCCCAGTTCACCTTCTCGTCGCCCCACTGGCAGACGAAGGTGCCGGGCTTGTCGCCGGGCGTGATCGAGTACGGCTTGCCGGCGATCATCTCTTCCTGCGCGGCGGCCGTGCCGGCCAGGCCCGCGATTCCGATCGCGAGCCCCGCGGCGACGATCGCCGCGATCGGGGTCCTTGCCATGGCGCCCTCCCTGTTGCGTTCGTTGGTTCGAAGCACCTAGATCGCTCCCGTGTGTTGCGTCGCGTCGAGCTCGGACGCGCCGGCTCGAATCGCGAAGCCCCGATTGCGCCGCGAGCCCGACGCCGCGCGCAGGCGCTCGAGCAGCTCCCACAGCGAGCGCGCGTCGCGGATCGGGGCGAACAGGTCGACGTACGGCAGCGCCGCCGCCATGCCGCGCGCGCGCGGCTCGTAGCCGCTCTGCGCGAGCAGCGGGTTCAGCCAGATCACCGCGCGCGAGTGGCGCGCGAGGCGCTCCATGGCGCGCGCGAGCACGTCGGGCTCGCCGGCGTCGAGGCCGTCCGAGAGGATCAGCGAGACGGTGGCCGGCCCGAGCAGCGCGGCCCCGTAGCCGTCGAGGAACTCGGCGAGCGCCGCGCCGATCTGCGTGCCGCCGCCGCACTCCGGCATCATGCGGCGCAGCTCGGGCAGGGTGCGCTCGCTCCACGTCGAGCGCGCGCGCACCAGCCGGCTCGCGAACAGGAACACCTCGACCTGCCAGAAGCGGCGCAGCACGGCGGCCGAGAACTCGAGCAGCAGCGACGCGTGCTCGTCCATCGAGCGGCTGACGTCGCAGAAGAGCACGAGGCGGGGGCGCGCGATGCGGCGGCGCTGGCGGCGCAGCTCGATCGGGATGCCGCCCTGGTGCAGGCTCGCGCGCAGCGTGGCGCGCGGATCGACGATCGGGCCGAAGCGGTCGGGACGGCGCCGGCGCGACGGCCGCGTCGCGAGCACGCTCGAGAGCCGCGTCGCCACGCGCTCGAGCTCGGCGCGCGCCGCGCCGCCCGCGGCGTCGTCCGCCATCTCGACGACGCGGCCGCGGCGCGCCGAGCGCACGTCGGTGGACTCGTCGCCGTCGTCGGGCGAGAGTCCGAGCGACGAGCCGAGCGGGCGGAAGCTCCCGATCGAGCCCTCGACGGAGTCTTCGGTGGGCACGTCGCGGCCGAGCCGCTTGGCGTCGACCGGGCGGTTCGCGAGGCCCTCGTTGGCCGGCGGCGCGAGGCGGTCGGCGCCGGTCGCCCAGTACGAGTTGAAGAGGTAGTCGAAGAGCGGGCGGTCCTCGGGGCGGTGCACGAGCGCCGCGCACAGCGCGAAGCGGAAGTCCTCGCGGCGCTCGAGGTCGATCACGCGCAGCGTCTCGAGCGCGACCAGCGACGCGCCCGCGTGGAGCTGCACGCCCCACTGGCGCAGCAGCCGCCCGAAGCCGACGACCGCCGCGACGAGGTCCGTCTCGCGCGAGGCGAGCTGCAGCCACACCGGGCGCGCGGCGTCGCTCATCCCGCAGCCCTCCGGATCAGCTCGGGCGTCAGCTCGCCGATGCGCTCGACGTCGCGCTTGCTCTTGGCGACGCACCCGAGCGTCGCCTGCACGATCTCCGGCGTCAGGTGGTCCTGGTGCAGCTCGACCAGCGCGCTCGCCCAGTCGAGCGTCTCGGCGACGCCCGGCCGCTTGTCGAGGTCGATCTCGCGCAGCGACTCGACGAAGCGGCAGATCTGGCGCGCCAGATCCTCGTGCACGCCGGGCAGGCGGCTCTTCACGATCGCCATCTCCTTGGCGAGCGTCGGGTAGCCGATCCACAGATACAGGCAGCGGCGCTTGAGCGCGTCGCCGAGCTCGCGCACGCGGTTCGAGGTGAGCACCACGTAGGGCGGGTGCTCGGCGCGCACGGTGCCGAGCTCCGGGATCGTGATCTGCCAGTCCGCGAGCACCTCGAGCAGGAAGGCCTCGAACTCCTCGTCGGCGCGGTCCACCTCGTCGATCAGCAGCACCGGGCTGCGCAGCGGGCTGCGCAGCGCCTCCAGCAGCGGGCGCGCGAGCAGATACGGCTCGCTGAAGATGGTCGACTCCTTCTCCGTCGCGGAGAGCGTCGAGCCTTCCTCCATGCGGATGCGCAGGATCTGCTTGGCGTAGTTCCACTCGTAGAGCGCGGCGGCGGCATCGAGGCCCTCGTAGCACTGCAGGCGCAGCAGATCGGTCTCGAGCGCCTCCGCGAGCGCCTTGGCGATCTCCGTCTTGCCGACGCCCGCGTAGCCCTCGACGAGCAGCGGGCGGCGCAGGCGCATCGCGAGGAACAGCGCGGTCGCGATCTCGCGATCGGCGACGTAGCCGGACTTCGCGAGGAAGCCCTCCACTTCGTCGATGTCGCGGATCACGTGCGTCACGTCGTCGCCGTTCCCTTCGCGCTACTTCGCGGCGCGCAGTCCCGGTGCGGCCTCGCGGACCGCCGTCACGATGTTCTGGTAGCCGGTGCAGCGGCAGATGTTCCCGGAGAGGCCGTGGCGGATCTGCTCGTCGTTCTCGAGCGGGTACTTCTTGATCAGGTCGATCGAGGTGAGCAGCATGCCGGGCGTGCAGAAGCCGCACTGCAGCGCGTGGTGATCCCAGAAGCTCTGCTGGAGCGGGTGCAGGTTGCCGGGCTCGCCGATGCCCTCGACGGTGGTGATCTCGGCGCCGTCCGCCTGCACGGCGAACATCAGGCAGGCGCGCACGCTGTCGCCGTTCAGCAGGATCGTGCAGGCGCCGCACACGCCCTGCTCGCAGCCGTGGTGCACGCCGAGGAGCCCGATCTCCTCGCGCAGGAAGTCGCCGAGCAGCAGCCGCGGCTCGACCTCGCGCTCGATCTTCTTGCCGTTCAGCGTGACGGAGATCTTGTGCTTCGCGCTCATGTTCGGATGTGCTCCCCTCGGATGGTTCGCTGGATCAACCCTGCGCGGCCTTCTCGGCGGCGCTCGTGAGCGCGCGGCGAGTGAGCACCGACACCAGGTGGCGCCGGTAGTCGGCGGTGGCGTGCACGTCGTTGGACGGATCCGACTCCTCGGCCGCCTTCTTGCCGGCCTGCTCGAAGAGCGCCGCGTCCGCGGGCTTGCCGCGCAGCAGCGCCTCGGCGCCGGGCGCGCGCAGCGGCGTGCCGCCGACGCCGCCCATCGAGATGCGCGCGTCCTTGATCGTCTTGCCGTCGAGCGTGACGATCGCCGCGACCGCCGCGAGCGCGAAGTCGCCGGGCCGGCGCGAGAGCTCCTCGAAGCCCCAGCCCGTCTTCGCCGGCAGGGCCGGCAGCTTCACCTCGGTGAGGATCTCGGCGTCGCCGAGCGCAGTGGTGAGGAAGGTCGTGAAGAACTCGCGCGCCGGGATCGTGCGCGCGCCCTGCGGACCCTTCGCTTCGATCTGCGCGTCGAGCAGCAGCGCCAGCATCGGCCACTCCGCGGCCGGATCGGCGTGCGCGATGCTGCCGCCGAAGGTGCCGCGGTTGCGGATCGCGAGATGGCCGACGTGCGCGGCGGCGGCGGTCAGGATCGGGAACTTCTTGCGGATCGAGTCGCTCACCTCGATCGCGCGGTGGCGCGCGAGCGTGCCGATGCGCACGCCGCCGTCGTCGTCGCGGATCGCGTCGATGCCCGGGATGCGGTTGATGTCGACGAGCATGCCCGGGTGCGCGAGCCGGAAGTTCAGCATCGGCGTGAGGCTCTGGCCTCCCGCCAGGATCTTCGCCTCGCCCGGGCGGCGCCCGAGGGCGTCGATCGCCTCGTCGAGCGAGCGGGCGCAGACGTAATCGAAAGCCGGCGGCTTCATGCGGACGTCACCTCCTGGTCGACAGCGATTCGATGGTCGAGAGCCTCATTCACTTCGCTCCGGCTCCGCGCCCGAAGAGCCAGGCGAAGAAGTCGCGGACGATGCGGATGAAGAGCCGAAAGCCCATGCCGGCCTGGCTCACCTGCACTTTCTGTCCGGCGAGCTCGCGCCCGACCGCGGAGAAGAACTCGCGCGCCATGCTCTTGGCGACGCCCTCGATCATGCGCTGGCCCACGCCGGCGATCGCGCCGCCGATCTGCGCGTCCGCCTTGGCGTTGACCCGCGTGCCGCCCGCTTCGGGGATCAGGCTGAAGAGCACTTCGCCCTTGGCCCAGCCCGGCGCGCCCTTGCCCTCGCCCTTCAGCTTGTAGCTGGACGGCGGCTGCTGGTCGGTGAGCTGGACCTTGCCGTTGTAGGTGCCGCGCACGGCGCCGACGCCGAGCTTCACGACGACCTCGTAGGAGTCCGGCCCGACCGCGTCGAACTTCTCGACGCCGGGCAGCAGGCGCGAGAGCACCGTCGGATCGAGCAGCAGGTTCCACACCTGCTGCGGCGGATGCGGGAGGACTTCGGAGCTGATCTCGAGCTTCAAGAGGTGGTGACTCCTCGCGTGGCGGCGGACGCCACGGCGGGATGGACGGACCCGGTGAGCGCCGACCAATCGCCGACCACGTTCACGGTGAGCGGTCGGATCACGACGCGGTTGGGAAAGGGCAGGATCACCGTGGGATCCCGCTGGAGGACGTGCAGGACGTCGTTGGTCGACTCGGCCTCGAGGATCATCATGCTGCCGGAGTCGCCGAGCGTCCCCTCGAACAGCAAGATCCCGCGCTTCTGCAGGCTTTCGAGCAGGGCGCGCCGCGCATCGCGATATTTCGCGATCGCGTCGTGACCATTCGCCGATGCTTCGTCGATGATGACCGCGAACAACAAGGGAATTCTCCGCGCTACTGCGTTGACGGAGAATCGAAATGCAGACCGTGTGCCGAGCCCTGGGGCGAACGAAGCGACTGCAAAATCAGCTAGTTGGCGAGGCGCGTGCGAGCGTGGCGGCGCAGCGTGGCGAGATATCGCGAGTTCACCTCGCGACATGTCGCTCGCCGGCTCGCTTTCACGATACGCCGAGACGCCCGCCGGTCGTTCGAGAATCTGCACGAACGCCTCCAAGCGCGCGGCACGTCGATTGCTTCGTTCGGCGAGCATGACGGAAATCCCCGGTTCCGAAGCGGTGCGGCGCGTCGGCGTGGTCGGCGCAGGTCAGATGGGCACCGGCATCGCGCTCGCGATCGCGAAATCCGGCATCGAGGTCTTGCTGCACGACTTCGACCCGCGCGTGATCGAGCGAACCGAGGCGAACGTGACCGGACTGCTCGACCGGCTGGTCCAGCGCGGGCGCATGGCGCCCGAAGAACGGCGCGCCGCCGAGACCAACGTCGGGCTCGTCTGGGATCTCGACGCGTTCGAGGACTGCGACTTCGTGATCGAGGCGGTCACCGAGTCCGAGCCGGTCAAGCTCGACCTGTTCCGCAAGCTCGACCGCGTTTGCCGCCCCGGCGTGGTGCTCGCGTCGAACACGTCGTCGATCTCGATCACCCGGCTCGGGCGCGAGAGCGGCCGCCCCGGCCAGGTGATCGGCATGCACTTCATGAACCCGCCGCTGCAGATGCCGCTCGTCGAGATCGTGATCGGGCTCGCCACCGACCCCGCGACGCACGAGACGACCGAGCGCCTCGCGCGCCGGCTCGGCAAGGAGACGCTCGTCTCGGGCGACTCGCCCGGCTTCATCGTGAACCGGATCCTGCTGCCGATGATCAACGAGGCCGTCTACTGCGCGATGGAGGGCGTCGCGACGATCGAGGACATCGACACCGCGATGAAGCGCGGCACCAACCACCCGATGGGACCGCTCGAGCTCGCCGACCTGATCGGGCTCGACACCTGCCTCGCGATCATGGAGGTGATGCACCGCGTCTTCGGCGACGACAAATACCGGCCCTGCCCGCTCCTGAAGCGCCACGTCGACGCCGGCTACCTCGGCCGCAAGACCGGCCGCGGCTTCTACGACTACGCCTCCGGCCAAGCCATCCCCGGCTCCCACACCCGCCGCCGCACGTAAACGCGAGCTCGCTGCAACGATCGAAGCAACAGCGCCCGTTTCCCGCGTAGCGAGCCGAAGGCGAGCGGCGAGATCACAAGGCCGGCGCGCGCGCGTGCCAGTCCGTGAGCCGCTGATACTCCGCGCCGGCGCGCACCAGCGTCGCCTCGTCGCAGGGCCGCGCGACGAGCTGCATGCCGATCGGGAGGCCGTCGCCGGTGAAGCCGCACGGCACCGAGAGCGCGGGGAAGCCGAGCACGTTCCACTCGCGCGTGTACAGCGTGTTCGCGACGGCGACGTCGACCGCGCGCTCGTCGACTGCGACCTGCGTCGCGCCGCACGGCGCGGCGCCGGTGGGCAGCGTCGGCGTGACGAGCGCGTCCACCTCGGCGAGCGCGCGCAGCGCTTCGGCCGCGCCCGCGCGCCGCGCCTCGAGCGCGGCGACGTAGTCGACGGCGCTGAGCGGGAGCGCGCGCTCGAAGCGGGCGCGCACGTCGGGGAAGAAGCGCTCGGGCTCGCTCTCGAAGCGCGCGCGGTGCGTCGCGAGCGACTCGGCGAACAGCATCACGAAGGCGGCGTGACGCACGGACTCGAGCGTCGCGAGCGAGACGCGGCGCAGCTCCGCGCCGGCGCCGCGCAGCCGCTCGGCCGCGACGCCGACCGCAGCCGCGACTTCGCTCGACGCGGACTCGAGCGTCGTGTCGAGGATGCCGAGGCGCAGCCCGCGCACGCCGCGGCCGGCCGCCTGCGCGAGATCGGGCACCGGCGCCGCGAGCGAGTCCGGGTCGCGCGGGTCGTGTCCCGCCAGCGCGGCGAAGACGAGCGCGGCGTCGTGCACGGTGCGCGTCAGCGGCCCGACGTGGTCGAGCGACGGCGCGAGCGGCACCAGGCCGTGCCGGCTGATGCGCCCGAACGTGGGCTTCAGGCCCACCACGCCGCAGCACGCCGCCGGGATGCGGACCGAGCCGCCGGTGTCGGTGCCGATCGACGCGAAGCCGAGCCCGGCGGCGACCGCCGCGCCCGAGCCGCCGCTCGAGCCGCCGGGGATCGCGTCGCGCTTCCACGGATTGCGGATCGCGCCGGCGATCGTCGAGTCGCAGGTCGTTCCGTACGCGAACTCGTGCAAGTTCGCCTTGCCGACGAGCACGGCGCCGGCCGCCTCGAGGCGCGCCGCGACGGCGGAGTCGTCCTGCGCGACGTGCTCGGCGAGGAAGCGCGAGCCCGCGCTGGTGCGCACGCCGCGCACGTCGAAGAGATCCTTCAGCGACACCGGCACGCCGTGCAGCGGCCCGCGCCAGCGGCCGCTCGCGATCGCCGACTCCGCCTCGCGCGCCGCCGCGAGCGCGCGCTCGGGCGTCACCGTGACGAAGGCGCGCAGCGCCGGATCGAGCCGCTCGATGCGCGCGAGCACCGCGGCCGTGAGCTCCACCGGCGAGAGGCGGCGCGTGCGCAGCCGCTCCGCGACCTCGGCGAGCGGCGCGAGCAGCAGCGCGTCGTCGGCGCCCGGCGGCGTCACGGCGCGTCCGCGCGCGGCGCGCGCTCGGGCCGCTCCTTCTGGACGCGCAGCTCGAGCTCCTTGCGCTGCCGCGTGCGCTCGCGCTGCCGTTCCATCTCGACGACCATCTGCTGGCGCAGCTTCTCGCGCAACTGCTCGGTGCGCTCGCGCAGGCGGTCGAGGCGCTCGGCCATGACGCCCTTCTCCAGTTCGCGCAGCCCCGGCGGCACGCGCGGCGCGCGCGCGCCCGGCCGGCCGACCACCACGATCTCGCGGGTGCGCGTCGCGCCGCCGCGCGCGGCGGCGGTCACCTGGATCACGTTCTCGCCCGCGCGCACCGGCACGTCGGCGCCGAACTCGCCGTCGCGGCTGAGGTAGAGATTGCGCGCGGCCTGGCCGGTGGTGCGGTTGCGCACCGACACGTCGGCGACGTTGGTGGCCGCCACGCGGCGCGCCAGCTCGACCAGCTCGGCGAGGTTCTCGACGGGCGTGAAGAAGCCGCCCGTCATGTCCGCCATCTGCATCACCAGCACCGGGTTCGCGAGCGCGCCGGTGCCGATCGCGAAGGTGTGCACCTGGACGCCGGCGTCGACGAAGCGCCGCATCGCCGCGAGCGTCGCGTCGACGTTCTCGGCGGGCGTCGCGGCCGGGCCCGTCGCGGTGCCGTCGGTGAGCAGCATCACGGCGCGGTGTCGCTTGCCGCGGCGCGCCGGGAACGCTTCCCACGCGTGCTCGAGCGCCGCGACGAAGTTGGTGCGCCCGGCGGGCTCCGGCTGCGCGAGTCCGGCGAGCCGGCGCCGCACCGACGCGACGTCGTCGGTCACCTCCGACACGATCGTGGCCTCGGGCGGCGGCTCGAAGTACTGCGGGATGCCCGGATACGACGCCGGATCGCCCGCGAAGCGCACCAGCCCGGCGCGCACGCCCGCGCCCTCGAAGAGCTGGAGGCACTCGTCCGCGGCGCGGATCTCGGCGGTGAGCACCGAGTCGGGTCCCGCGAAGCGCGTCTCGACGCGGCCGTCGCCGTCGAGGTCGACGCCCATGTCGGCGCCGGCGGAGGTCGAGGTGTCGATCGCGATCACGACGTCGACGCCGTTCTCGGCGGAGAGCCGCACGAAGGCGCTGCCCGCGACGAAGGCGTCCTTGCCGGAGTCGACCTCGCTGCGCGCTGGCGGGTGGCGCAGCTCCACCTCCAGCACGTCGCCGTCGGCGCCGGCGGCGCCGCTGGCGAATGCTGCGAGCGCGGCGCCCGCCAGCGCGGCGAGCGACCGTGCGACCGGAAGAGCGCGCATGCGTCGGCGTTCGGCTCTCAGCGACCCGGCGCGCGCATGTCTTCGGGGATGACCTCGCCGTCCTTCACGATCAGCTCGTCGTCGAGCCACAGCGAGCAGCGCCGCATCGGCAGGTCGAGGTGGCACTCGGTGTCGTTGTCGCCGCCGAACTCGGTGTCCGGCCCGAGCGAGAACAGCACGTTGCCGTAGTAGGCGCGGCCGTCCATCCCGATGCCGGGCCGCTCGACCGTCCACTCGCAGCGGTCGTTGAGGCCCCAGCCGATGTGCGAGAGCGCGTAGGCGCGCGGGTCCTGGTACGACTCCATGAACTTGCGCAGCTCCGCCGCCTCGGCGCCGCCGCGGATGTCGGCGACCGCGCCGTCGCGCACCACGAACTCCACCGGCTCCCCGAGCATGCGCTTGTGCGGGTACACGATGTCGCCGCGGTCCATCACGACGCGCCCTTCGCCGCGCCCCTTCGCGCCGATCGTCGAGAGGAAGCCGCCCGGCCAGTGGTCCCAACGCCCGGGCGTGTCGGTGTAGCCGTACTCGGTGAGGATCGGGCGCTCGCCGAGCTGATAGGTGACGTCGGTGCCCGCGGCGTTGGTGAAGCGCAGCGTGCGCGCCTTCGCGAGCCGCGCCTCGCCCGCCTCGACGCGCCGGCGCAGGTCCTCGCTCGGGAAGAGCCGCTCGAGGACCTCGAAGGGCTCGACCACCAGCAGCATGCGCGTGCCGGCCTCCTGGATCTCGATCTGCTCGCGCGAGAAGAGCAGCAGCATGTGGTCGACGACGAGGTCGGCGGCCTTCAGCGTCTCCATCGCGGCGCGATCGCCCGTGAGCGAGTTCTTGCCGAGGTGCGCGATGCGCTCGCTCGCGCTCTTCGCGCCGTCGGAGCGCAGGTTCACGTCCTCGACGTCGGCGCCGAGCGCGCGCGCCGCGGTGAGGAAGGCTTCCGCGTAGTCGCGGAGCTGGTCGCCCTCGGAGAGCACGGCCACGCGTTCGCCGGGGCCGACGCCGCACAGCTCGAGCTCCTCGCGGAACAGCTCCACCATGTTGGTACCCGCGCGCGGCATCGTTCCTCCTAGGCCCGCCCGGCGAGCTCGGCGGCGTCCACGGCCTTCGCCTCCGGGCCGAACATCCGGTCGAGGTAGCGGTTCAGCATGTGATGGATCGCCTTCTCGAGCTTCACCGTCGGGCCCGGCACGAAGGCGCGCGAGCCGACGCCGTTCTGCAGCGAGCGCAGCATCGCGAGGTCCTCGTTCGCCACGAGCCGGATGAACTCCTTCACCAGGTCGTGCTTCTGCGCGAACGCAGGCATCGAGAAGTGCCCTTCCGGATACTGCGTGTAGATCGTGACGCGCGTCTTGTTCGGCGAGATCGGGTGCGTGATCCAGGGCTGGAGCATGTCGGGCCGCGCGAACATGTTGAAGCCCGGCCGGAAGAAGAAGGTGAAGGCGAAGTACTCCGGCTTCTCCTTCAGCCACTCCATCGTCTCGAACAGGCGCGCGCCGTCGGGCGCCATCGTCAGGCTCTCGTACTCCGCGTGGTAGCCCCACTTGGTGAGCCGGTAGTCGAAGTTCTTCACCGGGAAGTACGCGCCGAAGGACTTCGCGTGGATGACACCCACGTGATACATGTCCATCAGGTTCTCGGGAATGAACTTCCAGTTGCAGTCGACCTCGAAGCTGTACTCGTCCGCGAGACGCGTGCGCTCCGGGTGCAGGAAGCCCGCCACCTCGCGGATGCGGTCGTCGTCGAGGAAGGCGCCGAGCTCCGCCGCGTCCGGGTCGAAGTTCACGAACACGTAGCCGCCCCAGGTGTCGAGCCGCAGCCGCGGCAGCCGGCAGCTCTTCCAGTCGAAGCCCTCGACGTCCTTGCTGTAGGGCGCGCCGGCGAGCGTGCCGTCGAGCTTGTAGACCCAGGCGTGGTACGGGCAGGTGAAGCGGTCGACGTTGCCCTCGCCCGTCACGACCTCGACGCCGCGGTGCGCGCACACGTTGGCGAAGGCGTTCAGGTTGCCCTGCTCGTCGCGCACGACGACGAGCGGCTCGTTGGCGATGCGCAGCGCGCGGTAGTCGCCCGCCTTCTGGTACTGCTCGACGCGGCCTACACAGATCCATTCGCGCAGGAACAGGCGCTCGATCTCGAGCTCGAAGATCTCCGGCGACGTGTAGAAGCGTCCCGGCAGATGCCGCGCGTGCAGCAGGTCGGCGCGAATGCCGCTGAAGTCGAGTGTCGTCGGAGCGGAAGGGCGATGCGTGGCGGCCGTCAACGTTCGAGCTCCTCGGGCTTGGAGGCTTCGCTTGGAGAGCTGCTGCCGATCGCGCGCGCTGCGCGATGCGACGCGTGCATTGTGAATCGCTCGTTCGCGGCGAGTCAACCCCGCAACGACGCTCGCGACTATTCACGAAGCCTCGCGAATAGTCGCGAGCTTGCTGGTGCGCTTGACGTGCCTCGTTCGATGCACGGAGAATGCGCGTTTCGAACTCTCTCGAATCAGCAGCAGGAGCGAACGACATGACGACCGGCAAGCTCGTGGGCGCCCGCGTGAAGCGCGTCGAGGACGCGCGCTACCTGCTCGGCGAAGGCCGCTACCTCGGCGGCATGTCGATGCCGGGCATGCTCGAGGTCGCGTTCCTGCGCAGCACGCACGCGCACGCGAAGCTGCGAGCGATCGACACCGCCGCCGCGCGCGCGCTGCCGGGCGTCGAGGCGGTCTTCGCGTGGAGCGACCTCGCCGACCGGCTCGCGCCGCTGCGCGCCGACCTCGATCCGGAGAAGAACCCGACCTACAAGCCGTGCGCCTGGACGCCGCTCGCGAGCGGCAAGGTGCGCTGGGCGGGCGAGGCGATCGTCGCGGTCGCCGCGACCAACCGCTACGTCGCCGAGGACGCCGCCGCGCTCGTCGAGGTCGATCTCGAGCCGTTGCCGGCGGTGGTGGATCCCGAGGCCGCGCTCGCCGACCGCACGAACCTGGTGCACGACGAGTGGGGCGACAACGTGCTGTGCCACACCGACTTCGCGAGCGGCGACGTCGACGGCGCGTTCGCGCGCGCCAAGGCGGTGGTGCGCCGGCGCTTCCGCACCGGCCGCCATCACGCGCTGCCGCTCGAGACGCGCGGCTGCCTCGCGCACTACGAGCGCGTCTCCGGCGAGCTGACGCTGTGGACCTCGTCGCAGATGCAGCACATGGTGCGCACCAAGCTCGCCGAGCACCTCGGCCATCCCGAGAACAAGGTGCGCGTGATCGCGCCCGACGTCGGCGGCGGCTTCGGCTTGAAGTGCCACTTCTTCCCGGAGGAGGCGGTGGTCGCGGCGATGGCGATGAAGCTCGGCCGCCCGGTGCGCTGGCTCGAGGACCGGCGCGAGAGCCTGATCAGCTCGTTCCACGCCAAGGAGGAGATCGTCGACGCCGAGATCGCCCTCGACGCCGACGGCCAGATCCTCGCGGCGCGCGTGAAGGCGCTCGCCGACATCGGCGCCTACAGCGCGTTCCCGTGGACCTCCGCCTTCGAAGTGCTGCACATGGCGCAGATGCTCCCCGGGCCGTACCGCTTCCAGACCTACGCGTTCAGCGCGTCCTCGGTCGCGACCAACAAGAGCACGCTCAGCGTCTACCGCGGCGTCGGCGCGCCGATCGGCACCTTCGTGATGGAGGGCCTGCTCGACGAGGGCGCCGCCGCGCTCGGGCTCGACCCGGTCGAGATCCGCCGCCGCAATCTGCTGCGGCCCGAGGAGTTCCCGTACCGCTCGGTGACGGGCATGGAGTACGAGATCGGCAGCTACGTCGAGTGCCTCGAGAAGGCCGCCGTCGCGGCCGACTACCAGGCGTTCCGCAAGGAGCAGGCGGAGCTGCGCGCGCGCGGCGTGTACCGCGGCATCGGCTTCTCCTGTTACAACGAGATCACCGCGCTCGGCTCGAAGTACTGGTACGGCATCGGCGTCCCGATGTCCGCGTACGAGTCCGTCAACATCCGCATCGAGCCGTCGGGCGACGTGACGCTGTTCTGCGGCACCCACTCGGAGGGCCAGGCGCACGAGACGGTCTACGCGCAGATCGCGTCCGACGAGCTCGGCATCCCGATGGAGCGCATCGCGGTGCGGCTCGGCGACACGCGCGAGTCGCCGTACGGCTGGGGCACCTGGGGCAGCCGCGGCGCCGTCACCGCCGGCGGCGCGATCACGCTGGCGGGCCGCAAGCTGGCGAGCAAGCTGAAGCGCGTCGCCGGCCACTTCCTCGAGGTCGCGCCCGAGGAGATCGAGCTCGTGGGCGGCCGCGCGCAGCTGCGCGGCGCGCCGGCGCGCTACATCGAGATCTCCGCGCTCGCCAAGCGCGCGATCTTCACGGCGGCCGCCGAGCTGCCCGCGGGCGAGGAGCCCGGCCTCGACCAGACGACGTACTGGGACCCGCCGCCGGTCACCTTCCCGAACGCGACGCACGTCGCGGTGGTGGAGGTGGACGTGCAGACCGGCAAGGTGGACATCCTCCGCTACATCGTCGTCGAGGACTGCGGGAAGATGATCAATCCGATGGTCGTGGACGGACAGATCACGGGCGGCGTCGCGCAGGGCCTCGGCGGCGCCATGCTCGAGCACATCCTCTACGACGACGCCGGCCAGATCCTCACCAGCTCGCTCATGGACTACCTGCTGCCGAGCGCGGCCGACGTGCCGTTCATCGAGATCGGGCACGTCGAGACGCCGTCGCCGCTCGTGCCGGGCGGCTTCAAGGGCGCCGGCGAGGGCGGCGCGATCGCGCCCTTCGGCGCGCTCGCCAACGCGGTGGGCGACGCGCTCGGCGTGCGCGCCTGCGAGCTGCCGCTCTCGCCCGAGCGCGTGCTCGCGCTCGCCGCGCAGCGGAGCGTCTAGCGTGGACGAGGCCGCGACGCGCGCGCTCTACCGCGAGCGCGGGCTGGCGGGCCGCGTCGGCTTCGGCGAGCGGCCGGCGCTGTTGCTGGTCGACCTGATCCGCGGCTTCACCGATCCCGCCTGCCCGCTCGGCGCGAACCTCGACGCCGAGGTCGCCGCCGCGCAGGAGCTGCTCGCGGCGACGCGCGCGCGCGGCTGGCCGGTGCACTTCACGACGATCGCCTACGCGAGCGGCGCGCCCGAAGGCGGACCGTTCGTGCGCAAGATCCCGTCGCTCGCCTGGCTCACCCACGGGAGCTGCTGGATCGAGGTCGACGCGCGCCTGGCGCCGCGCGCGGACGAGGTGACGTGGGTGAAGAAGGGCGCGAGCGCGTTCTTCGGCACGGGGCTCGCGGCGGCGCTCGTGGCCGATCGCATCGACACGCTGCTGATCGCGGGCTGCACGACGTCCGGCTGCGTGCGCGCGTCGGCGGTGGACGCCTGCCAGCACGGCTTCCGCACGATCGTGGTGCGCGAGGCCGTCGGCGACCGCGCCGCCGGCCCGCACGCCGCGAGCCTGTTCGACCTCGACGCCAAGTACGCCGACGTGCTCGCGCTCGCCGCGGCGCTCGCGAACCTCGAGGCGGTCGGCGCCCGCGCGGAGGAGCGCGCATGAGCCCCGGTTCGTTCGAGGAGTCGGTCCGCGTGCGGCGCGGCGACGTCGGCATCCACGTGAGCCAGTGGGGCGCCGGCCCGCCGCTCGTGCTGCTGCACGGGCTCGGCACCTCGTCCGCGCTCTGGAAACACCAGATCGGGCCGCTCGGCGCGCACCTCCGGCTCGTCGCGCTCGACCTGCGCGGCTTCGGCCGCTCGTCGCGTCCGACCGCGCCCGGCGCGTACGCGATCGCCGAGATGGCGGCCGACGTCGTGGCGGTGCTCGACCAGCTCGGCCTCGAGCGCGCCCACCTGCTCGGCGCGTCGATGGGCGGCTTCGTCGCGCAGGTCGTGGCGACGCTGCACCCGGCGCGCGTGGACCGCCTCGTGCTCGCGCAGACCAGCGCGCGCATGACGATCCCGCGCGACATCGTCGAGTCGCGGATCGCGGTGCTGCGGCGCGACCCGATGGAGCGCTACGCGGAGCTGGTCGCGGCCCAGGCGCTCGCGCAGCCGGCCGACCCGGCCGTGCAGCGTTGGCTCGTCGGCATCCTCGCGCGCAACGACGCGCGCGCCTACGAGCAGGTGCTGGTCGAAGGACTCGGCCGCTTCGACTGGACCGACCGCTGTCGCGAAATCGAAGCTCCCGCGCTCGTCGTCGTCGGAGGACGCGACCTGGTGATTCCGCCCGAGGGCGGCCGCGATCTCGCTCGCCGGCTTCCGCACGCCGCGCTCGTCGAGCTCCCGAACGTCGGGCACATCGGGTACGCCGAGGATCCCAGCGCGTTCAACGCGAGTGTGCTGCGATTCTTGCAAGAGGTGGCTGCGTAGCCGAGAACGGCGGACTCCGGACGATCCAGCCGGCCCGATTCGCGAACCATCGCCAAAAGCCGCGCGGTATGTCGCGAGCTGGCGAGATTTCGCGGCGGGGTCGCGAGATCGGACGCCTCCGCCCCATCGGAGAACGGAATCCCGGGCATCGAGGCGGGCGTCCCAGGCGTCCGCGGCGATTCGTGGGTCGCAGCGGATCGGGGTCGCGAAATCTCGCAGGTGCCGGGCACTGGTGCGGGACGAGGGAACATGGAACCGCGTCGGATCAAGGACGAAGAGCTCTACTCGGGGTGGGACCTCCGGCTCGCCAAGCTGGCCCGCTTCCTGATCAAGCACCGGCGCAGCGCGCTGGTGCTCCAGCTCGTGGTGATGGCCCTGTGCATCTGGGCGATCTCCGGCCTCAAGCTCCACGACGACCCGAACCGCTGGCCGCCCAACTACGACCCGTACGTCCAGCTCAACGACCAGCTCCAGCGCGACTTCGGCGGCGCGAACCTCGTGACGATCATGATCTCCCGCAAGGACGGGTCGTCGATCGTCAACCACGAGACGCTCACCAAGGTCAAGCGCATCACCGACCAGCTGCTCGAGGTGCACGGCGTCATTCCCTACGCCGTGCGCTCGCTCTCGAGCATCAACTCCCGCTACCTGCGCGGCACCGCCGACATGCTCGACGCGGGCGTGCTCTTCCAGGACGCGACGCGCGCGCCGGAGACGCCCGAGGAGCTCGAGCGCGTCAAGTTCGGCATCGAGAACAACGCGACCCTGATGGGCGCGCTGGTCTCGCCCGACTGGTCGTCGGTGATCATCCAGGCCGACTTCCGCACGGTGAAGACGGTGTCGGCGACCGGCATGGAGCTGCCGGCCACCGACCCGATCGAGATCTACCGCGAGATCCAGCAGATCATCGCGCCCGAGCGCGACGCGGTGCACGACGTCACCGCCGCCGGCTCGCCGATCATCATCGGCTGGGTGAACAGCGACGGCCTGCCGTACGTGGCCGGCGCGATGCTGGTCTTCCTGCTGATCATCGGCGCGACGCTCTGGTACGCGTTCCGCACCTTCAGCGGCGTGTTCCTGCCGATGCGCGTCGCGATCCTCGGCGCGCTGATGGGCTTCGGCCTCTACCGGCTCTTCTTCGGCGACGTGCTCTACTCGGCGGCGGTGCTGCTGGCGCCGTTCATCGTGATCGCGGCCGGCGCCTGCCACTCGGTGCAGTTCCTGACGCGCTACTTCCGCGAGGAGTATCCGCGCCTGCGCAACACCGAGGACGCGATCGTCACGACCTTCGTGTCGCGGCTGCGGCCGATGCTGATCTCGCTGCTGTGCGACCTCGTGCCGTTCGCCGTGATGGCGGTGATCCCGTTCGAGAACGTGCAGCAGCTCGGCATCGTCGCGGGGCTCGGACTGGCGTCGCTGACCTTCGACGAGTTCGTGCTGATGATTCCGGCGCTCTCCTCGGTCGGCATCCGCGAGATCGAGCGCACGCAGCTCGGCGCGAACCTGGACGAGCAGGCCGACTCGGAGATGAAGGGCTTCGATCTCTGGCTCGCGAACATGGTGCGCACCATCATCAGCAGGCCGCTGTTCGGGCAGCTCCTGATCGGAGCGTGCTTCCTGCTCACACTCGTGCTGTCGTGGGACATCGCGCGCACGCCGGTCGGCCAGGACAACACCTACGCCATCCACAACTTCCTGACCGACTCCTGGGAACGCAGCGAGATCTATCAGATGGAGCGGGAGATCGTCGCGAAGTTCGGCGGCGTGTACGCGCTGACCGTGCTCGCGGAGGGCCCCGAGCCCGGCTCGGTGAAGACGCCCGAAGCGCTCACCAAGCTCGAGGAGTTCACCCGCTACATGGAGGAGATGCCCGAGGTCAGCGCCGTCGTGGGCCTGCCCTTGTACATCAAGGTGATGAACCGCTTCCTGAACGAGGACCAGGACCAGGCGTTCGAGATCCCGACCGGCGAACGCGGCCAGATGGCCATCAACGAGGCGCTCTACTTCTACACCGGCGGCACGGCGGGCGCGTTCGACGCGATCGTCGACCCCACCTACAAGCGCGCGATGATGGTCGCGATGGTCACCGACACGAAACAGGAAACGGTCACCAAGGCGCTCGATCGCGCGCAGGCGTTCCTCGCCGACTGGAACCCCGACGAGGCGAGCGGCGTGCAGCTCACGATGGCCGGCGGCGCGCTCGGCCTCGCGGGCGCGTTCAACCACCACGTCAAGTACTGGCTGATCGTCGGCACGGTGCTCGGCTTCGCCGGCACCGTGCTGCTGTCGATCCCGTTCATCGGCTCGGTGCTGCTGCCGACGCTGCTGATCGTTCCGCTGATCCTCGGCACGCTCGCCTCGGTCGGCATCATGATCCACCTCGGCATCGAGCTGAACTCGAACACCGCGGCCGCGCTCGCGATCGCGAGCGGCGTCGGCATCGACTCGGAGGTGTACCTGCTCTACCGGGTGAGAGAGGAGTACGCGAAGATCGGCAACTTCCGCGAAGCGCTGGTGCAGGCCTTCGTGAAGATCCGGCGCGCGCTGATGGTCTCGAACGGCGCGCTGATCCTCGGCTGCTGGTCGCTGGCGCTGATCCCGCTCTACATCGGCTACGTCGGCTTCGGCATGGGCCTCGTGCTGCTGCTCTGCTTCGTGTTCAGCGGCGTGATCGCGCCGATCCTGTGGGCGTGGCTCGGCGAGCGCATCGTGGTCGGCAAGGCCGACCGTCCCATCGTCCGGCACTGAGCGCCGCGGCGCCGGGTCGGCTCAGCCGTCCGGCGCCGCGCGCTCGGTGTGCGCGTGCGGCACGACGTTGCGCACGCCGCCGCGCGGACTCGCCACGTCGCCGCGATAGCGCGGGATCACGTGCACGTGGACGTGCGGCACGCTCTGCCCCGCCGCCTCGCCTGCGTTCACGCCGACGTTGAAGCCGTCGGGCGGCGCCGGCTCCGCCGCGAGCTGCGCGCGCACCCGCACGATCAGCTCCCAGCACGCCGCCACCTCGTCGGCGCGCAGCGCGAAGAAGTCCTCGCAGTGCCGCCGCGGCACGACGAGCGTGTGCCCGCGCGAGACCGGGCGCGCGTCGCGCGTCGCGAAGGCGAGCTCGTTGGCGAGCCAGATGCGGCCCTCGGCTGCGCAGAAGATGCAGTCGCGTGCGGCGCCGGCCATGGGGCCGGTGTATCGCGCGCGCTCGCGTCCGTCGAGCGACGGCGCGCACGGCTGCTGCCCGCGCGAGGCGCGTGGGTTAGCTTCGCCGCATGTGCGACTGCATCGGAGCGGCTGCGTCCGAGACGCGCGCGGGCGCGACGCTGTTCGGGAAGAACAGCGACCGCTCCGAGCACGAGTGCCAGCCCTTCCTCCAGATGCCGGGCGCGTTCCACGCGCCGGGCTCGGGCGTGCGTTGCACGCACGTCGAGATCCCGCAGGTCGCCGAGACGTACGCGGTGATGGGCCACTCGCCGTGGTGGGTCTGGGGCTTCGAGCACGGCGTCAACGAGCACGCGGTCGCGATCGGCAACGAGACCGTCTTCTCGCGCGAGCCGCTCGAAGAGCAGCCCGGCCTCGTCGGCATGGACCTCGTGCGCCTCGGCCTCGAGCGCGGCCGCACCGCGCGCGAAGCGCTCGAGGTCATGGCGACGCTGATCGAGACGCACGGCCAGGGCGGCGCCGCGTTCGGCCCGGACAAGCCCGGCTATCACAACGGCTTCCTGATCGCGGATCCCGACGAGGTGTGGATCCTCCAGACCTCGAACCGGCGCTGGGCCGCGCGGCGCGTGCGGCGCGACGCGATTTCCAATCACATCTCGCTCGGCGCAGACTGGGAGATCGGCTCGCGCGATCTCGAGTCGTTCGCGCGCGCGCAGGGCTACTGGACGAGCGGCGGCCGGCTCGACGTCGCGGCCGCGTACCGCAATCCCGGCGTGCCCGGGCGGATCTCGGAGGGACGCCTGCGCCGCTCGCGCCAGCTGCTCGCCGCCGCGCAGAGCGATCTCGACGTCGCGACGCTCCAGTCGATCCTGCGCGATCACGAGGCCGGCGGCGCGGTGCGCCTGCCGACGCCGATCGAGGACGACGGGTACTGCACGCTCTGCATGCACAGCGAGCCGATCGGCACGACGACTGCGAGCCTGGTCGCCGCGCTGCCCGCCGAGCGCCGCGCGCCGTGGCCGGTGTGGATCTCGTTCGCGACGCCGTGCACGGGCGTCTTCCTGCCCGTCTACCTCGACGGCCGCATTCCGCCCGAGCTGGCGCGCGGCGGTCCCGAGCCCGACGCGGCGTCGGCGTGGTGGGCATTCAAGGTGTTGCAGGACGCGGCGGCCGTGGACTTCCCGCGCCACACGCCGTGGCTGCGCGAGCGCTGGAAGAGCTTCGAGGCGCGCGTCGAGTCGCAGCGGCTCGACGTCGAGTCGGAGGCGGCGCGCGCGCGCACGAGCGGCTCGCACGCCGTCGTGACGAAGCTGCTCACCGATTTCATGGCGCGGATCTGGAGCGAAGGCGTCGCGCAGGCGCGCGATCTCGCGAGCCAGTTGTGAGGCGAGGGCAGCGGCGGGGCAGACGAGCGGCGAGAGACCGACGGGGTCGGTCTCTCGCGCAACGATCCGCAGGCGCTGGCCCGCGAGGCAGCTAGGCGGACTGCTGCGCCTCTTCCTGCGCCGGCACGCGGCGCACGGCGCGCGCCATCGGGAAGTACTCCGAGCGCATCTCCCACGGCACGCCGAGCGCGGCGAGGATGCGGCGCTTGGTGGCCTGGCGGCAGGTGCTGCCCTTTTCGATGGCGTGGATGGTGCGCGGCGAGACGCCCGACTTCTCGGCGAGCTCGTTCTGGGTCCAACCCAGGGCCTGACGTGCGGCCCGAATGCGATTCATGACGGCCTCCCGTCCCCCCGGTGAGCGGTTGCGGAAAAGGTCCCTGCGACCACGAACTGACTTGGAACGACCCGAGCTTAGCCCCCTCGCTGGCGAGTGACACCAGGGCGTAAGCCCGGCTTCATGCGAGGCGTCGCCGCCACGACCCGGACCCCGCGGGCGGGCCGCAGAACGCACGACGACGAAGAGGCGGGCCGCGAGCGCCCGCCTCCGCGTTCTCCGCGCCGTCGGTGGAGCTAGCTCGACGGCACGCAGGGCGCGGTCACCGTGGCGTCCGCGCAGGTCGAGCCGTCGAAGCAGTAGACCTTCATGTCGCAGCGCCGGCCGGTGGGAGCCATGCGGCAGGTCCGCGCCAAGCCGTCGACGCCCGGGTCGCAGTCGCACGACGACATGACCGTGCCGGCCGGACAGGTCGCGACGACGTCGCGCTCGCTCATGTCGAGCGGGCGGCACGCCTCCTCGCCGACGGGCGGCAGCGGCCGCTCGAGCGCGAGGTTCGTCACGCAGATCGGCATCTCGTTGCTCGCCCAGCCGTGGCGGTTCTGGACCTGCACGACGTGCACGCCGTGCGGCAGTCCCGGATCGACCGTCATGTCGATCGCGCTCGCGCCCGTGACGGGCGCCACCGCCGGCGTGATCGAGCACGTCTCGCACAGCTCGCCGTTCACCAGCACGCGCGCGTTCGCGTCGACGTACTGCGCGCCGAGCCGGAACGTCGCCGGCGCGTTCTCGAGCGGCACCGGCAGCGTCGGCGCGTCGCCGGTCGTCTCGGCCGCGCGCGCGTCGGGATCGACGTCGAGCAGCGGCTGCCGATCGGGTCCGCCGATCGAGACGTTCGCGGGCAGATCGGCGGTGACGGTGATCACCTCGCCCAGGCTCGTCGCGAGCGCGCGCAGCTCCGCCGACGTCTGCGACCACCAGGTCCGATTGCTCCAGGTCCGCGTGCTCGGGTCGTAGCGCAGCTCGCGGATCGACGGGCCCGTCGCGACGGCCGCGACGCGGCCCTCGCCGGCGTAGCGCTCGATCAGCTCGAGCGCGGCGCCGACGTCGGCGTTCGACTCGTCGCCCGGCTCGATCGAGAGCTGGCGTCCGGTGAGGCCCGGCAGGCCGGTGCCGATCTCCATCTGGTACTGCCAGATCTTGTCGCCGCGCACGCCGTAGACCATCGCGAAGATGCCCTCGAAGGTGGCGACGAACGAGCCGCGCTCGGTCATGCCGACCGCGGGATCCCAGATCGTCTCGCCGCTCGGGAACGGCAGCTCGGCGAGCGGGAACAGGAACAGCTCGATCTCGGGCGAGCGCAGGTTGCACGGATCGCCGCTGATCGTGACCGGGATCGGGCCCGAGCCGAGGTTGATCTCGAAGACGCGCGGGGCCGGCTCGAAGCCGTCCGCACAGTCCTGCGAGCCGCGCAGCGACTCCTCCGACGACACGATGCCGTTGCTGAACAGCGTGAAGCGGTCCCACATGCCGCGCGCGGTGGGCGCGTCGAAGCCGCCGACGATGTTCGAGTTGGTGCTCGCCGTCAGCGGCAGCGAGTGGCAGCCCATCGGATTGTCGGCGCAGGTGGTCGGCGCGAAGTCGAGCACCTGACCCACGCCGGTGTTGATGCCCTGCTGGTCTTCGTTGGTGAAGAAGTCCGACACGCCCTGGACCGCGTCGGGCGAGAGCTGGTCCGTCGGACGGCGGCCCGGCGCGGGCGGGAAGGCGACGGCGAGCTGGAACGCCGCCATCGCGTCGCGCTCCTCGTCGGTGAGCTTGCCCGGCAGGCCCGAGCCGGCGGGACCGTCCTGGCCTTCGCCGACCTCGCAGCCGCTCGGCGTGTTGTGCTGGCACATCGGGCCCGAGAGCGCGGCGTCGACGAGATGGCGCACGCAGCCCACTTCGCCGACGGTCTCGATGTCGCAGTCCGGCGCGCTGTCGAAGTCGGCCGCCTCGGGGTTCACGCCCGGGAACGGGTCGGCGAGCACGCCTTCCCAGTGCAGCGGCAGCGTGTCGCGCAGGCCGCGGATCGGCTGCGTCGTGCGCGGCTCCGCGTGCTGGCCGTCGGGCGCGGGGCCCTCGCCCGGCGCGAGCGTCGCGTTGATCGTCCACTGGAGCTGGTCGATGTTGCCGTTCGGGTGGCAGCTCCCGCACGCGAAGGTCTTGTTGGTCGCGCCGCGCGCGGAGTGGAAGCCGATGCGGCCGAGCCGGATCTGCGGCGGCGTCGGGTCGGCGCCGACCTCCAGCGCTGCGACGACGACCTGCGGGCTCGCCGCGTTCGAGACGTCGACGACCGACACCGTGCTGTCCGCCGTGTTGAGCACGTACGCGACCTGCGCCTGGCCGGCGCCGTTCGAGCGCAGCAGCACGCCTTCGGGCAGCGCGCCGACGGTGGCCGAACCGAGCACGTTGCCGTCGCGGTCGAGCGTGAAGAAGCCGTGCATCGGCGGGCGCCCGTCGCCGGGATCGCCGTCGGCCGCGGCCGCCGTCACGACGACCGTGTCGCCGTCGCCGGAAACGTCGATGCCCCACGGATTGGGCACCGTCTGGCTCGAGCCGCGCGCCGCCGACGAGGCGTCGAGGTCCACCGTCTGCACGGGCGCGCAGCTCCCGCCCTGGCAGTCGAGCACCGCGAGGCGGTTCTCGAACAGGCGGTTGTCGAGATCGCGCAGGCCGTCGACCTGGTTGTTCGCCTCGGTGTGCGCGACCCACACGCGCGTCCCGTTCGGTCCCGCGTGCGCGGCGAGGCCGGCGAGCATGGTGCCGAGCGTGTCGAGCGTCTGCTCGAGCGCGAGCGTCTGGGCGTCGAACACGAAGAGGTCGCGGTCGGGCAGATCGGTGTCGCGGATCACCTGGCCGCCGATGTTCGGGTTCACCGCCGCGAAGTCGAAGATCGCGCCGAGGTCGAGCACGGGCTGACCGTTCTGGAACGCGACGCCCTCGAAGAACTGCAGGTTGAACTCGCAGCCTTCGTCGGTGCGCGCCGCGTGGTTCTCGCTGACGCCCTGGCCGTTGCGCGGATCGCCCGGCCAGCAGCTCGGGAACTCGGTCTGGTTGCCCGACTCGAACGGCGCGACGTAGAGCTTGCCGCCCGCGACGGCGAGCGCGCGCGGCGCCTGCGCGGCGATCGCGAGCCGGTTCGGCTGGATGCTGGCGCGTCCGTTCGCGTCGACGTCGAGCACCAACACCTGATTGGGTTGGTCGAGCGTCACGAAGGCGCGCTCCGGCGTCGCGAAGACGATCGCGACCGGCTCGTCGGTGAGCGTCACGCCGTTCGGATCGAGCTCCTGGAGCGTCTGGACGACCGCGAGCCGGTTGCGGCTCACGACACTGATCGAGTCCGAGATGTGGTTCACGACGAAGACGAGCTCGTCGCCGTTCACGAGGCCGGGGCGCACCGCGACGCTCGTCGGATCGTGGCCCACCTTGATCTCGGCGAGCTCGCTCGGCTGGAGCGGGTTCGACACGTCGAGCACCGAGAGCGTCCCCGACGTGGTGTTCGCCACGTAGAGCCGGGCGCCGTCGTTCGAGAGCGCCATCGGGCGCGTCTGCGGACTGAGATAGAGCTGGGCGCCCGACCGGGGCAGCTCGCTCGTCGGGCAGCCGGCCCCGATCAGCAGGAAGAGCGCGAGCGGCGCCAGGCCGAGGCGGGCGGCGCGGCGGGTCTGGATCAGCAGGGGTCGCTGCATTCGGGGGCTCCTCCACCGCTCGGGAACGAACGGATGCGGTGGCGTTCTCTCGGAGGTGAGTACCGGGCGCCGCGGGTCCGTGTCCGCGGCGGGCGCCAGCTTACCCGACCGTTCGGTCGGAGCAAAACCCCCGCAGGACGCCGCGATCGACCCGAGCGGGGCTCAGACGCTGCGGCGGAGATCGAACAGGAGGTGGTGCGAGAGGTCGCCGACCAGGTCGATCGCGATCCCGCGCTCGGCGAAGCGCCACACGCCGGCCGCGCACGCGAAGCGGTCGAAGTAGCGCCCGGCGATGATCGGCTGGAGCGGCAGCGAGGGCGTCGCCTGGAGAACGACGTAGCGCGAGCGGCACGAAGCCGCGGCGCCGCCGGCGTCGAGCTCGACGATGGGATTGGCGACGAGGTGGAGCGTGCGCAGCGTGCCGTCCGGGTGGACGCGGTTCGACGCCTCGTAGAGACGCTGCACGGCGGCGGCGCCGCGCACCGGCTCGGGAAGGCCCGGCGCGCGGATCGCGCCATCGGCGAACAGCGCGCCGACGCCCGCGAAGTCGGCGGCGTCGACGCACTCGGCGTAGCGGTGGAGCAGGTTGCGGATCGCGTCGGCGGCGTCGCTCATCGGAGTCCTCGGCGGGTCGCCACGGTACGTCACCGTACGGCGATGGGCTCCTCGCGCACGTCGCCGCGCAGGCCCACCGACCAGCGCGCGACGACGCGCGGCGGCTCGCGCAGCGCGAACGGCGAGCGCGCGACCGCGACGAGCGAGACGACGAGGCGCGCGGCGTCGCCCTCGCCCGCGAGGTCCACGCGCGCGAAGCCCGGCTCGATCGCGGCGAAGCGGCTGCCGTCGAGCGGGTGCTTGACGCGGCGCAGGTCCGAGCCGCTGCCCGCGACCACCTGCAGGTAGGGATCGGACGGCGGCGCCGCGGCGATCTGGAGGTTGTGCTCGTGACCCGCGAGGTGCAGGTGGACGGGCACGGCGATCTGGTCGAGCGCCTTGCGGATCCAGGGGCCCGGATGGTTCTGGTTGATCGGGTAGTGACCGGCGAGGATCCGCCACGGGCCGCGCGCGCCGACCAGCGCGCGCCGCAGCGACTCGACGTCGTCGGAGTCCGCGAGCGCCGCGGCGTCGTACAGGACCAGGCTCGCGCTCGGCGCGAGCGAGTCGTCGAGCAGCTCCACCACCTCGACGGCCTTCGCGGGCAGCCGCCAGTTGGGAACGAAGCGCGGCACCACCTCGCGCTGCAGCCGCACGCTCTCGGGCAGCTTCGTGTCGTGGTTGCCGAGCACGGCGAAGAGCGGCGTCGGGCGGTCGCCGCGCCGCGACGGCTCGCAGGCGTCGGCGACGCGCGCGGACTCGGGGCCGTCGAGCGCGAGGAACGCGCAGTACGGCCGCACCAGGTTCTCGCGCACCCGCTCCTCGAGCTCGCGCTCCTGGAGGCCGTCGGGATAGAAGTTGTCGCCGAGCAGCACGAGCGCGTCGGCCGGACGCCGCACGTGCTCTGCTTCGAGCGCCCGCGCCACCCGCATCTGCTGCTGGAGCGAGCGCCCGACCAGCGCCGGCTCCTCGCCCGTGTCGCCCAGCGCCAGGATCGAGAGCCGCACGCCCGGGACGTCGGCCGCCGCGACCGGGCCCGGGTCGCAGCCGGCCAGCAGGATCGCGGCCGCCACGGTCGTCGCGAGCCGGGCGCGCTGCTCGCGTGCAAGTCGCCGCATCGCCGCGCAGAGTAGAAGCGTCCCGACCCAGCGGCGAACGGCCCCGCGGGGCTGAGTGAGTCATGCTCACGTCAGGGGATGGGGCTAGGTTCCAACACGAGAGGGGAGGTGTGCGTGAGGCTCCTCTACATCGAGGACGATCCCGCAGCCCAGCAGTACATCTTCAAGGGCCTCGGGGAGCATGGCTTCCTGGTCGAGGTCGTCTCGGATGGATCGACCGGCACCGAGCGGGCGACGCACGGCGCCTACGACCTGATCATCCTCGACGTGATGCTGCCGGACATGGAGGGCTTCGAGGTCCTCCGGGCGCTGCGCCAGGCTGGTGTCATGACACCGGTCCTCTTCCTGTCGGCGCGCAGCGCCGTCGGCGACCGCGTGCGCGGGCTCGAGCTCGGCGCGGACGACTACCTGCCCAAGCCGTTCGCCTTCGCGGAGCTGCTCGCCCGCATCCGGGCCGTCGCGCGGCGCCGGCTCGGCGAGCCGGAGGACGGCCGGCTCGGCATCGCCGACCTCGTGCTCGACCTGAACCGCCGCGTCGTGGAGCGCGGCGGGCGCCGCATCGACCTCTCGCCCAAGCAGTTCGCGCTGCTCGAGTACCTGCTCCGCCATCGCGGCCACGTGGTCTCGCGTGCGATGATCACGGAGAACGTCTGGGGCTGGGGCTTCGAGAGCTTCTCGAACTTGATCGACGTCCACATCAACCGCCTGCGCAAGAAGATCGACCACGGCCAGACCACCAAGCTGATCCACACGGTGAAGGGCGCCGGGTACATCCTCGAGGAACGCGACGAGAAGGCCAGCCAGCCGGAGAGAGCGAGCGAGAGCATCGTTGCGTAAGACCTTGTCGATCGGAGCGAAGTGGACGCTCCGGTACGTGGTCGTGATGCTGGTCACGACCTCGGCCTTCTCCGCCTTCGTGTACACCCGAGCCGAGCAGCGCATCCGCAAGGACGCGGGGCTCCTGATGGAGCTGCAGCTCGCGCAGCTGCTCGCCTACATCGACGCGCACCCGGGCGCCGTCGAGGAGTGGCGCGAGTTCGCCGAGCGCCAGGCGCAGGGCGCCGACCCGGAGCTGCGCGTCGGCGTGCAGTTCTTCCACACCGACGGGCGTCCCGCGACCAGCGTGGGCGCCGCGTCGATGACCGCGATCCCGCTGCCGGCGCAAGTCGTGCTCGGCAAGACCGACCCCGCGCCGCGCGAGGTCGACGTCGGCTGGGGCTATCCGTACTTCGTGCTCGCCGGGCGCGGCGCGCACGGCGTCGTGCAGCTCATGATCTACTCGCGCCCGTTCGCGCGCAGCGCCGCCGGCATCCGCGACGCCTTCATGAGCGCGCTGCCCGTGCTGGTGCTGCTCACCGCGGGCGTCGGCTTCCTGCTCTCGCGCGGCAGCCTGCGCCCGATCTCCGCGATCACCCGCACCGCGCGCCGCATCTCGACGCGACAGCTCGACGAGCAGATCCCGACGACCGGCTCGGGCGACGAGCTCGACGAGCTGGCGCACACGCTGAACGACATGCTGGCGCGCATCCGCGAAGGCGTGGCGCGCGTGCGCCACTTCTCCGCCGACGCGGCCCACCAGCTCCGCACGCCGCTCACCGCGATGCACAGCCAGATCGACGTGACGCTCGCGAAGGACCGCGCGCCCGCGGAGTACCGCGTCGTGCTGGCCGACCTGCTGCTCCAGGTGGACCGCCTCTCGGACACCGTCAACGCGATGCTGCGCCTCGCGCAGTCGGAGGGCGGCCTCGACGCGGCGCACAGCGTGCGCGTCGAGATCGACCCGCTGCTCGAGGACGTCGCGGATTTCTTCGTGGCGCTCGCCGAGGAGCGCAACATCGAGCTGACGGTCGAGGCGAGCTCGAAGGGCGCGGTGCGCGGCGATCCGAGCTGGCTGCACCAGCTCTTCGCGAACCTGCTGCACAACGCGCTCCAGTACACGCCCGAAGGCGGCCGCGTCGACCTCACCGCGCGGCCGGCGATCGACGAGGTGATCGTGCGCGTGCGCGACACCGGCCCGGGCATGACCGAGTCGGACCGCCAGATCATCTTCTCGCGCTACGCGCGCGGCTCGGCGTCGAGCGAGGCCGAGACCGAGGGCATGGGACTCGGGCTCGCGCTGGCGCGCGAGATCGCGCGCGCGCACGGCGGCACGATCGAGGTCGAGAGCGCGCTCGGCGTCGGCTCGGTGTTCTCCGTGCGACTTCCGCTCGCGCCGGCGCCGGCGTAGCCGCCGGCTTCCGAGACGCATAGGCTTCGCGCTCCGCTTGCGACGAGGAGAACGCGATGCCCCGCCTGCGCCAGGTGCCGCGCGCCGAAGCGCCCGCCGACGTCCAGACCGTGTACGACATGCTGTTCGGCGGTCGCTGCCCCGTCGCCGAGCCCGGCACGGCGACCGGCACGCCGGGCGACTGGTGGACGGTGTTCGCGCTCGTGCCCGACTGCTTCCGCCACGCCGTCGCCGGCTTCGCCTTCTACCGCAGCCCGCGCCGCAAGCTCGATCCCAAGCTGCGCGAGCTCGGCCAGACGCGCGCCGGCTTCCTGCGCGAGAGCCAGTTCGTGTTCTCCCAGCACTGCAAGGCGTCGCGCCACGTCGGCCTCTCCGAGGACAAGATCCGCGCGATCCCGAGCTGGCCGGGCGCCGACGTCTTCGAGCCGGTCGAGCGCGCGGTGCTCGCCTACGTCGACGAGCTGGTGCTCCAGAACGGCCGCGTGCAGGACGCGACCTTCGAGCGGCTGCGCGCGCACCTCTCCGACGAGGAGATCCTCGAGCTCACCTACATCACGGCGCTCTACGAGATGCACGCGATCACGACGCGCGCGCTGCGCCTCGAGTACGACGACGTGCCCGAGCGCATCGTCGAGGTCGCGGCGCCGCCCGCCGCGCGCGGCGCCGACTTCATGGGCGGCGTCGGCGCGGAAGAGAAGGGCTAGGGCTACGCCAGCGTTCCGAGGCGGCGCAGCAGCGCGACCAGCTCGTCGAGCGGAAGCTGGCCGGGCGCCGTCTGCGTGCCGGCCGCGGCGTAGGTGAGCAGCGAGCCGAGCGCCGGGAAGAGCACGCGCGACGCGATGCCGCGCTCGCCCATCCCGATCACGACGAGCCCCACGTCCTCGTGCGCCAGCAGCAGGCGCGCGAGCGTGCGCAGGTCGCGGTCGCCCGCGACGGCGGCGGCGATCTTGACGACGTCGGCGCCGAGCGCGCGGCCGCGCTCGACCACCTCCTCGAGCGCGCGCGGCGCCGGCGTACCGCCGAAGTCGTGGAACGAGGCGATCGCGAGCTTGCCGGCGCGGCGCGCGGCACCGACGACGTCGCGCGCGATCTCGCTGCGCACCTCGACGTCGATCGCGTCCACGTGCGGGAGCAGCGCGCGGTAGAGCGCCGCCCGCTCGGCTTCGGAGCCCTTCCAGCCGCCGCCCTCGTCCGCGTGGCGGATCGTCGCGAGCTTCGGCACGCCCGAGAAGACCGGCAGCACGGCGAGCGCCGCGTCCGTCTCGCAGGCGCCGAAGAGATCGACGCGCAGCTCGGCCACGTCGAGCCCGCGCGAGCCGAGATCCACGACGTCGGCGCGCAGCGCGGAGTCGGTGAAGGGCACCGCGACGCGCGGGCGCGTGCCGAGCGGGAGCGGGCCGAGATGGAGCGCGGGCGGCATGCGCGCATGATAACCGCTGGCCTTGACCCGACGGCACGCGTCGCCGACAAACCCGACGTGGAGCAACGCGCGCCGCGCCGATCCCTCCGCGATGCGCTCGCGGTGTACGCGGACCGCCGCATGCTCGCGATCCTCGGGATGGGCTTCGCGAGCGGGCTGCCGCTGCTGCTCACCACCTCCACGCTCTCGTACTGGCTCGCGAAGCGCGGCGTGGACAAGACGTCGATCGGGCTGTTCGCGCTGGTCGGCCTGCCCTACGCGCTCAAGTTCGTGTGGGCGCCGGCGCTCGACGCGGTGCGCGTGCCGTGGCTCGGCGCGCGCCTCGGCAAGCGGCGCGCGTGGACGCTCGTCTCGCAGGCGGCGCTCGCCGCCGCGATCCTCGCGCTCGGCGCGGCGGATCCCGCGCAGGCGCCGTTCGCGACGGCGGCGCTCGCGCTCGCGGTCGCGTTCTGCTCCGCGACGCAGGACATCGCGATCGACGCGTATCGCATCGAAGTGCTGCGCGAGGACGAGCAGGGCGCGGGCGCCGCCGCGACCCAGACCGGCTACCGCGGCGGCCTGCTCGTCGCGGGCGCGGGCGCGATGGCGCTCTCGGACGTGGTCGCGTGGCCGGTGGTGTTCGCGGCGCTCGCGGCCTGCGTCGGCGTCGGCGCGCTCGCCGTCGCGATCGCGCCGCCGCCGCCCGAGGAACGCCGCGCGGAGCCGATCCGCTTCGCCGACGCGGTGCTCGAGCCGCTGCGCGATCTGCTCGGGCGCCCGCACGCGGCGGGCATCGTCGCGTTCGCGCTCCTCTACAAGTTCGGCGACGCCGTGGCCGGCTCGATGGCCAATCCGTTCTACGTCGAGCTCGGCTTCAGCGGCGTCGAGATCGCGAGCGTGACGAAGGTGTTCGGCGTCGTCGCCAACGTCGCGGGCGTGCTCGCGGGCGGCATCTTCGTGGCGTGGGTCGGACTGTGGCGCGCGCTGCTGATCGGCGGCGTGCTGCAGGCCGTGACCAACCTGCTGTTCGCGGCGCAGGCGCAGATCGGCGCCGACCTGCGCATGCTCGCCGTCGCGATCGGCGCCGACGGCTTCACCGGCGGGCTCGCCGCATCGGCCTTCGTCGCGTACCTCTCGAGCCTGTGCCGCACCGGCATGAGCGCGACGCAGTACGCGCTGCTCACCTCGCTGATGGCGGTGGGACGCACGGTGCTCTCGTCGGGCTCCGGCTGGCTCGCGGACCGCGTTCCGTGGACGCCCTTCTTCGTGATCACGACGGCGCTCGCGATCCCCGGCTTGTTGCTGCTCGCCTGGCTCTGGCGGCGTCATGCGCAGGCGCCTGCAACCGCGCCGGCTCCGGCGGGTTCCTGCTAAAGTGGAAGCCACGATGCGCGCCGCGCTCTCGCACACGCACTCCTCCTCGTTCTCGCAGATCGCGCTCCGCACCGCGCGGCGCGGCGCGGCGATCGGGCTGATCGCGCTGCTCGCGCTGCCCGAGCTGGCTCTCGCGTCCGATCGGCGCGGCGTCGGATCGCTCGACGGCATGAGCGACGCCGAGCTCGAACGCTACGTGCAGAAGCTCAACGAGGACGCCAACTGGCGGAAGTACCGGCGCCCGGGCGATCCGCCCGACTTCGTGCCCGGCAAGCCGGTGCGCGTGATGATCGGAGCGGGCAACGCGTTCGGGCGCGGCGGCGGTCGGGCCGGCATGCAGAGCTTCCGGCGCAGCGGACTCGGATCGCGGCGCAGCGGGCTGTCGAGCCGCCGCCGCGGCGGTCGCGACGACGCGAGCACCCAGAGCACGCGCGGCTCGTCGCGCTCGAACAGCAGCTTCGGCTCGTCGTCGCGCAGCCGGAGCAACAGCGGCAGCAGCTCGGGGTTCGGCACCGGCTTCGGCAGCTCGGGCATGGGCGAGTAGGCGCTCGCATCCTTCCGACCGTTGCGTCGCGCGCCGCGGTAGGCTCTTCCGGACGGAGGACCCCGCGATGGCCGCGCTGCCGATCGAGCCCCGCTCCGCCCGCGTCGTGTACCGAAGCTGCTCGCTGTGCGAGGCACATTGCGGTGTCGGCGTGGAGATCGCGGGCTCGCACGTTTGCACCGTGCGCGGCGATCCGGACGACGCCCTCTCGCGCGGCTACCTGTGCCCGAAGGCGTACGGCCTGAAGGCGCTCCAGGACGACCCCGACCGCCTGCGCTGGCCGCTGATCCGCGAAGGATCGGAGTTCCGCGAGGCCTCGTGGGAGGAGGCGCTCTCGCTCGTCGCGACCCGCCTCGCCGCGATCCGCGAGGCGCACGGGCCCGACGCGATCGCCACCTATCTCGGCAATCCCAACGCGCACGACTACGCCGCGACCTTCTACCTGCCCGTCCTGCTGCGCGCGCTCGGCACCAAGTGGCGCTTCTCGGCGACGAGCGTCGACCAGCTCCCCAAGATGGTGAGCTCGGCGCTGCTGTTCGGCGCGCCGCTCGCCGTGCCGGTCGCCGACATCGACCACACCGACTTCCTGCTCGTGCTCGGCGCGAATCCGCTGGCGTCGAACGGCAGCCTGATGACCGCGCCCGACTTCCCGGGCCGGCTCGCCGCGCTGCGCGCGCGCGGCGGGCGGCTCGTCGTCGTCGATCCGCGCCGCACCGAGACGGCAGCGATCGCGGACGAGCACCTCTTCATCCGGCCCGGCGCCGACGCGCTCTTCCTGTTCTCGCTGGTGCACGTGCTCTTCGAGGAGAAGCTCGTGCGGCTGCGCGCGCTCGAGGCGATCACGAACGGCGTCGCGCAGGTCGAGGCGCTCGCGCGCGAGTTCGCGCCCGAGCGCACCGCGGCGGCGAGCGGCGTCGGCGCAGCGCGCGTGCGGCGCCTCGCGCGCGACTTCGCCGCCGCCGAGCGCGCCGCCTGCTACGGCCGCATCGGCACCTGCACGCAGGAGTTCGGGACGCTCGCGAGCTGGCTGGTCGACGTCGTGAACGTCCTGACGGGCAACCTCGACCGCCCGGGCGGGGCGCTCTTTCCGCGGCCCGCGCACGCGCCGGCCGACGATCGCCCTCGCAAGCCCGCGCGCGTGCCGTACGCGCGCTGGCGCAGCCGCGTGCGCGGCCTGCCCGAGTTCGGCGGCGAGCTGCCCGTGGCGGCGCTGGCGGAGGAGATCGACTCGGCGGGCGACGCGCGCGTGCGCGCGCTCGTCACGGTCGCCGGCAACCCCGTGCTCTCGACGCCGAACGCCGCGCGACTCGCCAAGGCGATCGAGAACCTCGACTTCGTGGTGTCGATCGACCTGTACCGCAACGAGACGACGCGGCTCGCCGACGTGATCCTCCCGACCACGACGCCGCTCGAGCGCACCAACTACGACATGGTCTTCCACGGCTTCTCGGTGCGGAACCACGCGAAGTGGTCGCCCGCCGCGCTGCCGAGGCCGGCGGACGCCAGGCACGGCTGGGAGCTGATGCTGGAGATCGGCGCGCGCGTGAACGGCGCGAAGCCGGAGCAGCTCGACGAGATGCTCTTCTCCGGTCTGCTCGCGAACGCGCTGCGCGCGTGTCCCGGCGTCGACGAGCCCGCCGCGCGCGCGAAGCTCGGCGGCGAGCCGGGGCCGGAGCGCCTGCTCGACCTGCTGCTGCGCGCGGGTCCGTACGGCGACCGCTTCGACGACGCGGCGCCCGGTCTCTCGCTCGCGAAGCTGCAGGCGGCGGAGCACGGCGTCGATCTCGGCCCGCTCTCAGCGCGCCTGCCGGCCATGCTCGCGACCGCGAGCGGCGCGATCGAGCTCGCGCCCGAGCTGCTCGTCGCGGACGTCGCGCGGCTGCGCGCGCGCATCGACGCGCACGGCGGAGGCTTCGTGCTGATCGGGCGGCGCCATCTGCGCTCCAACAACTCGTGGTTCCACAACCTGCCGCCGCTCGCGAAGGGCAAGGAGCGCTGCACGCTGCTCGTGCACCCGGACGACGCCGCGTCGCTCGGGCTCGCGCCGGGCGACCGCGCGCGCGTGCGCTCGCGCGTCGGCGCCGTCGAGGCGCCCGTCGAGATCACCGACACGATGGCGCGCGGCGTGGTGAGCCTGCCGCACGGCTTCGGCCACGACGCCCCGGGCGCGCAGCTCGCCTTCGCCGCGCAGCGCCCCGGCGTCAACTCCAACCTGCTCGCCGACGAGACGCTGCTCGACCCGCTGTCGGGCAACGCCGTGCTGAACGGCATCCCCGTCGAAATCACTCCCGCAGCCTGAACACTCGCTTGTAGAAATTCGGGCGAGCCGCGAGCGCTCGCGTGCGCTGCACGCGCGACGCCGCACTGGCATGGCTGCTGCATTGCTCCTCCGCAAGGGAGGCGAATCATGCGAATTCCGACGTTTGCGGGCGCGCTCGCGCTCGCGACCTGTCTTGCGTGCGCCAGCACGCCGCCGCCGCGTTCGCAGATCGCGGCGGCCGAGGCTGCGTTGCGCGACGCCGAGACGGCGCAGGCGCAGACGCTGGCGACACCCGAGTGGAACACCGCGCGCGACAAGCTCGAACGCGCGCGGCGCGAGCTGCGCGACGAGAACTACACCACCGCGCGCGAGCTGGCGGACGAGGCGCTCGTCGAGGCGCAGCTCGCCGCGGCGGTCGCGCGCAGCGAGGCCGCGCGCAAGAGCAGCGAGGCGATGCAGCAGACCATCCGCGACCTCCGCGACGAGACGGACCGCGCCAGCGAGCGCGTGATCCCGTGACGGCATCGAAAGGAACCGACATGCGTTCGCGCAAGCTCTTGTACTGGACCGCTCTCGGGATCTTCTTCACCGGCTGCGCGAGCACGCCGAACCCGGCGCTCGAGTCGGCGCGCGGCTCGCTCGAGCAGGCGCGCGCGGCCGGCGTCGACCGCTCCGCGCCCCTGCCCTTCCAGGAGGCGCAGGCGACGCTCGAGCGCGCCGAAGAGGCGTGGCGCGACGACGAGGACGAGAGCCACGTCACGCACCTCGCCACGCTCGCCGACCGGCGCGTGCAGATCGCGCGCGTCGAGGCCGGCGCGCAGCGCGAGCGCGAGCGCGTGAACGAGCTGGCGGAGCAGCGCTCCGAGGTCCTGCTCGACGCGCGCACGCGCGAGGTCGAGCGGCTGCGCCAGGAGCTCGACGCGCGCCAGACCGAGCGCGGGCTCGTCGTGACGCTGCCCGACATCCTGTTCGACGTCGACCGCGCCACGCTGAAGCCCGGCGCGCAGGCGACACTCGCGCGCGTCGCAGACTTCCTGCGCAGCGAGCCCGACCGCCCGGTGCGGATCGAGGGCCACACCGACTCGACGGGCAGCCACTCGTACAACGAGGATCTCTCGCGGCGGCGCGCCGAGTCCGTCGCCGACCGGCTGCTCTCGCTCGGCGTCGAGACAGGGCGCATCGAGGCGGTCGGCTTCGGCGAGACGCTGCCGGTCGCGAGCAACGAGACCGGCGCGGGCCGGCAGCAGAACCGGCGCGTCGAGATCGTGATCCAGAATCCGCCCGCGGTCTCTTCCGGACCGTCGGCGCCGGCTGCGACGGGCGCGCGCTCGTCGGCGGAGACGATCGCTCCGAGGTAGCCTTGCGCGACGCCCACAGGAGTCGCGCATGAGCCAGGCGAGCACGAGCACGAGCCGTTCCGGCGCAGCCGGGATCGATCCCGCGAAGCTGGACGTCATCAGCGCCGAGCACTACGAGCGCAACGGCTATCCGTTCGCGGAGTGGAAGTGGCTGCGCCGGAACGACCCCGTGCACTGGGTCGAGCACCCGGACTACGACGGCTTCTGGGCGATCACCAAGCACGCGGACGTGATCGAGCTCTCGAAGCAGCCGCAGCGCTTCCTGAACGCGCCGCGGCTCGCCGTCTTCAGCAACAAGGTGCCGCCGCCGCCCGAGAACTCGAGCCGGCACCTGCTGAACATGGACCCGCCGGACCACGGCAAGTACCGCAACGTCGCGTCGAAGCGCTTCACGCCGCGCGCCGTGCAGGGCTGGGCGGCGAAGGTCGAGCGCCTGACCGAGCAGGTGCTCGACGCGGCGGCGGCGCGCGGCGAGGGCGACTTCGTGCGCGACGTCTCCGCGCCGATCACGATCGCGGTGATCGCGGAGATGCTCGGCGTCCCCGAGAGCGACCGCGATCTGCTGTTCCGCTGGACCAACCAGATCATCGCGCCCGAGGATCCCGAGTTCCAGGTCGACGGCTCCGCCGAGGCGACCATGGAGCGCACGCGGATCGAGCTGTTCCAGTACTTCGACGCGATGTCGCGCGATCGCTCCGCGCGGCCGCAGGACGACATCGTGAGCGCCGTCGTGGGCGGCGCCATCGACGGCCAGCGCCTGCCGCCGATCGAGCTGCTCTCGTACTACCTCTTGCTGGTCGTCGCCGGCAACGAGACCACGCGCAACGCGATGACGGGCGGCATGATCGCGTTCCTCGAGCATCCGGGAGAGTGGGAGAAGCTGCGCCGCAACGCGGCGCTGGTCGATCCCGCCGTCGAGGAGATCGTGCGCTGGATCACGCCGGTGATCCAGTTCTGCCGCACCGCGACCGAGGACTACCGGCTGCGCGACAAGACCATCCGCGCCGGCGAGAGCGCCTGCCTCTTCTACGCGTCCGCGAACCGCGACGAAGAGGTGTTCGAAGATCCCGACGTGTTCCGCATCGACCGCGACCCGAACCACCACGTCGCGTTCGGCGTCGGCGAGCACGTCTGCCTCGGCGCGCACCTCGCGCGCCTGGAGCTGCGCGCGGCGTTCTCGGCGCTGCGCCGGCGCCTCGTGCACGCGGAGCTCGCCGGGCCGGTCGAGCGCGCGCGCTCGAGCTTCGTCGGCGGCATCAAGCGCGCGCCGATGTGCTGGAAGATCGCGTGAACGGCCGCTGCGTCCGGCGCAGCAGCGCCTGAGAGCGGGCGCGCGTGCGATTCGGCGTCTTCTACGAACTCCAGCTCCCGCGCCCCTGGAACGACGGCGCCGAGCACCGCCTGTTCCAAGAGGCGCTCGCGCAGGTCGAGCTCGCGGACCGCCTCGGCATCGACTCCGCGTGGGCCGTCGAGCACCACTTCCTCGAGGAGTACTCGCACTGCTCGGCGCCCGAGGTGTTCCTCGCGGCCGCGGCGGCGCGGACCGAGCGCATCCGCCTCGGCCACGGCATCCGGCAGGTGATCGCGCGCTACAGCCACCCGGCGCGCACCGCCGAGTGCCTCGCGACGCTCGACCTCGTCTCGAACGGCCGCGTCGACTTCGGCATCGGCGAAGGCGCGACGCGCCTCGAGCTGCACGGCTTCGGCGTGCCCGCGCGCGCCAAGCGCGCGTGGTCGCTCGAGGCCGCCGAGCAGATCGCGAACATGATGGTGATGGAGCCCTATCCCGGCTACGAGGGAACGAGCTTCTCGATGCCCTGCCGCAACGTGCTGCCCAAGCCGCTGCAGAAGCCGCACCCGCCGATGTGGATGGCCTGCACCAACCGCGACACGATCCGCGTCGCCGCGAGCCGCGGCGTCGGCGCGCTCGCCTTCTCGTTCGTCGACCCCGCCGAGGCGCGCAACTGGAGCCGCATCTACTACGACACCATCCGCAGCGACGCCTGCGTGCCGCTCGGGCACGCCGTCAACGCCAACATCGCGATGGTGTCGGCGTTCTCGCTCCACCGCGACCGCGCCGAGGCGGTGCGGCGCGGCCAGGAGGGCTTCGAGTTCTTCGGCTTCGCGCTCGCCGCGCTGGTCGCGCGCGACTCCGTGCCGGGCCGCTCGCGGCTGTGGGAGAGCTTCCAGCGCGAGCGCGCCGAGCGTGAGGTCGCGAGCGCGGTGCACGGCGTCTCGAAGCACGCGCCCGGCATCGGCACGCCCGACGACCTGCGCGCGCACGTCCGCGCCTTCGAGGCGGCCGGCGTCGACCAGACCATCTTTCTGCAGCAGGCCGGCAACAACCGCCACGCCGAGATCTGCGAGTCGCTCGAGCTCTTCGCCGCCGAGGTGCTCCCGGAGTTCGCCGCCGCCGCGGCCGAGCGCGAGGAGAAGAAGGCGCGCGAGCTCGCGCCCTGGATCGAGGCCGCGCTCGCCCGCAAGCCGCGCCTGCCCGCGCTGGCGGACGCGGACATCCCGATCGTCGCGGCGTCGGTCGCCGCGCCGGTGGTGAATCGAGGCGACACGAGATAGCTCGCTTCGCTACACCTTGCGGCGTGAGATCACTGTTGTGTCCTACCGCCGTCGTGGCAACCGGGCATACGGCATCGTGACCCACCGGACGCTCTACGGCACACGCGAGGCAGCCGACGCCTGGCTCGAGCTGATCGCGAACCCGGCGTACCGTGCTCCTTGGCTCGCGACATCATCGGAGCTGGTGAGAGATCTGCTGCTGGCGCTGCGAACGTTGCACGCGCTCCCGCACGCGAAGCTCGTGGTTCTGGGCTGCGGCGACGGAATCGTCGAGGAGGCCATAGGTCGCGAGCTACAGCGGGGGGCGAGCGATCCGCTCAGTTGCGTGCTCGTCGACAGCAACACGTTCCTGCTGGGCTGCGCGATGCAGCGCATGAGTCAAACGACCACCGTGGACGTTGCGTTGCGCATGGACTTCGAGCGCGATCTCCAGGAGATTCTCCGCGTCTGCCGGAGACCGAGCGATCGTTCGACCCGCCTCATCTTTACGTTGATGGGTGGCACCCTCGGCAACCTCGAAGCGACGGAAGCAGAGTTTTTCCTTGAGCTAGCAGCCGGCTTGCGGCCGGGCGACTCGATCCTGGTCGATGCGGCCGTGAAGGGGAATGCCTGGTCCATCGACACAGATCCCCGGATGAGACCGGACAAGTATCCTCCGATCGAGAAGCGATTCCTCGCCGCCGGCTTGGCAGGTCAGTTGGACGTTGCTGCGGCCGACGTCCTCGCGACGTACGCCGAACGCGTCAGATCGACGGTCGACATCGAAACCGGATCGAGCGTTCCCGGCTGTCATCTGATCCGCCACGTCGACGAAAGCTCTGGACGCACGTTCGCGCGTTTCCGCCGTTACGACCTCGAGCGACTCGCGTCGTGGCTTCGCGATAGCAGCGGGTTGCGGCTTTTGCATCACGGCTCGCCACTATTGTCGGAACGCATCGTCTCTGTCGCGTTCTTCGTACTCTCCAAGTAGGGGCGCCTCACTCGCGCGCCGGACGACGCTGGCCAGCCGAAGCGATCGCGCACAGCCCGATCGCGACCAGCGCCAGCGTGCCCGGCTCGGGGACCGCGTTCACGATCACGTCGTCGAGCACCAGCTCGGTCGTGAAGGCGAAGCCGCCGTGCGGACTCAGATCGAAGTGGCCCCAGTTGATGAAGGCGACGTCGACGGGGAGCAGGGGGTTCAAGGGCGTGAACGTGAACTCGTAGAGGTGCGACGTGCCGAAGCCGTTGTTGACGCCGTTCGGCACGGTCAGGAACTGGATCGGATCGCCGGGCAGCACGTTCGTGATCTGGAGCCCGAAGATGCCGCGCTCGTCGAGCTGCTGGCCGCTGACGGCGCCCTCGCCCGACACCCAGAACGAGAGCGAGTAGGACGGCGCCGGGCTCGCCGGCGTGTTGATCGTCTGGGAGAGCACGACGGGCGCGGTCGCGAAGAACTGCGTGAAGGACGGCGGCGACGGGAACGTCACTGCGCCGTTCGCATGGAACGTCGGCGGCTGGCTCACCAGCACAGGCGCGCCGTTGCCGAAGTACATGCCCGCGTTGCCGTCGGGAAAGACGTCGCTGCCGACGATCGCCGGCGTGCCGTCGTTGCCCCACGACGCGTACGACGTCGCGGCGCCGGAGCTGCTCCAGCCGGGCGGGACCCCGAACGGCGTCAGCGACGTGCCGGTCGCCCAGTAGAGCTGGTTCGCAGTCCCGCTCGCGGGCGCGCCCGTCTCGAAGCTTCCGTTCACGACGAGGTTGCCGGCGTGGGTCGTCCCGAGGCCGCTCGTGAGGACGAGCGACGCGCGCGCGCCGTCCGCGCCGCCGCACACGAGAGCGATGCCGAGAGCGAAGCAGAGTCCGACCACCGTCGACCGACGCGCACGAAGCATGGATTCCTCCGATCCGGGTTGCGCCGGGCCGGCCGCCTGCGTTCCTCGCAGCGGCCGCTCGAACGGCGCGAGCCGGGGGCGCGCGGGCGCTCCCCTTCCCGGCGGCGCCCACACGCAATTCGCGCGCCGCGGCACGGCGGCGCCGCGCGGACACAAAGAAGCGAGTGGGAGCGCGCTGTTGCAGCGTCGGCGGCGGCGCGACGCTGCGGCGACGGCGCGCGATCGCGGAATGGTGTTGCCGCGAAATGGGAACGGCCGTTCCCGGCGCGCACGTCGGCTACCCGATCGTGTGACGCCTCACTCGGCGCTTGGCGCGGGACGCGGACTGTGGCGGGCTGCGCCGCGTCCGAGCGGGCCGGATCCGACCGTGCGGACGGGGAACCTTCCCGCTCGGACGAGTGGCGGCCCGCCGGCAGGTGCCGAGAGCGATCTTCCACCGAGCGGAGAAAGTTTCGAGATTTTCGAGAGGTCGATGGGGTGAGCGAGGGGACTTGAACCCCCGACCTCCAGGGCCACAACCTGGCGCTCTAACCACCTGAGCTACGCCCACCGCGAGGGGGAGCAAGCTAGGCGCTCCCCGGCCCCGTCGCAAACGGCCGGCGAGCCGCGCGACAGCGAGCCGCCGCGGCGTGTCGCGCCCTGGCATGCGACTTGCTCATGAGTTGCCGTGGTCATGGGTGCGGAGCAAGTGGAGGGTGAGCATGGCCCGTAGCGATGTGGACTCCGCAGAGACGTTGCGCCGGATTGCACTGGAAGAGGCCGACCTGGCCAAGCGCGCTGCAGCCGGCGATCGCGAAGCATTCGATCAGTTGTACGACCGTTACTTCGTGCGGATGGCGTACGTCTTCCGCCATCTCCCGGAACCCGAGGCGCAAGCCAAGATCTGGGAGGCGCTCGAGCAGGTGTTCGCGAGCCTGCACGTACACGACGACACGCCGCTCGCCGCGCGCGCGTTCCGCGTCGCGCACGCTTCGCTCGTGCAGCCGCGGGCGCCGCACAGCGTGCGCGGCGCCCAGCGCGTCGCGCGCACCGACTTATAGGCGAACGCCGCCGAGCGCCGACACAGCCGCCGGATCGCGCGAGCGATTCGGCGGTTTCGTGCTTGCGTTCCGGTGTGGGACGACGGACGGCGGCGAGAAGGTGCTCCGTCCTGGGGGGCATAGGACGGAGCACCCTGGCCTCACTGGAGGCCCGCCGCGGTGCGATGCGTTGCAGCGCACCGAGACTCGTCGTTCGCGTTCACGACCCGGCGGCCGGAGAACGCGAGAAAGCAATTTCGAGGGAGGAGCCCGAGCACCGCGTGTGCACGGCGTCGCCGTGTCCGCTGTCTCGAAGATCCCGCGCTGCTAGCAAAAGCAAGTGGCGTGCCTGCGAGCGGAACACGGGGAGCGCGTTGCGGGTCGCTTGCAGCGTGCAGTTCTACAATGGGATTTGCCGGTTCCGTCGCCCGCGCCGAAACGTCGGCTGCGCGACCGGGCGCATTCCGACAAAGCGCCCTTCCCACTGTACAAAGGCTACCCCGGATCGTGTCTTCCCCGCGCGCAACGGGCGGCGCACACCCGCTCTCCGCCGAGAGATTCGGGAGGTCGTGACGAGCGATCCCCGGGGCCCCGATCCGTCGAGTCCACTTGCTAGCTTCCCGCCGCCGCGCCCCGGTAGCTCAGCTGGATAGAGCAGCGGATTTCTAATCCGCGGGTCGGGGGTTCGAGTCCCTCCCGGGGCGCCAGCGTCGCCGCGACGGAGCCGGGCGGAGGCGCTAGTCCCTCCGGACGCGCGGCGCGACGCTCGCTCGGGTCGCGCGTGGCGCCGAGTCGCGAGCGGTGCAACCGCCACCCGGGGAGCTCACGTGATCCGATCGACCGCCCTCGTCGCCGCCGCCGCGCTCGCCGCCGTGGCGCTCACGCCGGCGCCCGCCGCCTCCCAGATCCGCGCGGAGCGGATCGCGGCGGAGCTCACCTATCCCATGTACGCGACGGGGCCGCCGGGCGACGACCGCGTCTTCATCGTGCTGCGCGGCGGCACGATCCGCGTGTGGGACGACGGCGCGCTCCTGCCGGCGCCGTTCCTCGACATCGCGAGCCAGGTCAACTTCACGCCGGGCGTGGACGAGGGCGGACTGCTCGGGCTCGTGTTCGCGCCGGACTACGCGACGTCGGGCGTGTTCTACGTCTACTACACGGGCTTCAGCGAGTCGTCGCCGGTCGGGATGTCGAGCGTGGTGTCGCGCTTCACGGTGAGCGGCTCGCCCGCGACGTCGAACGACGCCAACGAGGCGAGCGAGACGCCGATCTTCACGCTCGACCAGCCGCAGACGAACCACAACGGCGGCACGATCGCGATCCGCGACGGCTGGCTCTACCTCGGCCTCGGCGACGGCGGCGGCGGCGGCGACCCGAACGACCTCGCACAGAACGACGCGAGCCCCTTCGGCAAGATGCTGCGCCTCGATCTCTCGACGCCGAGTCCCGGCACCGGCGACTGGCAGATCTGGGCGAAGGGGCTGCGCAACCCGTTCCGCTTCGGCTTCGACCGCGAGACGGGAGACCTCTACATCGGCGACGTCGGGCAGGAGTCGCTCGAGGAGATCGATGCGGTGCCGGGCGACGCGCCGGCCGGCCTCAACTTCGGCTGGGACGTGATGGAGGGCGACGCCTGCTACACGAAGCAGAGCGCCTCGGACCCCGACCCCGATCCCTCCGAGCTCCCGTGCAACGACTCCGCGCTGGTGCTGCCCATCTACACGCTCGGGCGTCCGTCGTGCGCGATCGCGGGCGGCTCGGTGTACCGCGGCAGCGCGTCGCCGTCGCTGCGCGGCGCCTACTTCTTCGGCGACTGGTGCTCCGGCCGCCTGATCTCGCTGCGCTGGACGCCCGACGGCGGCGTCACGGACGTGGAGGAGCTCACCAGCACGATCGACGTCTCGCCGCCCGAGACGATCCGGCAGATCGTGGCGATCAGCGAAGGCGGCGACGGCGAGCTCTACGTCGTCTCGCTGCTCGGCAAGGTGTGGCGGCTCGTGCCCGAGCCGGACGGCGCGCTCGGCGCGCTCGCGGCGCTCGGCGCGCTCGCCGCGCTGCGTTTCACACGACGAACGGGATGACCGCCTTGCGCTCGCGCGGGTAGTCCGGGAAGCGCTCGCGGTACCAGCGGTGGTGCGCGAGCGCGCGCGGGAACAGGTTGGCGAAGGTGAAGAAGGCGAAGACGGCGCCGGCGTAGGTCCACGTCGCGAGCGCCCAGCCGCACCACTCGACGATCTCGCCGAGGTAGTTGGGGCAGCTCACGAGGCGGTACGCGCCGCCGCGCGGGATCTCGTAGCGCGTTTCGCCGGGCGCGCGCAGGCGACGCAGGATCGCGTCGGAATGCAGATTCAGCGCCCAGCCGCCGAGGAAGAGCAGGGCGCCGATCGCGAAGCGCGGATCCGCGAGCCAGGCCTCGGTGTGGCGCAGCGCGCCGTGCGTGATCGCGTAGGCGTTGGCGGCGCCGTTCACGCAGTTGAAGACGAACGCGAGCAGCGCGGTCACGAGCGGCGTGCGCTTGGCGCCGACGCGCATCAAGAGCGGGAAGACGAACGTGCGCTGCAGGTAGTGGAGCTGCCAGAGGCCGAGCAGCAGCAGCGGAACCAGCCGGTCCGCGTGCTCGCCGCGCGCGAACACGAGCGCGAACACGAGCGGCGCGGGCAGCTCCTGCGCAATCCAGGCGAGCCGCGTCGGCACGGTCGGGCCCCAGCCGCCGCGCTGGTGGCGGCCGTAGGGCGCCGGCACGAAGAACAGCGTCGCGAACGAGAACGCGCCGAACGCGGCGAGTCCGATCAGCGCCCAGCGGTAGAGGAAGTCGGGATCCATGTCGCGATCGTAGGGAGTCGGCGCGCGCTCCGCGCCGCGGGCTGTGCGCGGCGAGACGGTCGGTCTACCCTGCCCTTCCCTCCGCTGTCGAGGCCGGCGCGATGCAATCGCTCGTTACCGCGCACGCTCGCGCCGCCGCCGCGGTGATCGCGCTGGCGATCGCGCTGCTCGCGCTCGCCGGCGCGGCGCACGCCGTGCCGGCGCAGGTCGAGCGCGGCTTCGTCGCCGCGACCGGCGGCGCGATCACGCCGCCCGACGTGCAGGGCGCGGTCGGCGACGCGCACGTCGCGATCATGCTGAACGGCCGCTGGGCGGTATTCGACAAGCAGTCGGGCGCGCCGCTCGTGTCGGCGAGCCTCGCCGACTTCTGGTCCGCGGCGGGCGTCGCGTCTCCGAACGGCCCGTTCGATCCGCGCCTCCTCTACGACGCGAGCTCGCGGCGCTGGTTCGCGACCGCCGCCAACGCCGCGTTCCTCCCCAACCAGATCCTGCTCGCCGTCTCGAACGGCGAGGATCCGACCGGGGGTTGGACCGGCTTCGCGATCGATGCCGACGCCAGCGACCAGACGTGGGCCGACTTCCCGATGCTCGGCGTGGACGACGAGGGCGTCTACGTCGCGGTGCCGATGTACGCGTTCGCCGACGACGACCAGGTCGCCGCGGTGGACGTGCTGGTGGTGCCGAAGCTCGACCTCGTCGGGCCCGCGCCGTCGGTCGCGGGCGGCACGATCTTCCAGCTCCTCGCGCCGTCGGCGGTCGGCCCCGTGCCGCAGCCGGTCGTCGCGCTCGACGGCGGCGGGCTGCCGTTGCCGCTCGTGTCCGGCGTCGCGGCCACCCCCGGCGCGATCTCGATCGCGCACGTCGCCGGCACGATCGACGCGCCGAGCGTGTCGCCGCTCGCGACGATCGCCGTCGACGCGTACGAGCCGCCGCCGCGCGCCGCGCAGCCGGGACCCAAGGCGGCGCTCGAGACGAGCTTCGGCGACCTGCGCTCCACCGCGAGCGTCGTGCGGCGCGGCGGATCGCTGTGGGCGGTGCAGGGCGTCGCGCTCGGCGCGCGCGCCGCCGTGCGCTGGCTCGAGCTCGACGCCGCGACCGGCGCGCTCCGCCAGGAAGGCGTCCTCAGCGATCCCGAGCTGCACCTCTTCTTTCCGTCGATCGCGGTGAACGAGCACGAGCAGGTCGTCGTCGGGATGAGCGGCTCGAGCGCGAGCACGTTCGCGAGCGCCTTCGCCGCGGTCGGCGAGCGCGTCGGCGAAGCGATCGAGTTCGGCCCGCTGCTGCTCGTGCGCGAAGGGCTCGCCGACTACGAGCGCGTGCGCGGCGGGCGCAACCGCTGGGGCGACTACAGCGCGACGGTGGTCGACCCGGCCGACGCGCGCACGTTCTGGACGTTCCAGGAGTTCGTCGCGGCGACCGACGTCTGGGGCGTCGCGGCCGCCGCGATCCGCGTGCCCGAGCCGCACGCCGCGGCGCTCGCGCTCGTGTCGGCGCTCGCGCTCGGCGCGCTGCGCCGCGTGCGGTGCGCGCGATGAGCGCCGCGCGCCGCGATGCGGCGCTCGCGATCGGCGCCGGCGCCGTCGCGACCGCGCTCGCGTATCCGCCGTACGGCGTTTCGGCGCTCGGGCTCGTGATGCTGGCGCCGCTCGCGTGGCTGCTCGACGCCGCGACGCCGCGCCGCGCGTTCGCCTGCGCCTGGCTGTACAGCGCGGCGTTCGGGCTGTGGCTGTGCCGCTGGCTCGTCCACGCGCTCGCGGTCGAGTACGGCGTCGCGACCGCGCCGGCGTGGGCGTTCAGCGCGCTCGTCATCGGCGCGCTCGCGCTGGTGCCCGCCGCGGCGGGCGCGGCGTACGCCGCGCTGCGCCCCGCCGTGCTCGCGCCGCTCGCGTTCGCCGCGCTCTGGACGCTCGGCGAGTGGGTGCGCGGCGCGCTGCTCGGCGTGCC
>QEVM01000202.1 GCA_003576805.1 Pseudomonadota bacterium | reverse complement strand
GCGCGCTGGAGCGTCGCGGCGCGCGCGGCCGGCGGCTCGCGCTGCGCGGCGCGCTCGTTCAGGAGGTCGCGCCAGAGCTGGTGCACCCAGACCTCGTCGCCGTCGGAGAGCAGCAGGCCGCGCTCGACGGCGCGCCCGATCCAGCCGCCCGCGCGCGGATCGCCGAGCAGCTCGGCGGCGTCGGCGGGCGCGCAGCGGCCGAGCAGCGCGACCGCGTCGAGCACGGCGAGCGCCTCCGCGGGCTCGTCGCGCAGCACCTCGTTCGCGACGAAGCCGAAGAGGTCGGGCTCGCGCGCGAGCCGCAGCGCGAACGCGGCGCGCGCTGCGGGCTCGACCTGCGCGAGGCGACGCGCCGCGAGCTGCACGCCCGTCGCCCAGCCTCCCGTGCGCGCCAGCACGCGCGCCGTCACCTCGGCGTCGGCGCCCGCGCCGTGCGCCGCGAGCACGTCGCGCACCTCGTCGAAGCGGAGCGAGAGATCCTGCGCGCCCACATCGAGGACGGCGCCGTCGGCGCGCAGGCGCGCCGCGCAGCCGGGCACGCTGCCGCGGGTCGATACCACGACGGCGCAGCGTCCACTGGACGCGCGGATCACCTCGTCCAGCCAGCGCGCGCCGCTCGCTTCGTGCGGGAGCTCGTGGAAGTTGTCCACGAAGAGCACCAGCGGCGCCTCGAGCTTCGCGGCGTCGCGCAGCCAAGCGCGCGCGAGCGATCGCCACGTGTCGGCGACGGGCGGCAGCGCGAGCGCCGCGAGCGTCTCCGCGCCGAAGCCGGGCGCGGCGTGGGCGCACGGCTCGCGCAGGTCCGCGACCAGCACCGAGGCGTCCGCGTGGAGCGGCGAGAGGTCGAGGTACGCGGTCGGCTGGCCGTGCGCGGCGAGCGCGCGCTGCCACGCGTCGAGCAGCGTCGACTTGCCGCTGCCCGCCGGCGACACCACCAGCGTGAGCGGAACCACCGCGATGCGCTCGGCGTGCGCGAGCAGCGCGTCGCGTACACGCGGAGCGGTCGGGGAGGCGCCGGGCGGCGACATGCTCGGCGCAGCGTACCGCGCCGACCGGATCAACGTCGCAGCGAGAGCGCGGCGCGCGCTTCGCGCTGCACCTCGGGCGCCGCATCCTGCGCGAGCGACGCCAGCCACGCGCGCAGCCGCGCGTCGTCGCGCGTGCCCGCGCTGCGCACGAGCTGCGCGAGCTCGCGGCCGGCGAGCGGCTCGCGCGTCATGGCGCGCAGCCGCGCGTCGGCGTCGAAGCCGGGCGCGCCGTCGAGGACGCGCACGAGCGCGAGCCGTTCGGTGGCGGGCAGCAGTCGCCCGTCGATCCACGCCGCGAGCGCGTCGGTCGTGGCGGCATCGAAGAAACCGGGCCAGCTACGCGCGTTCACGAGCTCGGACAGCGCGTCGCGCCGCAGGCGCGGGACGCCCGACGCGAGCTGCGCGACGACGAGGTCGCGCAGCGCCTGGCGCGGATCGGACGGACGCGTAGTGCGCCACGCCGCGAGGCGCCGCGCGATCTCGAGGATCGCGTCGCCGCTCGCGCCCGGCGCGAGCGTCCACTCGTGACCGGCGCCCTGCGTCGAGAACCACGGGAAGCGCGGCGCGAGCGTCGCGAACTCCACGTGGTCCGCCGTGCGCTCGAGGAAGAGCAGGGCGCGCTCGCCGGCGCGGAACTGGGGGAAGCCCTCGGCGTGCGGGAAGAACTCGAGCGGACCGGGCGCGACCGCGCCGTGCAGCGTCTCGACGACGCGCACGCGGAAGTACTCCTGGCGGTCGCTGGCGTCGGGCGCGCTCCACATCGCGGGCCCGCTCTCGAGCTCGGCGACCACGACGGCGCCCGCGCCCGCCGTCCACTCGCGCAGCGTGGCGCGGTCGAACAGCACGTGCGCGCGCGCCGCGCCCGCGCCGAGCAGCGCGCCCGCGATCGCGAGCGCCGCGAGCCGCACCGCGGCGCGGCTCACGGCGCGTTCAGCTCCTCGAGCAGCGCGCGCATCTCGCCCTGGAGCACGCCGTCGGCGCCCGCGCCGAGGTTGTTGATGAAGATCGTGTCGCAGTCGACGGCGTCCTCACCGAGCGCCTGCGCGATCGGGCAGTCCGCGACGTCGCCGAACACGACGAAGGAGAAGCACTCGTGACAGGACGGGTTGAACTTCTCCGCCGGCATCTGGTAGCCGACCTCGTCGTTGCCGAGGCCGAGCAGCCAGCGGTGCTCGGCGCCGGTCATGAGGTCGCGGTACGCGTAGCCGATCTGGGGATCGAGCTCGTTGGGCGTCACCGCCATCTGCGCCGGGCCGATGCGCAGCACGTTCACCTCGGTCGACACCGCCGGGCGTCGCTGGTCGTCGCGCTCGAGCTGCCGCCGTCCGAACACGCCGAAGCCGGCCGCGATGCGGAAGAACGGGTTCTCGACGGCGAGCAGGAAGGAGCCGCTGGTGCGGGCGTCGAGCGCCGGATTCGCGTCCCAGCCCGGCGCCGCCTCGAGCGCGGCCGAGGTGCGCTCGGCGAGCGCCTCGCCCATCACCTGCGCGAAGCGGAAGGTGCGGCGCTCCGCGGGCTCGCCCGTCGCGGGGTCGATCACGTCGACGTCGAGCGGGCCCTGCAGCACGCCGAGGTCGGCGCTCTGGTAGATGGCGACGCCGCCGTAGCGGGCCTCGAGCGCCTCGCGCATGAAGTGCGGGAAGTCCGAGGTGATCAGGCGATTGCCCGAGCCGAGCGCCTCGGGGTGGCTCGCGTAGTTGGCGACGGTCGCGAGCACCGCGCCCGAGGCGCGGCTGCGGATCTGGAGCGCCGGCACGGCGGGGTTGATCACCGGCCCGGCGTCGCCCTGCACGACCACGTCCTCCGCGCGCGGCGGCGTGAAGGCGCTGCCCGGGATCACGTACGGCTGGAGCACGCGGCCGTCGGCGACGAGGTCCGGCCACGGCGCCAGCGACGCGCCGACCGTGCTGCCCGTCGCGAAGCGCATCTCCGCGGGCTCGAGGTTGGCGTTCGCCTCGACCAGGCACTCGACGACCTTCGCGTTCACGAAGTCGAGGTAGCCGAGGTCGACGCCGCTCTGGGTCTCGTCCTCGCCCCACAGGCCCATCGTGTCCGGGCCCTCGTGGTTGTGGGTGCTGGTGACGACGATCGCGTCGAAGCCGAGGCCCGCGAGCGCCGCGTCTTCGCGGATCGTGCGCACCTCGTTGTTGAAGTACCCGATCACGTCGAGCGTCACGACGCCGATCTTCTTGTCCGCGTTCTGCACGACGTAGCCGCGCGCCCAGATGTCGTCGTGGACGCCGAGCGGTTGGCGGTCGTTCGAGAAGCCGGCCATGTAAATCGGGTCGCCGTGGTTCTCGCCGACGACCGGCGTGATCACGCGCTTGCACGCGGCCGCGCGCAGCGGGTCCCACCGGAACGTGGACGACATCACGTTGTCGGGGCGGCCGTCGCCGTCCGCGTCCACGCTCACGAAGAGCGCGTTGCGGCCGGGCGCGAGGTCGGCGGCGCCGAGCGCCCCAGAGACGATGTCGCCCGAGCGCACGAAGCGCGCCGTCAGGTCGGCGGTCGCGGCGGGCGGCGCGTCGATGCCGCGCAGCAGCGTGATCCGGTACGAGCCGGGCGGCGCGATCTCCGAGGCGAGCACGATGCGGACGTCGGTCGCGCCGTCGAGCGCGGTCGCGCTCTGGTCGGCTGGCGTCACGATGCGGGGGCGCGGCGTGCAGGCGCTCGCCGCGAGCAGCGCGAGCGCCGCCGCGCCGAGCAGGGCGGAGCACAGCGAGCGGGCGGACGTCATCGGGTCCTCCGGGAGCGGGCGAGGGCCGCCAAGGTGAGGCCGAGCAGCGCGGCGGTGCCCGGCTCCGGAACCGGCGCGAACTCGACGTCGTCGATCCAGAACGAGGTCACGCGGCCCGGCGCGAGGCAAGCGACGGGCGCGTCCGGATCCGGCACGCACAGCAGCGCGCTCGTGATCGTCTGGCCGAACACCTCGAGGCGCGTCTCGGGCTGGCCGCTGTCGCCGAGCGAGCCGTCGCCGGGCTCGAAGAGCGCCGTCGCGACCGGCGTGGCGCCGTCGTAGGCGATGAGCAGGAGCGAGCCGGGATCGCCCGCGTCGTCGGGGAGCGTGAGGACGTCGACCCCGAGGAACGTGACGGGGACGTCGAAGTCGAGCGTGATCGAGGCGGACAGCGTGTTGAGCGCGCCCTGCGAGCCGCCTTCGGTCGTGTTCCAGGCGCCGGCGGCGGGGTAGCCGAGCAGGGTCTCGACGAGCGCTTCGTCGAGCACGAGCGCGCCTTCGATCGAGACGCCGGCCGCGCCGAGCGCCGCGGCGTCCGAGCCCGGCGCCGCGCCCTCGAAGTCCACCGTGGCGGCGCCGGCGGGCGCCCCGGCGATCGCGCCGGCGAGCAGCGCGACGGCGAGTGCGCTGGGCGCGCTCGCTCGCGCTCGGCTCGCGATCCGGCCGCGCGATCTCCGACGCAGCGCATCCATCATGTCATCTCCTCCCGCGATCCGGGCTCGGATCAAGGAGGAGGTGGCCAGCGATCTGACTGGGTGGCAATCACGGCGCAGGTGGGCGCCGGCCGAGGACTCGGCGCGCGCGCACCGCGCCATATGCAAAGGCGTCGGCGAAACGACCGGAATCGGATATGGTTGCGGCTCCCGGGCGGCGCGGGGGATGCGGGAATCGCTTCCGATGGACGTCGCCCATGTCCACGGAGACGCCATTCAAATGCGCAGTGTCGTAGGCGCGCGTGTGCGCTCGTTCGGATTCGGGTCGTTCGGATCGTCCGGATTGCTGGCCGCCTTCGCGGTGTCGGCGTTGCTGTTCGAAGCGCCGCAGGCCCAGGCGGACGTCATCAGCGATGGTCAGATCTCGATCCAGATCAACGTCCTCGATCCCATCGTGCTTCCCCAGTCCCCGACGACGGTTGCGCCGACGGGCATCTCGCGGAACGGCAACGCCATCGCGACGATCGGCTTCCAGGCCGGCTTGTTCGCGACGTCGAACTTCATCGTGCCGGTCACGGACGAAGGCGCGTTCCCGATCGCGGGCATCCAGGCCACCGCATCGAACGCGGCCGCCAACTTCGCCAACACCGGAAACGGTCTCGGCGGTCAGATGGGCCTGATCGGCTCGAACAAGGTCTGCCTCTTCGGTCCGTGCTCGGCCGCGGTGCAGAACCTCGACGTGCCGCTCAGCGTGGTCGGCATCGGCGGCGCGGCCACGGTCGCGGGCGCCGTCAACCTGACCGTGCTCGGCGCGTCCTGGACGACGGGCACGGCGCAGATCGGCACCATCACGCGGATGGGCGGAACGTCCGCCATGGTGAACGGCACGAACGTCACCAACGACGTGACGCTCGTGACGCCGGTCTTCGTGTCCACCAACATCGGCGCTTCGTCCGTCGTGCCCGCGTTCGGCACCCTGTCGTTCACGGTGACGACGTCGCCGGAGCCCGGCACGATCGCCGGCCTCGGCGCCGCGATCGCGGCCCTGACCGCCGTCGGTCTCTCGCGCCGCAAGAGCTGATCCGTCCGTCATGGGCAAGGCGCCCCGTGGCATCCGCCACGGGGCGCCTTCTTTTTTGGCTGCGCCAGCGCCAGCCGCGCGACCTCGCCGAAGCCCGTTGACACGCCGCGGCGCTCCCGGTTAGAGTTCGCCCGAAATTGAAATCCAATTTCAATTTCATCGACATCCGAGCCGCTCCACGCCCGCAGCGAGTACCGGGTCCGCGAGGCCGCCGCACAGATGCCCCCGACCGCAGATCCGAGCTCCTGCCAGGACGCCTCCGGCGACGTGCACGGCTGCCGCTGCGACTGCGGAAGCCTGCTGGGGCGGCTGGTCGCCGGCGGGGTCGAGATCAAGTGCCGCCGCTGCAAGCGCACCCACGTGATTCCGCTCGAGCGCGAGCCGCTCGGGACGCTGCACCACCACCATCCGAGGCCCGAGGTCGCGAACCCAGAGCCCAACGTCTCCCGCGCGAGCGGGAGAGGGAGGCTCTCATGCGAACGGGAATCGGGGCAATCGGGATCGCGCTAGTGGCGAGCGCGTGCATGGCGGCGCCGGCGGCGGCGCAGAGCGACGCCGAGGTCGCGAAGCAGGACCGCATCGACGAGCTCGAGCGCAAGGTCGAGCTGCTCACGTCGGAGCTCGCGCGGATGCGCGAAGAGCAGGGCGTGCCGGCCGAGGCGACCGAGCTCGAGAGCTATCAGGGGCTCGGTCCGGCGGCCTCGCGCATCTACGGCGCCTCGCGCGGCCTCTCGCTCGGCGGCTACGCGGAGGCGTACTACCGCAACGTGATCGAGGACGGCGGCGCCGACGGTTACGACTCGGCCGACGCGCTCCGCGCCGTGCTGTACGCCGGCTACAAGTTCACCGACCGCATCGTCTTCAACTCCGAGATCGAGTTCGAGCACGGTACGACGGGCACGAATTTCGACGGCCAGTCGGGCTCGGTGTCGGTGGAGCTCGCGAGCCTCGACTTCCTGTGGAAGGAGTGGCTGAACTTCCGCAGCGGCCTGCTGCTGATGCCGACCGGCTTCCTGAACGAGGTGCACGAGCCGCCGTTCTTCCACGGCGTCGCCCGGCCCGAGGTCGAGCAGCGCATCATCCCGAGCACCTGGCGCGAGCTCGGCACCGGCGTCTACGGCCAGATCGGCGACTCGCTCACGTACCGCAGCTACGTGCTGACCGGCATGGACGCGTCGGGCCTCTCGAACAACGGCATCCGCGGCGCCCGCACGAGCGGCAACCGCTCGCGCGCCGAGGATCTCGCCGGCGTGTTCCGACTCGACTGGACGCCCTTCGACGGCGCGCTCGTCGGCGGCTCGATCTACGGCGGCGGCATCGACCAGTCGCGCGAGTTCACCCGCAACGGCGTCCGCTACGAAATGGACGACGCGACGCTGCTGCTCTGGGAGCTGCACGCGCAGTACCGCTGGAAGGGGCTCGAGCTGCGCGGCCTGTACGCGCAGACGCACCTCGACGGCGCGGGCAACGTGACGCGCACCCTGCGCAACGCCGGCCGCATCGGCAGCGACACCGCGGTCGCGCCGTCCACCGCGGGCTGGTACGTCGAGGCCGCGTACGACGTGATGCCGTGGATCGCGCCCGACAAGGGCTGGTACCTCGCTCCCTTCTTCCGCTTCGAGTGGTTCGACACGCAGATCGACGTGGACGACCAGTTCGCGAGCGACTCGATGAAGAACGTGCGGCTCTACACGCCGGGCATCACGTTCAAACCGCATCCCAACGTGGCGTTGAAGCTCGACTACCGGAACTTCGATCCGAAGGACGGCGAGCAGGCGGACGAGGTGCAACTTGGATTCGGAGTGGCGTTCTAAGCTGTTGCGGGCGGTCGGGCTGGCGCTCGTGCTCGCGCTCGCGTTCGCGTGGGCGGGCGCGGCGCCGGCGGGCGCCAAGGTGTTCATGAGCAAGGCGGAGGCGCTCGCGTGGGCGTTCCCCGAAGCCGACCGCGTCGAGGACCGCAGCTACGTGCTCGACGACGCGCAGGCCGCCGCGATCGAGGCGCGCGCCAAGGCGAAGCTCGAGTCGCGGCTCGTCACGGTGTACACCGGCCGCAAGGGCGACGCGGTCCTCGGCTACGCCTTCATCGACCAGCACGTCGTGCGCACGCTGCCCGAGGCGTTCCTCGTCGTGCTCTCGCCGGAGGGCGAGGTGCGCCGGCTGCGCGTGCTCGCCTTCCACGAGCCGCAGGAGTACAAGCCGAGCGACCGCTTCCTCGCGCAGTTCGAGGGCAAGCAGGGCGACGCGCCGCTGCGCCTCGCGCGCGACGTGCACGGCATCGCCGGCGCGACGCTCTCGTCGCAGGCGGTGACGGGCGGCGTGCGGCGCGTGCTCGCGCTGCACGACGTGCTCGTGCGCCAGCCGCTCCTCGCGCAGCACCGGCCCTAGCGCGTTGCGCTTCGTCATCACCGGCGAGTGGCGGCGCAACCAGCTGCTGCAGGCGATCGTGGTGCTGTACTGCGCGTACGTCGCGCTGCTGTGGCTCACGAACGCGCTGCTCTACTTCCAGAAGATGTCGCTCGCGCCGAGCTCGGTGGTCGCGTACTACCTCGGCTCCGAGGAGCAGTTCACGAGCCCGCGCTCGTTCCAGGGACTGCTCGAGGTGTCGCACTTCCACCTGTTCGCGATGGGCATGCTGCTGCTGGTGCTGACGCATCTCGTGCTGTTCGTTCCCGCCTCGAACCGCGTGAAGGCGTGGCTGATCACGCTGCCGTTCGGCGCGGCGCTGCTCGACGAGGGCGCGGGCTGGCTCGTGCGCTTCGTCCATCCGGGCTTCGCGTGGGCGAAGGTCGCCGGCTTCCTCTCGCTGCAGGCGAGCCTCGCGGCGCTGGTGGGCGTGTCGCTGTGGTCGGTCTTCCGCGGCAGCTCGTCGAGCTATCGGAGCGGCGAAGCCGGCGCCGGCGAACGCTGATGCGGGCGCTCGCGCTCGCCGCGGGCGCGCTCGTCGCCGTCGCGGGCGCGGCGCGCAGCGAGGCGCTCGTCTCCGACGGCCGCTACGCGATGGGCACCATCCTCGAGATCACGCTCGCCGCACGCGACGACGCCGCGGGCCGCGCGCTGCTGGACGAGCTGTACGCGATCGCCGCCGATCTCGAGCGCGCGATGACGCTCTTCGACGACGCCAGCGACCTCGCGCGCCTGAACCGCGCTGCCGGCCGGGGCCCGGTGCAGGTCGATCCCGAGCTCGTGCGCCTGCTCGCGCTCTCGGCCGAGCTCGCGCCGCGCACCGAGGGCGCCTTCGACGTCACGGTCGGACCGCTCGTCGCGCTCTGGAAGGACGCCGCGCAGCGCGGCCGCGCGCCGTCGCGCGAGGCGCTCGCCGCCGCGCGCG
>QEVM01000201.1 GCA_003576805.1 Pseudomonadota bacterium | reverse complement strand
GCGCGCCGCGCGATCTCGGCGCCGCGCGCGTCCGCGTCCGCCGCGTCGGCCGGCACGCGCGCCGCCTCGACCGTGACGCGGCCGGGCCGCGCCCACTCGTTCGCGTGCTCCCGGTAGAGCGCTTCCAGCTCGGCGCGTTCGGGTTCGCGCGCCTGCTCGCTCGTGATCGCGTCCATCACCGCCGACACGATCGCGCCGCGCGCGGCGGGATCGCTGCGCTCGAGTCCGAGCGCGACGCCGCGCTGGAGCAGCAGCTCCTCGTCGATCAGCCGCTCGAGGATGCGGCGCCGCTCGGCGGCGTCGAGCTCGAGCCGGCCGCGCTCGCGCGCGAGCGTCGCCGCGAAGCGCGCCAGCTTGTCGCGCGTCACGGGCTGGCCGTTGACGGTCGCGACGACGTCGCCGGACGCCGCCGCCGCGCCGCCGGGCGCGGAGTCGCGGCGCACGAGCGTCGCGCTCGCGACCGCGATCCCGAGCGCCGCGCCGAGCGCGAGCCAGATCCTCGCGGAGCGTCCGCCGCTCACCGGCGCGGGATCCCCGCGGCGGCGTACGCGGCGTCGCGGTACGCCTGCATGTCGACGACGCGGCCTTCCGCGCGCGCCTGCTCGGCGGCGAAGCCGACGAGATGGCTCTCGAGCGCCGCGCGTCCCGAGGCGCGCACCGCGCGGCTGCCGGTCTCGAGCAGCTCGACGAAGTGGCGCATCAGCCCGACGTCGCCGCCGTAGTGTCCGAGCAGGCTGCCCTCGATCGCGAAGCGCTCCGCGCCCAGCACGCCGGGGCGCTCGACCTCGATCACGCCGCCGTCGAGCAGGCCGCGCAGCTCGCCGCGCGTGCCGGTCACGCGGATCGTGCGCTGCTCACGCGGCGCGAGGCCCTGCAAGCCGAAGCTGGCGGTGATCCCGCCCTCGAACTCGAGCGCCACGACCTGGTGGTCGAGCACGTCGTTGTCGCACTGGAAAACGCAGCGCCCGTAGCGCCCCGTCGCGAGCGCCGCGCGGCGCGCCTCGCGGCTCGGGTCGAGCGAGACGTCCGACCACGGCCAGGCGCGCGCGAGCCTCTCGTCGGGCGCCTCGTAGAACGCGACGGCGTCGTGCGGGCAGCCGGCGCGCGCGGGACACTCGTCGGTGCAGCGCGGCGGCGCGCCGGCGGGCGCGCGGTCCTTGCGGAAGTGCGTCAGCGCGCCGAACGAGGCGACGCGCAGCGCCGGGCGTCCCACCAGCCACGCCAGCAGGTCGAGGTCGTGACACGACTTCGCCAGCAGGATCGGCGCGGCGATCTCGCGGTTGCGGAACTTCCCGCGCACGTACGAGTGCGTCATGTGCCAGTGCGCGACGTGCTCCTTCATGTCGACGTGCACCACGTCGCCGATCCGGCCTTCCGACACGATGCGGTGCACGGTCTCGTAGAAGCGCGAGTAGCGCAGCACGTGGCCGATCTGGAGCAGGCGGCCGGCGGCCTCGGCGGCCTCGACGACGCGCACGCACTCGGCGGGCGTCGGCGCGATCGGCTTCTCGAGCAGCACGTCGTAGCCGCGCTCGATCGCGACGAGCGCGGGCTCGGTGTGGAGCGTGTCGCCGGTCGCGACGATCGCGACGTCGGCGAGGCGCGGCCCGGCGAGACCGTCACTCCAGTCGCGGAAGACGCGCTCCGGCGCGAGGCCGTGCTCGGCGGCGAACGCCGCGCGCCGCTCGTCGTGCGGCTCGGCGACGGCGACGACGCGCAGCCGCTCGGCGTGCTCGCGCGCCCAGCGCCCGTACACGAAGCGGCCGCGATTGCCCGCGCCGATCACCACCGCCGTGATCGCCACCCCTCTCCTCCTCCGCCGTTATACTCGGCCGCCGTGAGCGCCGACTCCGAGGACGTTCCCATCGCCGATCTCGAAAAGCTCGCACGCGACCTGGGCATCGGTCACTACGGCCGGCACATCCTGCTGTGTGTGCACGGCGACTGCGCTTCCACGAAGCAGGCGAAGGAGTCCTGGCAGTTTTTGAAGCGCCGGCTCCGCGAGCTGGGCCTCGATCGCACGGCCGGCGGAGTCTACCGGACGCAGGTCGGCTGCCTGCGCGTGTGCAAGGGCGGTCCGATCGCGGTCGTCTACCCGGAAGGCACCTGGTACCGCCGCTGCACGCCGGACGCGCTCGAACGCATCCTGCAGGAGCACCTGATCGGCGGGCGTCCCGTCGAGGCGCTGCGCTTCGCGACGAACCCGCTGCCGAACCCCGCCCAGTCGCCGCCGCGGGGGCCCGGCACTGCGAACGGCGGCGAGCCCGCGTGAAGATCGTCGAGCAGCTCGGCCGCACGCAGCTCGCGTTCGGCGCGATCGGCGAGGCGAGCGGCGACGGCCTCGCGGTCGCGCTCTCGCGCGGCGGCGCGCCGAAGCCGTACTCGCACACGGATCCCAACGAGGACTGCGTGCTCGCCGCGCACGGCGCGTGCGGCTGGCTGGTCGCGGCCGCGGACGGTCACTGGGGAGCGCGGGCGGCGGAGATCGCCGCGGAGCGCCTGCGCGACGCGCACGCGCCCGACTGGCTCGACGGGCCCGCGCGCTCGAGCGACCGCTGGTACCAGGACTTGCTGCACGCGCTCGTCGACGTGAACGACGCCATCCTCGCCGCGCACGACCAGGAGCAGCAGTCGCGCACGACGCTCGCGATCGCGCTCGCGCGGCCCGGCGAGGAGCTGCTCGTCGCGGCGTCGGTGGGCGACTCGCACCTGTTCGTCGCGACGCCCGAGGAGACGCACGAGGTGCTCGCGAACCCGCGCAAGTTCGCCGCTCTCGGCGCGGAGAAGTGGACGCCTTCGCAGATCGAGCGCGCCGCGCGCTTCGACGTGCGCCCGCTCGGCGCGATCGAGCTGCTCGTCGCCGTCACCGACGGGCTCTCCGAGGAGGGCATCGGCGTGGCGGAGCCGATCGAGGCGGTACGCACCGCGATCGCGGCGGCGCGCGCCGGCGACGCGTCGCTCCGCGCGTCCACGACTGCGCGCGCGGTGGTCGACGCCGCGCTCGCGTCGCACGTCGCGCACCAGGCCGGCGACAACGTCTCGGCCGCCGTCGCGTGGTTGCTGCGCTGAGGGTTCGCGTCAGATCGACGCCAGCAGCTCCGCCACGCGCTCCGCGATCGCCGGCGCCGCGGTGAGCCCGGGCGACTCGATCCCGATCAAATTGACGAAGCCCGGCAGCCCGGCCGCCGACTCTTCCTCGATCACGAAGTCGCGGAACGCATCGCTCGGTCCCTGCAGCTTCGGGCGGATCCCGGCCTGGTCGGGCGCGAGCCACTCCGCGCGCAGCGACGGCACGTAGCGCTGCGCCGCCGCTGCGAACGCCTTCGCCTTGCCCGGATCGACGGCGTAGTCGAGTCGCTCGCAGTACGTCGCATCGGGGCCGAAGCGCACGCGCCCGCCGAGGTCGAGCGTCACGTGCACGCCGAGCCCAGCGTGCATCGGGACGGGATACACGAGCCGCTCGAAGCGCAGCGGCGCGCCCGGCGCGAGCGCGAAGTAGTCGCCCTTGCACGGGTGCAGGCGCAGGCCGCGGGCGTCCACGTCGATGCCCGCGAGCGCGGCGACGCGGTCGCTCGCGAGGCCCGCCGCGTTCACGACCGCGGCGGCGGCGAGCTCCTCGCGTTCGCCGCGCGCGCCGCTCGCGATCACGCGGTAGCCGGCCGCGGCGAGCTCGATCGCGACCACCTCGCGCCCGAGCGCGAGCACCGCGCCGTGCGCCTCCGCCTCCGCCGCGAACGAGAGCGCGAACGCGTGCGCGTCGACGATGCCGGTCGCGGGCGACACGAGCGCGCCGACCGCGCGCACGGCGGGCTCGAGTCGCACCACGGTGTCGGAGTCCACGATCTCGAGCCCGGGCGCGCCGTTCTGCGTGCCGAGCGCGCGGATGCGCTCGAGCGCGGCGAGCTCTTCGTCGCTCGTCGCGACGACCAGCTTGCCGAGCCGGCGGTGCGGGATGCCGAGCCGCGCGCAGCGCTCGTACAGCATCTCGCGACCCGCGACGCACAGGCGGGCCTTCGCCGATCCCACCGGGTAGTAGAGACCCGCGTGGATCACCTGGCTGTTGCGGCTCGTCGTCTCGCGCGCGATGCCGTCGTGGCGCTCGATCACGACGACGCTGCGCCCGCGCCGCGCGAGCGCGGCAGCCGCCGCGAGCCCGACGACGCCAGCGCCGACGACGACCGCATCGACGCCGTCGCTCATGCGGCGCCGCGCCGCCGCCCCACGCGAAGGACGCCGCCCTCCTTCGGCGAGACCATCAAACCGGGAACGGCTCTCCGAACGCCTTCTCGTAGCGCGCGCGGATCTCGCTGCGGCTGGCGCGCACCGACTGCGTGCCGCGCTCCTCGACCGCGAGGCAGCCCATCACGCTGCCGATGCGCGCGGCGCGCTCGAGCGGCGCGCCGCTGGCGAGGCCGTAGAGCAGTCCGGCGCGGTAGGCGTCGCCGCAGCCGGTGGGATCGACGACGCGTTCGGCGGTCGCGGCCGGCACCTCGGTGCGCGCGTCGCCCTCGAGGATCGTCGAGCCGCTCGCGCCGCGCGTCACGATGATCGCGTCGGCGCGCTTGGCCAGATCGCGCTCGAGGAAGCCGGTGCGCTCGAGCGTCACCGCCCACTCGTAGTCGTTCACGACGAACACGCGCGCGCCCTCGAGGAAGGTCAGCAGCCCGTCGGGGTCGAAGTTGATGAGCTGCTGGCCCGGGTCGATCACGACCGGCACGCCGCGCTCCTTCAGCACGGCGGCGTGGCGCCGCATCGCCGCGTTGTCGTCGGGGCCGACGATCGCGAGCGACACGTTGCCGGCGACGTCCTCGACGCGCAGCTGGCTGGCGCGCTCCATCGCGCCCGGGTGGAACGCGACGATCTGGTTGTCGTCGAGATCGGTGGTGATGAAGCACTGCGCGGTGTGCGCGTCGTCGTGGATGCGGATGCCGTCGCGGCGGATGCCGTGCTGGTCGAGCCAGGCCGCGTACGCGCCGAAGTCGCGGCCCGCCGACGCGAAGATCAGCGGATCGCCGCCGAGCAGCTTCAGGCCGTACGCGATGTTGCCGGCGCAGCCGCCGAAGAACTCGCGCATCTCGGGCACGTGGAAGCTCACCGAGAGGATGTGCAGCTTGTCGGGCAGGATGTGGTTCTTGAAGCGGTCCGGAAACACCATGATGCGGTCGATCGCGAGCGACCCGGTGACCAGGATGGACATGCAGCTCTCCTCTTCGGCCGGCGAGCTTGGCTGGCGCGGCGGATCCGGTCAACCGTCGATCGCGCCGAGCGGCGGGGGTAGAATGCGGCGCATGCGCATTGCCGACCTGTACTCGTCCTCGACGCGGCCGGTGGTCTCGTTCGAGTTCTTCCCGCCGAAGACGGACGCGGGCTACCGCTCGCTCTACGCCACGATCGCCGATCTCAAGCGGCTCGACCCCGGCTTCGTCTCGGTGACGTGGGGCGCGGGCGGCTCGACGCGCACCAAGACCGTCGACCTCGTCGTCCAGATCCAGCGCGAGCTCGGCATCCCGGCGATGGCGCACATGACGTGCGTGGGCTCGCCGCGCGAGGAGCTGGCCGCGACGCTCGACCACCTCGTGCGCGAGGGGCTGCAGAACGTGCTCGCGCTGCGCGGCGACCCGCCGAAGGACGCCGCCGCCTTCGTTCCCGTCGAGGGCGGCTTCGCGCACGCGAGCGAGCTGGTCGCGTTCATCCGCGCGCGTTACCCGCTCTGCATCGGTGCGGCCTGCTACCCCGAGAAGCACCCGGACGCGCCGAGCGCCGAGGTCGACCTCGCGCGCCTCGTCGAGAAAGTGCAGGCCGGCGCGGAGTTCTTGATCACGCAGCTCTTCTTCGACGCCGAGGACTACTTCGCCTTCGTCGCGCGCGCGCGCGCCGCCGGCATCGCGGTGCCGATCGTGCCGGGCGTGATGCCCGTGGTGAGCGCCGCCAACGCGCGCCGCATGGCGCAGCTCGGCGGCTCGCGCATTCCGGACGCGCTCGAGGCGGAGCTCGCGCGCTGCGGCGACGACGACGACGCGACGCTCGAGGTCGGCGTCGCGTGGGCCGCCGCGCAGTGTCAGGCGCTGCTCGCGGGCGGTGCGCCCGGCCTGCACTTCTACACGCTGAACCGCTCGCCCGCCGCGCGCCGCGTCTACGAAGCGCTCTTTTGATGGCGCAGCGGCTCCGCGTCGGCGTGCTGCTCTCGGGCGAGGGCACGACGTTCGAGGCGCTGTGCGAGGCGATCGACGCCGGCCGCGTGCCGGCCGAAGTCGTGGTCGTCGTGGCGTCGAAGGAGAAGGCCGGCGGTCTCGCGCGCGCCGCGCGGCGCGGCATCCCGGCGCTCGCGGTCCCGCGCAAGGCGTACCCCGACGTGCGGGAGTTCAACGACCGCATCCACGCGGCGCTCGAGAAGCACGGCGCCGACTTCGTGGCGCTGCTCGGCTTCCTCTCGCCCTTCGAGCTGCGCGGGCGCTACGACGGCCGCGCGATCAACACGCACCCCGCGCTGATCCCCGCGTTCTGCGGCAAGGGCTTCTACGGCCAGCGCGTGCACGAGGCGGTGATCGCGTCGGGCGTGAAGGTGTCCGGTCCGACCGTGCACTTCTGCGACGACCACTACGACACCGGCCCGATCATCCTCCAGGAAGCGGTGCCGGTGCTCGACGACGACACCGCCGACACGCTGGCCGCGCGCGTGCAGGCGGTCGAGCGCCGGCTCGTGCCCGAAGCGGTGCGGCTGGTCGCAGAGGGACGGCTCGCGATCGAGGGCCGGCGCGTCCGCGTGCGGCGTTAGCGCGCGCGGCGCACGCCGCCGAGCGCGAGCAGCGCCGCGAGCGCCGACGCCAGTGCGCCGGGCTCGGGCAGCGCGTAGTCGACGAGCACGCTCTCGCCCGCGACCTCGACGCTGGCGGCGAAGGACGGCACGCCGCCGCCTTCGAAGGCGACCTCGACGGCGCCCGGCGCGGCGATCGGGATCGCGTAGCCGCCGCCCGGCGCGGTCGTCGCGAACAGCGCGCCCGGCGTCGCCGTGACCGTCACGCCGCCCCTGCCCTCGTCGGGATCGTACGCGCCGTCGGCGTCGAGGTCCTGCCACACGGTGCCGACGACGAAGCGGTCGTGGTGGTCCGCGACCGCGGTGTTCGCGTTGGCGTAGTTGGCGACGTACACGACCGGACCGAGATCGGTGTCGCGCCCCTCGGTGGAGACGGCCGCGACGCCGACGTTGGTGAGCACCTCGTCGGCGACCTCGTCGGGATCGCTCATCACGCCCTTGCGGTGGACGCGGCCGGGGAACATGCCGGGCGGCACGACGGGGTTGAAGAACGGCCCCCAGTCCACGTTCCAGGAGGCGTGCGTGAAGAGCGGCGAGAGCCCGAAGCCGAAGGCGTTGCCGCGCAGCCCGCCCGACACGAAGAAGAAGCCGGCCGGTCCGACGCGCTCGAGCTGGCACGGCGGCTGCTCGGCCTCGCCGCAATCGGGGTCGTCGTCGTCCTCGCCGATCATCAGCTCCGCGTGGCCGAGCGCAGCCGCGTACAGGCGCCGGTCGAAGGCGGCCGGCGGCTTGGGCGCGATCGCGGCGAACTCGTCCTGCAGCGCGTCGAGGTCGACGCCGTAGAACTCGATCGCGTCGACCGTCGCGGGGTCGTCGATCGCGGCGAGGAAGGCGCCCTCGGCCGGCGGGTCCTGGCGCGCGCGGTTCATCCGCCAGACGAGCGCCTGCTCGAGCCCGTCGGGGTGGAGGCCGTCCTCGGTCTTGTGGCAGAGCCACTCGCCATCGACCGCGCACTGCAGCTGCGCCGGCGCCGGCGCCGCGGCGAGCGCGAAGCGGGCGGCGAGCAGCGCCGTCGCGACACGCAGGAGCGTACGAAGCCTCACGCGCGGCTCCCGGCCTCGATCAGCTCGACCCGGTAGCCGTCCGGATCCTCGAGGAACGCAATCACCGTCTTGCCGTGCTGCATCGGGCCGGGCTCGCGCACGATCGCGACGCCTTGCGCGCGCAGCCGCTCGCAGAGCGCGTGGATGTCGTCGACGCCGATCGCGACGTGGCCGAACGCCGTGCCGAGCGCGTAGTCGCGTCCGTCCCAGTTGTGTGTCAACTCGAGGACGCTGGAGTCGGACTCGTCGCCGTAGCCGACGAAGGCGAGCGTGAACTGCCCGCCGGGATAGTCGGTGCGCCGCAGCAGGCGCATGCCGAGCTGGTCGCAGTAGAAGCGGAGCGAGCGATCGAGATCCCGCACGCGCAGCATCGTGTGGAGCAGCCGCATCGAGGGGGCAGTCTAACCCGCTGCGCCCGGCGCTCCGGCCCGGATCTTTCGAATTGACATCGGGCGAACGAAAAGCGAAAGTTTGCGACGATGGTCCCCACCCCCCGGCGGACTCCCGATCGCGCTCCGCGCGTCGCTCGCGTCGCGCCTCCCGTTGCAGCTCACGTCGCTCGCGGCGCTCGCGGCGACGTTCGCGGCGAGGCTGGCGCCGCACTCGAAAAGCCGAACGGCTCCGAGTCGGTCGCGGAGTTGTTGCGCGCGCTGCGCAGCTCGCTTCCGGCGGAGCTCGCCGAGCATCTGCGCGCCGGCGACGCGCCCGCCGAGCACGCCGCCCTGCCCCGCTTCGCGACGCGCATCGGCGCGGTCGACGCCTTGTTGGGCGGCGGCTTCCCGCGCGGCCGCGTCTCCGAGATCACGGGGCCGCCGTCCTCGGGGCGCACGTCGCTCGTGCTCGCGCTGCTCGCCGCCGCCACGCGCGACGGCGAGACCACCGCGGTGGTGGACGCGGCGGACGCCTTCGATCCCGCCTCCGCGCGCGCCGCGGGCGTCGACCTCGGCCGCGTGCTGTGGGCGCGGCCGCCGCGCCCGCACGCCG
>QEVM01000200.1 GCA_003576805.1 Pseudomonadota bacterium | reverse complement strand
CGCGGGCCCGCAGCGGCGGTCGCCGGCTCCGACTCGGCTTCGATCTCCTCGGGCTCGATCTCGGGCTCGGGCTCGGGCGCCGGCTCGGGCTCGGCTCCCGTCACCTCGAACGCCGGCTCGGGCTCGGGCGCGGGCTCGTGCGCCACGACCGGCGCCGGCTCGGCCACCACCGGCTCGACCGGCGCGGGCTCGGGCACGGCCACCGGCTCGGGCGCGCGCTTGCGCCGGCGGATGACCGCCGCGCCGCCTTGGGATTCCACGCGGCGCTCGACGACCTGCGCACCCGGCGCGTGACCGCCGAGCTTGTCGCGCAGCGCCGCCGCGACGTCCTCGTCGAGCGACGCCATCGGACTGGGCACGTCGATGCCGAGCGACTTCGCCCGTTCGACCAGCTCGTTGCGGTCGATGCCCAGCTCTTCGGCGATCTTGTACGCGCGGATCTTGGCCATCGTGCTCTCTCGCACCGCGCCCACGGCGCAGCGCGTGTGGTGACTGCGACTGGAACTAGCTCGAGCGCTCCGGGGAGCCCGCCTCGGACGCCGCCGCCGCTTCCTGCGCCGCCCGTTCGGCGTCGAGCCGGCGCTGTTCGTCGGCGAGCTCGGCGGCCCGGGTCTTCACGGCCTTCGCGCCGCCCTCGTCGATGCCGGGCAGCTGCATCAGCATCTCGACCGGGCACTTCGCGAGATCGTCGAGCGAGGTGACGCCCTGGTTCAGCAGGATCTCCGCCTCGGGCTCGCCCCAGCCGTCGACGACGGACACCGCCTTCGCGAGCCACTGCGCCATCTCGCGCATCTTCGACTCGCTCTTGATGTCGATGCGCCAGCCGGTGAGCTGCACCGCGAGGCGCACGTTCTGGCCCTTGCGGCCGATCGCGAGCGAGAGCTGGTCGTCGGGAACGATCACGTCCATCGACTTGGCGGCCTCGTCGATGATCACCTTCGACACCTGCGCGGGCGAGAGCGCGCTGCACACGTAGCGCGCCGGATCGGGGCTCCACGGCACGATGTCGATGCGCTCGCCGCGCAGCTCCTGCACGACCGCCTGCACGCGGCTGCCCTTCATGCCGACGCACGCGCCGACCGGGTCGACGTCGCTGTCGCGCGACGCCACCGCGATCTTGGAGCGCACGCCGGGCTCGCGCGCGGCGGACTCGATCGTGACGATGCCTTCGTAGATCTCCGGCACCTCGGACTCGAACAGCTTGTTCAGCAGCTCGATCGAGGCGCGCGAGAGGATGATCTGCGGGCCCTTCGCTTCCTTGTTGACGTCGATCACGTAGGCGCGGATGCGATCGCCGGGCCGATAGCTCTCGCGCGCCACCTGCTCCTTGGCGGGCAACACCGCCTCGGCGCGGCCGAGGTCGACGATCAGCGAGCCCTTCTCGAAGCGCCGGACGATGCCGTTCACCACCTCGCCCTTGCGGTCCTTGTACTCGTCGAAGACGATGCCGCGCTCCGCCTCGCGGACGCGCTGGATGATCACCTGCTTCGCGACCTGCGCGAGGATGCGGCCGAACTCCGCGCTCGGGAGCTTCACGCCGATCTCGTCGCCGGACTCGACCTCGGGGTCGAGCTCGCGCGCCTTCGCGATCAGCAGCTGCGTGTCGGGGTCGGTGATCTGCTCGACGACCGTGCGGAACTCGAACAGCTCGACCTCGCCCGTCTCGTCGTTGAAGCGCGCCTCGATCTCCTTCTCGGCGCCGTACTTCTTGTGCGCCGCCTGGAGCATCGCCTCCTCGAGCGCGCCCACGATCACCTTGCGGTCGATGCCCTTGTCCTTCGCGATCTGGTCGATTTCGCGCTTGAGAGGGATCATCGGACCTCCTTGGCCTTGCTCTTCGCGAAGTCCGCGCTGGTGTAATGGTAGACTTGGCTCGCCTTCGACACCTCGGAGAACGGGATCTCGAACGGCTTGCCGTCGACGCGGATGCAGGCGCGTCCGGCCTCGAAGGAGAGCAGCTCGCCGCGGAAGCGGCGCCGGCCGTCGACCGGATGCCGCGTCTCGATCTTCACCTCGCGGCCGCACGCCGCGGCGAAGTCCTTCTCGCGGCCGAGCACGCGGTCGAGACCCGGCGACGACACCTCGAGCGTGTAGGGCGGCTTCACGGCGCCTTCGGCGTCGAGGCAGCTCTCGAGCTCGCGCGAGACCTCGGCGCAGCGGTCGATCGGCACGCGGCCGTCGCCTTCGGACGTGTCGATCACGATGCGGACGAGGCTTCCCGACGGCCCGCGCGCGATCTCCGCGTCGACGAGCTCGAAGCCATGGTCGTGGACGACCGGCTCGACGAGCGCGCGCAGCGGTTCGGGGATGTCGTGATACATCGTGGAAGACCTGCGATGGAGACGAGATTCGAAGCAGAGGGAAAAGCCGGAAAAAAAAAGGCGGACCCGGAGCCCACCTGAGAGCGACCACCGTACTGGCGCGACTTCCGCTGCCGGCCCTCCCGGACTCCTTCCAGGGCCGGCCGGCTCGCGCGGAGAACCCACGCAAGTGGGCGCACGCTATCCGATTTTGGCCCCTGGGGCAACCGCGCAGCGCGAGCGCGGAGTCAGCGCGGGAGCTCGATCGAGCCGACGAGATCCGCAACGCGCGCGAAGCCTTGCGCCGACGCGTAGGCCGCGATGCCCCGGGCGACTTCGAGCGCGGCCATCGGGTTCAGATAGTTGGCGGTCCCGACTTGGACGGCGCTGGCGCCACAGATCAAGAACTTCACGGCGTCCTCCGCGGTCATGATCCCGCCGATCCCGCAGATCGGGAGCTTCACCGCCCGCGACGCCTGGAACACCATGCGCAGCGCGACCGGGCGGATCGCGGGGCCCGAGAGTCCCCCGAGGACGTTGCGCAGCACGGGGCGCCGCGTCGCGACGTCCACGTCGAGGGCCTGGAGCGTGTTGACGAGCGAGAGAGCGTCGGCGCCCTCGCCCTCGCAGACCTTCGCCATCTCGCGGATGTCGGTGACGTTCGGCGAGAGCTTCACGAGCAGCGGCAGCGACGTCGCCTGCCGCGTCGCGCGCACGAGCTGGGCGAGCACCTCGGCGCGTTGGCCGAACTCGATGCCGCCGCTCTTCACGTGCGGGCACGAGGCGTTGATCTCGAGCCCGACCACCTTCGGCGCGCCCGTGAGGCGCTTGCAGACCTCCGCGTAGCGGTCGATCTCGGTCTCGAAGACGCTGGCGACGACGGCCACGCCCGCGGAGAGCGCCGGAAGCTTCTCGGCGATGAACGCATCGACGCCGACGTTCTCGAGCCCGATCGCGTTCAGCATGCCGGCCGGCGTCTCTGCGATGCGCGGCGGCAAATTGCCCTGGCGCGGCTCGAGCGTGAGGCTCTTCGCGACGATGCCGCCGATCTGCTCGAGATCGAAGAACGGCGCGAACTCCCCGCCGTAGCCGAACGTGCCCGACGCCGTCAGCACCGGATTGCGGAGTGCGATGCCGCCGAGGTTCACGCGCGTGTCGACGGCGCTCACGGGACGTTCGCCCAGCCGACCGCGGCGGCGTCGAAGACCGGCCCGTCGCGGCAGACGAGCGCGATCGTGCCGTCGGCGCGCGGTACGGCGCAGCCGAGGCAGACGCCAAAGCCGCACGCCATCCGGTTCTCGAGCGACACCTCGCAGCGCGCGCCGTGCGCGGCCGCGATCTCGCCGGCGCGCCGCATCATCGGCGTCGGCCCGCAGGCGTAGACGACCGCCGTAGGACCGGGCTCCGCGAGCGCGGCCTCGAGCAGCTCCGTCACGAGCCCGCGCCGGCCGCGGCTGCCGTCCTCGGTCGCGACGCGCAGCTCGACGCCGAGCGCCGCGAAGTCGTCGGCGCCCATCAGATCGCCCGCGCTGCGCGCGCCGAGCAGAACCGCGACCGGCCCGCGCGCGCGCGCCTGCGAAGCCAGCTCGTAGAGCGACGCGATGCCGGTGCCGCCGCCCACGAGGAGCGCTCGCTGCCCCCGCTCCGGCAGCGCGAAGGGAACGCCGAGCGGACCCACGACGCGCACGCACTCGCCGGCGCGCGCCTCCGCGAGCAGCTGCGTGCCGCGGCCGGTCGCCTTGTAGAGGACCTCGATCTCCGGCACGGCGCCCGGCAGCGTCCGATACACGGCCATCGGGCGCGGCAGCAGCGGATCGAAGCGCGGCGCGGCGCCGCGCGCGCCCGGCGAGAGCATCACGAAGTGGCCCGGCCGAGCGCCGGGCCAGCCGTCGATCGCGAGGCGGAGACGGTGATTCGCGCCGCCTTCGCAGCGGTTCTCGGCGACGCGCGCATCGGCACGCAGCGGCAGGGTCGGATTCAAGGGTTGGTCTCCGCGAGCGCGCACCGCATCGCGACGGCGTCTTCGCGGCCCTCGTAGTAGCGCGGACGCCGTCCGACCGCGACGAAGCCCGCGCCCGCGTAGAGCGCCAGCGCCGCCGCGTTGCTCGCGCGCACCTCGAGATGGGCGGCGCGCGCGGCGGGAGCGGCGTCGAGCAGCGCGTCGACGAGCGCGCGCCCGAGCCCGCAGCGCCGCCAGGCCGGCGCGACCGCGACGAGCAGGATCTCGAGCTCGTCCGCCGCGAGGCGCGCGAGCGCGAAGGCGATAGGCGCGCCCGCCGCGTCGCGTGCGACGCGCGCGATCGCGGCGGCGTCGCCGAGCGACGCCGCGATCGACGCGGCCGGCCAACCCGGAACGGACGCGAACGCCGCGAGCGATGCCACGGCGTCGAGATCGGCGGGGGCCGGCGCCCCGATGCGCGGGGGCAGCGCCCGCGCGCCGGCTTCAGCCACGCTGCATCTCGATCTTCAGCGCGCGGATCTTGCGCGAGAGGCTCTCGCGCGCGAGCCCGACCGCCTCCGCGGTGCGTGACACGTTGAAGCCGTGCTCGCGCAGCTTGCCGAGCAGCCACTCGCGCTCGAAGGCGCGCCGCGCCTCCTCCAGCGTCGAGCCGTGCGGGCCCGGCCGGACCTCGCCGAGGCGCACCGTGTCGGGCAGATCCTCGGGCGCGATGCGGTCGGCGGGCGTCATCAGCACCAGCCGCTCCATCAGATTGCGCAGCTCGCGCACGTTGCCGGGCCACGCGTAGCCCTGCAGCGCGTCCATCGCGCGCGCCGTCACCGCCTTCTGGCGCGTGCCCGACTCCGCGCAGAACTCCGCGACGAACGCCTGCACCAGGATCGGGATGTCCTCGCGCCGCTCGCGCAGCGGCGGCACGTGGAACGGGATCACCGCGAGCCGGTAGTACAGGTCCTCGCGGAAGTTGCCCGCGGCGATCTCCTTCTCGAGCTCCTTGTTGGTCGCCGCGATCACGCGCACGTCGACCTCGATCGGCTCGGTGCCTCCCACCCGCTCGAACTTCGACTCCTGCAGCACGCGCAGCACCTTGGCCTGCGTCTTCAGCGACATGTCGGCGATCTCGTCGAGGAAGATCGTGCCGCGGTGCGCCGCCTCGAACTTGCCGAGCTTGCGCGCGATCGCGCCGGTGAAGGCGCCTTTCTCGTGGCCGAACAGCTCGGACTCGATCAGCTCCTCCGGGATCGCGGCGCAGTTCACCTCGACGAACGGCCCGGCCGCGCGCCGGCTCTGCAGGTGGATCTGGCGAGCGACCAGCTCCTTGCCGGTGCCGTTCTCGCCGGTGATCAGCACCCAGCCGTTGGTCGGCGCCGCCTGCGCGATCTGCTGCTTCAGGCGCTGGATCGGCTCGGACGTGCCGAGGATCTCGTGCGCGCGCAGCGCCTGCGCGCGCAGCCGCTGGTTCTCGCTCGCGAGCCGCGCCACGTCGATCGCGTGCTGCAGCGTGAGCAGCAGCTTCTCGACCGAGAGCGGCTTCTCGATGAAGTCGAAGGCGCCGAGCCGGGTCGCGCGCACGGCCGTCTCGATGTTGCCGTGGCCGCTCATCATCACGACCGGCAGCTCCGGCCAACGCGCGCGCACCTCCTCGAGCACCGACATGCCGTCGCGGCCCGGCATCGCGATGTCGAGCAGCACGAGATCCGGCTCGCCGTCGCCGCGCAGCGCGGCGAGCGCGGCGTCGCCGTCGCCCGCGCTGGCGACCTCGTAGCCCTCGTCGGAGAGCAGGCCGGAGAGCGAGCGGCGGATCGAATCCTCGTCGTCGACGATCAGGATGCGCGTCACGCGCGCTCTCCGGCGCGCCGCGCGCGGCCTTCCGCCGACGCGGGCAGCTCGACGATGAAGCGCGCGCCGCGCGGCTGCGCGTCGTGGACGCGCACGTAGCCGCGGTGGTCGGCGACGATGCGCGACACGATCGCGAGCCCGAGCCCGGTGCCGTGCTCCTTGCGCGAGAAGTACGGCTCGAAGATGCGGCGGCGGTCCTCGGGCCGGATGCCGATGCCGTCGTCCACGACCTCGAGCCGCACCGCGGAGAGCGGCGCGTCGTGCACGGTGCGCAGCGAGACGTGGCCGACGTCGTAGTCGGGCTCGTACGCGGCGCGCGCGCGCACCGCGGCGATGGCGTTGTCGATCAGATTCGTGAGCAGGCGCCCAAACTGCTCGCGGTCGATGTCGGCGCGCGGCAGCTGCGGATCGAGATCGGTCTTCAGCACGACTCCCTCCGTGCCCGCGTAGCGCGACACGGCCTCCTGCACGATGCGGTTGAGATCGTCCGGCACCGGGTTCGCCGAGGGCAGCCGCGCGAAATTGGAGAACTCGTTGACGAGCAGCTTCAAACTGTCCACCTGGCTCGTGATCGCGTCGACGCACTCGTCGAACACCTGCGCCTCGGCCGGGTCGCCGCGCAGCCGCGCGCCGAAGCGGCGGCGGATGCGCTGCGCCGAGAGCTGGATCGGCGTCAGCGGGTTCTTGATCTCGTGCGCGATGCGGCGCGCGACCTCCTGCCACGCCTCCATGCGCTGCACCTTCACGAGCTGCGAGTAGTCGTCGAAGACGACGACCGAGCCGAGCACCACGCCCTCCTCGTCCTTGAGCAGCGTCATCGTGACGAGCAGCGTCAGCCGCTCGTCGCCGACCGCAAGCTGCACCTGGCGGCGGATGCTCTCGCGCAGCCCGGGCTGGAGGCTGTCGCGCAGCTCGGCGACGAGCCCCGCCTGCTCGCGCGGCAGCACCTCCGCCCACGGCCGCCCGACGACGCCCACCCCGGGCGGCACCGCCAGCAGCCGCTGCGCGGCCGGGTTGATGGTGTTGATGCGGTCGTCGGCGTCGAGCGAGATCACACCCGCGCCGATGTTGCGCAGCACGACCTCCATGTAGCGGCGCCGGCGTTCGAGCTCGGCGGTCGTGCTCTCGACGCCGTCGCGCGCGTCGCGCAGGTCGCGCGTCATGCGGTTGAACGAGCGGACCAGGAAGCCGACCTCGTCGTTCGAGTGCGGCTCGACCTGGACGTCGAGATTGCCGCGCGCGACCTCGGCGGTGCCTTCGGCGAGCGCGCGGATCGGCGTCGAGACGCCCTTCGCGATGCGGAAGCCCCACCAGATCGCGAACAGCACCACCACCAGCGAGAACAGCAGCAGCTCGAGCTGGTAGATGCGCTCGATGTGGCCCGCGTAGGGCTGGAGCCGGCGGTACTCGTCGTGCGCGGCGCGGATGCCCTCGATCTTGCGGGTCAGCGCGAACGGCACGAAGTGGTTCACGACGACCGCGCCGACCGCCTCGTGCTCGCGGAAGCTCGAGCGGATCGGCACCGCGCTCCGGATCACGCTGCCGCCGACCACCTCCTCGACCCGCGACGTCGCGCCGCCCTGCAGCGCCGACGACACCAGCTCGCTGTCGGGCCGCGAGAAGTTCGCGGCGGGGATGTCGGGATTCACCGCGACGACCAACGCCTCGCCGGTCGCGCTGAACACCTCGACCACGCCGAGGTGGTAGTCGCGCTGCTTCTCCTGCACGAACTCGGCGAGCGCCTCGCGCTCCTCCTCGCGCAGCAGCCGGCGCTCCGTCACCTGGTCCGCGATGCGGCGGCCGAAGAGCTGCGCGTCGTCGCTCGCGGACTGGTAGTAGGCGTCCGCGATCTGGCGGCTCTCGTCGAGCGTGCGGTCGATTTGGAGGCTGAACCAGGTGTCGATCGAGGCGCCGATGATCGACGACGAGACGAGGAAGAGGATCACGGTCGGCACCATCGCGACCAGCGCGAAGGCGAGCACGAACTTGAGGTTCAGCCGCGAGCCGAGCGCGCCGCGGCGGCGCTCGAACACCAGCTTCACCAGGTTGCGCGCGACCAGGTAGACGAGCAGGAAGATCAGGAAGACGTTCAGCGCGTTCAGGAACAAGAAGAGCGCCGAGCCGGCCGGCAGCGCCCGGCGCGGCGCCGACGCCCACTGCTGGCCGAACGCGATGGCCGCGATCGCGACGAGCACCAGCGACGACAGCCAGATCTCGCGGCGCCGGCGGCGGCGCTCGGCGTCGGGGAGGAGCTCGGCGGCGCCCAACGCGTCGACCCGCTCCGAAGGCTCCGGAGCGGGCGGATTTGCCTGCACGGGTCGGGGCGGATCGGGCGGCGTCGACGTCATGGAAGGGCCTCGAGGGGAGCCCGGAACCCGCCCAAGCTATCCGACGCCCCCCGGGCCAGCCAACCGGCGGCGGCGGCACGGGAAATCCCCATCAAGGCGGCGCGACAAGAGGTCGATGGAGCCGCGGACGAGTTGCGCATCCGCTGCACACGCACGAGGGGACCTTGACGGCCAACCTGACCCGCCTCCGCGAACGCTTCGACGCCGATCCCGCCGACCGCGCCGCCTTCGATGCGCTCGAGGAGCACCACTTCGTGGCCGGCGACTGGGCCGCGCTGATCCCGCTCTACGAGGCGCACCTGGCCGCTCCCGGCGCCCGCTCCGCCGCCGACCGCGCGCGCCTGCTGTTCCGGATGGGCCAGGCGATCGAGGACGGGCTCGGCGACGCGGAGCGAGCGGCGCACGCGTTCCGTGAGGCCGTCGCGCTCGATCCGGGCTTCGCGCCCGCCGTGCGCCGGCTGCGCGCGCTCGCGGTCGAGACGGGCGGCTTCGCCGACGCGGTCGCGCTCGTGCTGCGCG
>QEVM01000199.1 GCA_003576805.1 Pseudomonadota bacterium | reverse complement strand
CCCAGCCCGATCGGCCCGACGCCGCAGTAGTACTCGGCGACGCGCGCGCCATCGGGCACCTGCTCGTGCACGCGACGCACGAGTGCGTCGGCGAGCGCGAGGTGGCTCTGCCCGAAGGCGCCGGGCGGAAAGAAGACGTCGGCGCCGCCGATCGCCTCGCGCACCGCCTCGGGCCCCGAGAGGTGCGCCCAGTGCGGACCCAGGATCGCGTTGCTGCGCTCCGGTTGGCCGTTCCACCAGAGGCTGTGCAGCGACGCCCCGAGCGCGTTCCCGAGGGCGTGCGCGAGCGGCGCCGTCGCGTCCGGCGTCGCGTCGTTCGCGACGAGCACCACCTGCGCGCTGCGGCTCGCGCGCTCCACCACGATCTGCACTGCGCGCACGAGGCCGGCGTGCGCGCGCTCCGAGTACGGCCGTGCGCCCGTCGCGCGGATCGCCGCGCGCAGCGCCGCCGCGACCTCGTTCACGAGCGGATGGTGCACGCGACAGCGCGGGATGTCGGCGACGTCGTGCGTGCCCTGCTGGAAGATCCCGAGCTTCGGCGAGGCCGCGCGCCCGCGCACCATGAGCCGCGCGCGGTGGCGGAACGCGAAGCGATCGCCCTCCACGACGCGCGGCGCGCCGAGCCCCGCTTCGCGAGCGATCGCCGCGAGCGCGTCGCGTGCGGCGCGCGCGATGCCCGGCTCGTCGTAGCGCGGACAGCCGGGACACGGAGGTCGGTGGGGACACGGCGCGGCGCGCGGCGCTTCGCTCAGAAGCGCCCCGAACGCAGCACGCCGTAGGTGAGCAGCCAGAAGCCCGAGCCCGAGAGCAGGAGGCCCACGAGGCCGAGCCACGCGGTGATCGGCAGCGGGCCGAGCAGCGGACCGGTGCCACTCGCGATCAGCAGGGCCGAGGCCAGCGTGTTGAAGCCCACCAGCAGCGCGAGCACGCTGCGGTTGGCGCTGCGCGCGTGCTCGCGCACCAGCGTCTCGAGGCCCGCGAGCTGGGTCACGGTGCGCAGCTCGCCGCGGCGCAGGTTCGACGCGATCACGCGCAGGTCGCGCGGCAGCGTGGTGGCGGTCTCGACGGCCTCGCGCGCGGCGTCGATCCAGTCGCGCGCGAGGAAGCGCGGGTCGGCGAGGCGCTTGAGCCACGTCTTCAGCACGTACGGGCGGATCGCCTCGATCGGGTCGAGCGTGGGATCGAGGTCGCGCGCCATGCCGTCGACGGTCGCGAGCGCCTTGCCGATCAGCAGCATCTCGGACGGCACGCGCACGCGGTGGCGCTGCAGCATCTCGAAGAGCGTCCCGATCAGCGCGGCGACGTTCACCTGCCCGATCGGCACGTCGGCGTAGCGCTCGAGGAAGCCGGTCAGGTCGCGCGCGAGGCGCTTGCGGTCGACGCGCTCGTCGACGAGCTCGAGGCGCTCGAAGAGGCTCACGATCTTGCCGGCGTCGCGCAGCAGCACGCCCACCAGCAGCTCGAGCAGCGCGTCCACCAGCTCGGTCTCGAGCGTGCCCATCATGCCCATGTCGATCGGGACGATCACCGGGCCGGGCAGCACGAACAGGTTGCCGGGGTGCGGGTCGGCGTGGAAGAAGCCGTGCTCGAACACCTGCTTCATGCAGAACTCGACGCCGATCTGCGCGAGCCGTTTGGTGTCGATGCCCGACGCCTCGAGCGCTTCGCGGTCCTTCGCTTTGTGGCCGCGCACGAACTCCATCGTCAGCACGCCGTCCGTCGAGTGCGACTCGTACACGACCGGCACGTGGACGCTGCGGTCGCCCGCGAAGTTGCGGGCGAAGCGCTGCATGTTGGACGCCTCGTTGCGGAAGTCGATCTCGAGCGTGATCGCGGCGGCGAACTGCTCGACGATCTCGCCGGGCGCGTAGGCGGACAGCTCGGGCACGTTCTGCTCGAGCAGTGCGGCGAGGCCGCGCAGGATCTCGAGGTCGGTGGCGATCGTCTGCGCGAGTCCGGGCCGCCGTACCTTGACCGCGACTTCCTCGCCCGAGGGCAGCCGCGCGCGGTGCACCTGGGCGATCGACGCCGCCGCGATCGGCATCGGCTCGAACTCGGCGAACAGCTCCGCGATCGGTCGCCCGAGCTCGGCCTCGACCTGCTGGCGCGCGGCGTCGGAGCCGAACGGCGGCACCGCGTCCTGGAGCTTGCGCAGCTCGAGCACGAGGCTCATCGGCACCAGGTCGGGCCGCGTCGCGAGGATCTGGCCGAGCTTCACGAAGGTCGGGCCGAGCTCCTCGAACGCCATGCGGATGCGTTCTTCGGTGGTGTAGCGGACCAGTTCGCGGCGCTCGCGGCGGAAGCGCACCAGCGTGCGCGCGAGATCGACGGTGCTCTCGAGCTCGAGCCGCGCGACCAGGTCGCCGAAGCCGTACTTCACGACGACGCTCGCGATCTCGCGCAGCCGCTGCAGATTCTTGTACGTGCGCGGGATGCGGACGAGTGCGCCGAGCTGCATCAGACGTCGTCCCGTTCACGCAGGGAGAGCGCGGCCTCGATGCGGGCGAGGCGCTCCTCGATCGCGGCGAGCCGCGCCTCGACGCCGCCCGCGCCGCCCGCGCCGAGGCGGCGCGCGAGCGGGCCGAGCACGCGCTCCTCGATCCAGCGGCGCTGCTGCTCGGCGGCGCCGGCGACGCCGGCCTCGATCTCGTCGGCCTCGGCGCGCGAGAGGTCGCCGCGCTCGATCAGCACGTCGAGCACGCGGCGCGCCTCGCCGCGCGCGCTCTCGGTCAGCGAGCGCCCGCCGCGCGCGAGCCAGCGCACCATCTGCTCGAAGTCCATGCGGCGAGCATCCCATACGCCGCCGGGACGGTCCATCGCGCGCGCGTCGCCCAGCCGACGACGCCGGCGGGCGTCAGTCCGCGGGCTTGCGTCCGCCGCGCGCGATCAGCTCGTGCAGCGACTCGCCGAGCTCGTGGGGCGCGAAGGGCTTGGCGATGAAGGCGATCGGGCCGTCGAGGCCGATGCGGGCGAGCGCGCCGTCGGCGTCGAAGCCGCTCTGCAAGAGGATCGGGAGCTCCGGGTCGAGCGCGCGCAGCGCGCGGGCGGTCTCGACGCCCCCGCCCGGCATGCGCAGGTCGAGCAGCGCCGCGGCGAAGCGGACGCCCGTCTCGCGCGCGGCCTCGAGCGCGGCGGCGCCGTCCTCGCACTCGAGCACCTCGTAGCCGAAGCGCTCGAGGATGCGGCGCGCGACGCGGCGCACGGCGGGCTCGTCGTCGGCGAGCAGGATGCGCCCGCTGCCGTGCAGCGCGGCGGGCTCCTCGTCGCGGCGCGCGACGGCCGCGCGCGACGACGCCGGCAGGTAGACGTGGAACGTCGTGCCGGCGCCCGGCGCCGACTCGACGGCGATGCCGCCGCCGTGCGCGCGCACGACCCCGAGCGCGACCGGCATGCCGAGCCCGTGCCCGCTCTCCTTGCTCGTGAAGAAGGGATCGAAGAGCCGCTCGCGCGTCTCGGCGTCCATGCCGCAGCCGTCGTCGGCGATGTCGAGTCGCACGTAGACGCCGGGCTCGAGGCCCGCGCCCGCGACGAGGCCCGCGAGCTCCTCGCGCTCGAGCCGCGCCATCGACGTGCGCACCGCGATCTCGCCGCCCGCCGCGCCGAGCGCGTCGCCGGCGTTGCGCAGCAGGTTCATGATCACCTGCTGGAGCTGGCCGGGATCGACCTCGACGGCGGGCAGCGAGTCGGCGAGGTCGAAGCGCAGCGCCACCTTCGCGGGCAGCGAGCGCTGCACGAGCGCGCTCACCTCGCGCACCTGCTCCGAGAGGTCCACCGGCGTGCGCTCGGCCGGCGCGCGGCCGGCGTACGAGAGGAGCTGGCGCGTCAGCAGGCCGCCGCGCTCGGCGGCGGCGCGGATCTCCACGATCGACGCGCGCTCGGCGTGGTCGGCCGGCAGCGTGTCGAGCGCGAGATGCGCGTTGCCGAGGATCGCCGCGAGCAGGTTGTTGAAGTCGTGCGCGATTCCGCCCGCGAGCAGGCCCAGGCTCTCGAGCTTGCGGGCCTCGAAGAGCTGCTGGCGGAGCCGCTCGCGCTCCTCGCGGGCGCGCTTGCTGGCGCTCACGTTGCGCAGCACGGTGAGGCTCACGCGTTGGCCGTCGGCGGCCTCCATCAGCGCCGCGTCGATGCGCACGTCGAAGACCGAGCCGTCGCGCCGCACCATGCGCACCTCGGCGTCGCGCACCTCGCCGTTGCGCCACAGCCGCGGCAGACCCTCGCGCACCAGCACCTCGGCGTACTCGGGCGTCACCACGTTGGTCAGCGAGCGCCCGATCACCTCGTCGCGCGACCAGCCCGTCTCCTCCAGCCAGCGGTCGTTGACGGCGAGCACGCGCCCTTCGCGGTCGAGCGAGTGCATCATGACGGGCGCGTTCTCGAAGATCTGGCGGAAGCGCGCTTCGCTGCGGCGCAGCGCGGCGTCGGAGCGCGCGCGCTCGGCCAGCTCCTGCTCGAGCTCCTTCAAGCTCGCGCACAGCCGCAGCAGCGTGCGCAGGCGCACCTCGTGGAAGAGCACCGCGATCACGAACGCGAACGTCAGCGCGAAGCCGAAGTGCACCCACTCGGGATCGCTCGGCGCCTGCAGCGCGCCGACCGCGAACACCGCGAGCGCGGCGGCGAGGTAGCCCGCGAGCCAGCGCCGCGACGCCAGGATCCCGCCGCCGGCGACGATCAGCAGCATCAGCGTCGTGGTCTGGCGCGGGTCGGGGAGGTGGTAGAGATAGGTCGCGGTCGCGGCCAGCAGCGAGCCGCCGATCGCGGCGACCGTCGCGTGCCCCCAGCCGCTCGGGACCTCGCGGCTCTGGAGGCGCAGGAACAGGCCGGCGTTGAAGAGCGCGGCCGACGCGGCCGAGATCTCGATCGGGATGCGGACGTCGGCCGGCAGCAGCAGCGGGTTCAGGCACGCGAGCACGGTCATGACGGCGGCCGACGCGAGCGCCGTCGGACGCGCGGCGGCGCCGACGAAGTCGTCGAGCCAGTCCATGTGCTGCTGCTCGTGCAGGTCGCGGCTCCCGCGCGCCCGCCAAAAGCGGGACGCCGCGGGCTTCATCGACCGTTTCGCAGCGCGGGCTGAGGGGGAGTTCCCCGCGGCGCGGCTCGCTCAGTACGCGAGGCGCAGGCCGGGGCGCGGCCACGGGAACGACACGAGCTTTCCCGTCGCCGAGAGCGTGGCGTAGGCGGTGCGCAGGTCGGGGCCGCCGAAGCAGACGTTGGTCGTGAGCGGATCGGGCAGCGCGAAGTGCTCGGTGCGCGCGCCGTCCGGCGAGATCGCGGTGACGCCGCCGTTGCCGATCGTCGCGACGCAGACGTGGCCCTCGGCGTCGACCGCGAGCGAGTCGAGGAGCTGCATGCCGGGCAGGCCGGCGAGCAGCGTGCCGCCCTGCGCGCCGAGCCCGCCCGCGCTCGCGACCTGGCCCGGCCCCGTGATCTCCCACCACCACACGCGCCCCGTCCAGGTCTCCGCGACGTAGACGCGCCGCCCGTCCGGCGAGAGTCCGACACCGTTCGGTGAATCGAGCGGGTAGACGACCTCGCGGATCTCCGAGCCGTCGGCGCGCGCCCAGTAGAGGCCGCCGCGATCCTTGTCGCGCGGCCGCGTCTTGCCGTGATCGGTGAACCAGAAGCCGCCGCCCGCGGGATCGGAGGACTGCGCGGCGTCGAAGACGAGATCGTTGGGACCGCGCAGCGCGTTGCCGTTGCACTCGCGGTAGAGCACCTCGACGGCGCCGGTCGCGAGGTCGATGCGCTCGATGCGCCCGCCGTCGTAGTCGGCGGGCTGGTTGCCGGGCAGCGTCAAGCCGCCGACCTCGTGCCACTCGAAGCCGCCGTTGTTGCAGACGTAGAGCTTGCCGTCGGGCCCGATCGCCGCGCCGTTGGGACCGCCGCCCGGCGTCGCGATCCCCTGCTTCGCGCCGTCCGGCGCAACGCGCGTCACACGCCCCGCCTGGATCTCGACGAGCACGATGCTGCCGTCGGGCATCCAGATCGGTCCTTCCGGAAAGCGCAGTCCGCTGGCGAGCTCGGTGATCTGCATGACGCCTCCTGTGGGCGGCCGATGGTACCGGGACGCCGTACTTCGTCCCGCTACAGTTCGAGCGATGCCGCGCCCGCCCAAGACCGTTCCCGCCATTGCCGCGATGCCCGGCGCCGTGTACTCGCCGCTCGGCGACCGCATCCGCCTGCGCCAGGGGCCCGTCTACCCGCTCCACGTCGGCGACACCTGGCGCGATCCGTTCGACGGCGGCCGCATGCAGGACCTCGCGCAGGCCGCGCACCCGGGCATCCACCGCTACACGGCGACGCAGGGCATCCCGGCGCTCGTCGACGCGATCGTCGAGAAGGTGCGCGCGCGCAACCGCATCGCGTGCGAGCGCGACGGCGTGCTCGTCACCGGCGGCGCGACCGCCGGCCTCGCGCACGCGGTCGGCGCGCTCGTCGAGCCGGGCGACGAGGTGCTGATCCTGGCGCCCTTCTGGCCGCTGATCCGCGGCATCGCGCAGAGCTGGCGCGCGACGCCCGTCGAGGTGCCGTTCTTCGACCGCGTCTCGTGCGCGGACGACGCGCTCGCCGCCGTCGAGGCGCGGCGCAGCGAGCGCACCGTCGCGCTCTACGTCTCGACGCCGTCGAACCCGAGCGGCCGCGTGCTGCCCGCCGCATGGCTCGAGCGCTTCGCCGAGTGGGCGCGCCGGCACGACCTCTGGCTGCTCTCCGACGAGGTGTACGAAGAGGTGATCCACCGCGGCGAGCACGTCTCGCTGGCGCGCTTCGCGCCCGAGCGCACGATCACGTCGTTCTCGTTCTCGAAGACGTACGGCATGGCGGGCTACCGCTGCGGCTACCTGGTCGGGCCGCCGGCGGTGATCGCGGAGGCGCACAAGCTGCACACCCACTGCACCTACAGCGCGCCGACGCCCGCCCAGTACGCCGCGCTCGCCGCGCTGCGCGGCGGCGACGCCTGGCTCGCCGAGACGCGCGCCTGCTACCGCGCCGCGGGCGACGACGCCGCGCGCGTGCTCGGCGTGCCCGAGCCCGAAGGCTCGACCTTCCTCTTCCTCGACGTGCGCAGCCGCCTCGACGCGCGCGGCATGAACGGCTTCCTCGAGGACGTCTTCGAGGACGGCGTCGTGCTCTCGCCCGGCGCGTCGAGCGGACGCGACTACGAGGGCTTCGCGCGGCTCTGCTACACGGCGGCGCCGCCCGAGCAGGTCGCGACGGCGGTGCGCCTGCTCGCCGCGCGCCTCGGCCGCTCGCCCGTCGGCCGCCCGCCCCTCAGCCACCCGGGAGGCGCGCGATGAGCGCGCCCGTCCGCGTCGCCGATCTGCTCGCGCGCGAGTCCGCGGGCGGAAGCGTGCGCGTGCAGGGCTGGCTCAAGACCGCGCGCCACGGCAAGGGCGTCTCGTTCCTCGAGGTGTCGGACGGCTCGTGCATGGCCGGCATCCAGGTCGTCGCGGAGCCGTCGCTCGCCAACTACGAGAGCGAGATCCGCGCGCTCGGCACCGGCTGCGCGGTGGACGCGGAGGGCGAGCTGGTCGCGTCGCCCGCCGCGGGTCAGCGCTTCGAGGTGCGCGCGGCGCGCGTCGCGCAGGTCGGCGGCGTCGGCGACGACTACCCGCTCCAGAAGAAGCGCCACTCCTTCGAGTTCCTGCGCACGATCGGCCACCTGCGCCTGCGCACCAACACGATGGGCGCCGTCGCGCGCGTGCGGCACGCGGCGTCGCGCGCGATCCGGCGCTTCTTCGACGAGCGCGGCTTCCTCGAGCTGCACACGCCCATCGTGACGGCGTCCGACTGCGAGGGCGCGGGTGCGATGTTCCGGGTGACGACGCTGGACCCGCTGGCGCCGCCGCGCACGCCGGAGGGCGGCGTCGACTGGGCGCAGGACTTCTTCGCGCGTCCGACCTTTCTGACCGTGTCCGGCCAGCTCGAAGCCGAGATCGGCGCGCTCGCGCTCTCCAAGGTCTACACGTTCGGTCCGACGTTCCGCGCCGAGAACTCGAATACGAGCCGCCACCTCGCCGAGTTCTGGATGGTCGAGCCCGAGGTGGCGTTCCTCGACCTCGACGGCGACGCGGAGCTGGCCGAGGCGTTCGTGAAGAGCGTGCTCGCCGAGCTGCTGGCGCGCAGCGCGGACGACCTCGCCTTCTTCGACGAGCGCGTCGAGAAGGGCGTCGTCGCGACGCTCGAGCACGTCGTGCGCGAGCCCTTCGAGCGCATGACCTACACCGAGGCGGTCGCGCGGCTCGAGAAGAGCGGCAAGGCCTTCGAGTTCCCGGTCGCGTGGGGCACCGATCTCCAGAGCGAGCACGAGCGCTGGCTCACCGAGGAGCACGTGAAGCGCCCCGTCGTCGTGACGAACTACCCGCGCGGCGTGAAGGCCTTCTACATGTACCTCGACGACGACGAGAAGACGGTGCGCGCGATGGACGTGCTGGTGCCGCGCGTCGGCGAGATCGTGGGCGGCTCGCAGCGCGAGCACCGGCTCGACGTCGTGACGCGCCGCATGCGCGAGACCGGCCTCGACCCCGAGGCGTACGGCTGGTACCTGGACCTGCGCCGCCACGGCTCGGTGCCGCACGCCGGCTTCGGCCTCGGCCTCGAGCGCCTGTTGCTGTTCGCGACCGGCATGGCGAACGTGCGCGACGTGATCCCGTTCCCGCGCACGCCGGGCAGCGCGGAGTTCTGAGCGCCGCGCGCGTCAGTCGGCGCGCTGCACGAACACCGCGAGCGCGCGCGGGCCGTGGGCGCCGTAGACGAGCGCCTGCTCGATGTCGGCGGTCTTCGACGGGCCGCTGATCCAGGTGACGTGGTGGCCGGCGTCGCCGAGCGCGGCGACGCGTCGCAGCGCGGTGTGGAGGTCGGCGTCGATCGCGGCCTCGTCGAGCAGCAGCACGACGCGCTCGGCGAGGAAGAGCAGCGCGCGCTGCGGCGCGTCGGCGGCGGTCACCGCGACGGCGCCGTTCTCCGCGACGCCCGCCGCGCCGCGCGCGATCGCGACGGCGACGTCGGCGAACGAGCGCGGGTCTGCGCCCTCGCGCGCGACCTCGAGCGACGCGTCGCCGAGCCGCGCCGCGGCGCTCGGC
>QEVM01000198.1 GCA_003576805.1 Pseudomonadota bacterium | reverse complement strand
GGTAGCGGGGGGGGGATTTGAACCCCCGACCTCCGGGTTATGAGCCCGACGAGCTACCAGGCTGCTCTACCCCGCAGCAAAAGCGGGCACGAGAGTAGGGCCGGCGTGCGCGCTGTCAACGTCGCGAAAATCGCGAACGCGCTGTCGCGCCCGCGCTTGCGCGCGATCGCTGCGCGGACGCTTCCGCATCGCTGCGCCGCGGCTGCGCGACTCAGAGAGACGCAACTCGTCACCTCGTGACGAGAATTGTCACTCCTCCATCGGAGACCCCTGGAGGAACTTCATGACGAGCGCAATGTCGAAGCTGTACAGGATCGGAGCGGGCGCGCTGGTCGCGGGCGGGTTGCTCGCTGGCGCAGGCAGCGCCTCGGCGGAAGCGGGTGCGCTGTACCGCTGGGAGTCGCAGGACGGGAGCATCTCGTTCACCGACGACGCCAAGCGCATTCCGGAGCGCCACCGCGCGTCGGCGCAGGCGATCGAGCGCAGCGTGCTGACGGACTACGGGCGCTACACGCCGACGGATCAGGCCGCCACCGACGAGTACGCCAAGCGCCTCGCGGAGCGGCTCGCGTCGCTGCGCGCGGCGAACGAAGAGCCCGCTCCCGCGGCGGAGTCGGATCGCGTCGCGGCGGGCAGCAGCCCGGCCATCGCGCGGCCGATTCGCGACTACCGCGACTTCGAGGATGCGAACGGCAACCGGGTGCGGCGCTACTACCGGAGCGAGTCGGCGAGCGGCCATGCCGCGCTGCCGGTCGATCCCGACGGCCCGCCCGTCGTCACCGAGCAGCGGCGTGTGCGCGTGCCCGGACAGCCGATCACGCAGACCGTCGTCGTGACGCGCCAGGGCGATCGCGTCCTCAGCGTGGTGCGCGAGCGCCGCAGCCAGTATCACACGCTGGACTTCGGCGACCTCACCGAGCTCGAGGCCGTCGCGACGGAGTGATCCGACGCGGGGCCGCTACGCGCCGTCGGCGGCGTCGTGCCCGGGCTCGGCGCCGCCGTCGTCGTACGCTTCGCTCTCCTCGTAGCGGCTGAGGACGCCGTTCGGAACGCCCGCGCGGCGCGCCTCTTCGAGGAGCTCCGGCAGCGCGCGCGCGGCGGCGTCGCGCTCGCTGCGCGCGGCGTCGAGCCGCTCCAGGTACTTGCCCTTCGCCTCGCCGCGCGGATAGCGGCGGTGCGCGCCGCGCCCCTTTGCTCCCTCGAGCTCGGCGAGCTCGCGTTCGGCGGCGTCGAGGCGCGCACGCGCCTCGCCGAGCCGCTTGGTCCACGCGGCGAGCGCCTCGGCTTCCTGCTCTTCCGCCGCGATGGCGTTGGGATCGGTTGCGCCTCGCTGCGCCATCGCGGGCGCGGCGAGCGCCAGCGAAGCAGCGACGGCGAGCGCGTACGCGGCCGACTTCATGGAGCGACCTCCTGCTGCGGATCGCGGTGCGGCGTCCGCTCTTCGACCCATTCCGACAAGACGCGCGCGGCCGAGCCGTCGAGCGCGAGGAAGCGCAAGCCCATGCCCGGCACGCGCCGCAGCACGGCGGGGCGCGTCCAGATCACCTGCGCCGTCGAGGCGAGCCAGTCGCGCGTCTCGGGCAGCCGCATCGTTAGCTCGACTTCGGTGGCAGGCTCGACGAGGCGCAGCGACTCGACGAAGACGCCGCCGCGCGAGAGGTTGCGCGCGAGCCCGTCCCACGACGTCCGCTCGGTCTTCATCTGCACGGGCTGCGCGAGCGCCACGCGCGGCAGCCCGCGCGGAACGTCGGAGAGGAGACGGCGCGCCGTGTCGAGCAGCAGCACGCGGTCGAGCGGCTTCGGCAGCACGTCGTCGGCGCCGGCGCGGATCGCGCGCTCGTACTCCGCCGCGTCGCCGGTCGCGACGAGCAGCACGATCGGCGTCCCGCCGAGCAGGGGATCGTCCTTCAGGGCGCGGCACAGCGACGCGCCATCGACGCCGGGCATGCCGAGGTCGGCGACGACGAGGTCGGGCTGCTCGAGCCGCGCGACGCCGAGCGCCTCCTCGGCGCTCGCGGCCGTCAGCACGCGGCCCGCGCGGCCCAGGAAGATCGCGCCGAGCTCGCGCAGCAGTGGCGCGTCGTCGACCACCAGGATGGTGCGACGGCCGGGAAGCGAGGCCTCGCACGCGACGGCGAGGCCTCTCCTCACGGAGTGCGTTCCTCGATCACCGAGCGCACCTGCCAGGTGCCGCTCTCGAAGCGCCACTCCTGCTCCTCGACGTACGTGACGACGATCGGCGACGACGAGCGATAGCCGACGTACTGGACGCGCGCGGTGGCGCTGTCCCCGTCCGCCTGCACGTCCTCGATGTCGTAGTCGCTGAAGCGAAGGTCGCCGAGCGCGCCGGTGCGCTCGCGGTACGCGCGCCGGTCTTCCGGCACGACGTAGCGGCCGGCCTTCTCGTAGTCGGTGAAGCGCACGAGCTGCGTGTAGCGGCGCTGCGTGTCTTGGAAGACGACCATCTTGTCCGAGACGCTCGCGCATCCCGTCGCGAGCGCGGAGGTGGCGAGAGCGAAGACGAAGGCGTGGCGGAGTCGCGACATGGCAGAGTTCTCCCGGGGTCCGTCCGCCGGTATCGGCCGCCGCGCGCAATGGGTTGAGCGCGGGCGCGCGCTCAGGGCCCGGACCTGCACTCGATTCGCGCTAGGGTTGCGCGAGAACGGAGGTTTTCGCGCGTGCTCGCCGGCGTCGACGTGGGGGGAACGAAGATCGCGTTCGCGCTGGGCGACGCGAGCGGGACGCTCCACGAGACGCACCGCCGGCCGACCGAGGCGTCGGGCAGCGGCGAACGCGACGTCGCGGGGATCGCCGCCGACCTGCGCGCGCTGCTCGATCGCGCGGGCGTCGCGATGGCATCGGTCGACGCGATCGGCGTCGCGGTGCCGAGTCCGCTCGATCCCGAGCGCGGCGTCGTGCTGAACCCGCCGAACCTCGCCGGCTGGCACGAGGTGCCGGTGCGCGCGCTGCTCGAGGACGCCTTCGGCGTTCCCGTCTACGTCGAGAACGACGCCAACGCGGCGGCCCTCGCCGAATGGCACTTCGGCGCGGCGCGCGGCTTCCGGCACGTCGTGTACCTCACGATGTCCACGGGCGTCGGCGGCGGCCTCATCCTCGACAGCCGCCTCCATCGCGGCGTGTTCGCGAGCGCGGGCGAGGTGGGTCACGCGCCGCTCGAGTGGGACGGCGAGCCGTGCTCGTGCGGACTGCGCGGCTGCTTCGAAGCGTACGTGGGAGGCGCGGCCTGGACGCGCCGGCTGCAGCGTGCGACGCCCGCCGACTCGCGCGCCGCGGCGCTCGCGGGCGGACCGAAGGCCGTCACGCCCGAGCACGTCGTCGCGGCGGCGCGCGAGGGCGACGCCTTCGCGAGCGGCGAGCTCGCGCGCTGGAACGAGCTCGTCGCGCGCGGAATCGTTCCGATCGTGATGACGCTCGCGCCCGAGGCGATCGTGCTCGGTACGATCGCCGTGGCCGCCGGCGAGGCGCTCTCGATCGGGCCGATCCGCCGAGAAGTGCGCCGCCGCGTCTGGCCCTTCCTCGGCGAGCAGCTCCAGATCCTGCCCGCGGCGCTCGGCGCGACGCTGCCGTACCACGCCGCGATCGGCGTCGCGCTCGAAGGGCGCCGGACCGCGACGCGCTAGTCGCGCGCCGTCGCGAAGGCGAGCGCGTCGGCCAGCTCGCCCGCCTCGCGCTGGAGCTCTTCCACCAGCGTCGAGAGGGCCGGGAGGCACTGGCTCGTCTTCTGCGTGACGTCGAGGATCTGCGCCGCGGTCGCGGAGACCTGCTCGCTCGCGCGCGAGTGCGACGTCGTGTTCTCCTGGAACGAGCGGATCGAGTCCGTGATGGACGCGATGTTGTCGCGCACGAAGCGGCTGCTCTGCCGCTGCTCCTCGGTGGAGCGGTGCACGTGGCGGCACAGCTCGAGCGCGGCCTCGGCGTTGCGCAGCAGGTTCTCGCCGGCGCGGCGCTGCTCGGCGAGCGCGCTCGACATCTGCTGCACCATCGCGGACGTGCGCTGCGCCGCCTCGGCGACGTGCGCGGAGTTGCGCGTCTGCTCCGTCGCGGCGCGCGCGATTTCGGCGACGCGCGCGCTCGCGTCGTGCGCCGAGCCGCGGATCGCGTTGAGCGCCGAGCCCGCGCGGCGCGAGCGCTCGACGCCGCTCTCCACCGCCTGGATGCCGCTGCCCATCGCCTGCACGGCGTTGCGCGACTCCGTCTGCACGGCGTGGATCAGCCGCTCGATCTCCTGGGTCGCCCCGGCGGTGCGCTGCGCGAGGGTCTTCACGTGGTGCGCGACGACCGCGAACGCCTTGCCCTGCTCGCCGGCCTGCGCGGCGATGATCGCCGCGTTCAGCGAGAGCAGGTTCGTCTCCTCGTTGATGCCGCCGATCACGGTGAGGATCTCGCCGATCTCGCCGATTCGCCCGGCGAGCCGCTCGAGCACGTCGCGCGCCTCGCGCGTCAGCGAGCGGATCGTCTCGATGCCGTCGATCGTGGCCGCGACGGCCGCGGAGCCGTCCTCGGCCTCCTGGCTCACGCGGTCGGTGAGGACGGCGGCTTCGCGCACGTGCTCGCCGACCTGCTGGATCGCGCGGTCCATCTCGGTGATCGCGGCGGCCGACTCCTCCGCCATCGCCTCGACGGCGTCCGCGCTCTCGCTGATCTGGCGCATGCTCGCGCTGACCTGGTGGATCGACGCGGTGGAGGAATCGACGGAGAGATGGAGCTGCTCGACGCTGCGCGCGACCTCGTCGATCGACGATCCCATCTCGAGGATCGACGACGACGCTTCCTCCGTGATCGTCGAGAGGCTCTCGACCTCGCGGTCGATGCCGCGGATCGAGGCGTTGATGTCCGCCATCAGCGAGGCGGTCTCCTCGACGGCGGCTTCCTGCGAGTCCGCGGCGCGTTCGATCTGCTGGATGCCGTCGCGGAAGCGGTGCGGGAATGCGGAGAGGCGGCTGCTCGTGGCGGCGAGCCGTTCGGCGATCGCGCGGAAGCCGTCGCCGATCCGGTTCGCGATCGACGCCGCCGCGCGGAAGGAAACGGTGCGCTCGACGTCGACGCGGGCGGTCAGATCGCCGGCGGCCAGGCGCTCGAGCGCGCCGAGCGTCGTCTCGAGGGCCGACATGGCGCGGTGCACGACGGCGAAGACGGCGCCGGCGCCGAGCAGGCCCGCCACGCCGGCTGCGACGGCGGCGAGCGTCGGGTTGCGCGTCGCCGCGAAGACGAGGGCCGACACGCCAGCGGCGCCCGCGAGCGCGAGCGCCAGCGCGAGCGCGACGCGCCGGCGGAACGAAGCGAACGGATTGGAATCGAGCGGATCCGGCATGGACACGCCGTCCCTCCGGGTGCGTCCACGCGTCCGATCGGCGTCGCGCGCGGCGCTCTTTAGGAGGAAGTCCCTCGCGCCTGCGCGATCACGCGACGACGCGGGTCATCGCGTCCTCGACGCGCGCGCGCAGCGCCGCGAACGATCCCGCGGCGATCGCCGCGCGCGCCTGCTCGAGCAGACGCAGGTAGAAGCGGAGATTGTGGATCGATGCGAGACGCGCGCCGAGGATCTCGTTCTCGTGGAGCAGGTGGCGCAGGTACGCGCGACCGTGCGCGCTGCAAGTCGGGCAGTCGCACGCGGGATCGACCGGTCCGGCGTCGGCGCGGAAGCGGGCGTTGCGGATCCGCAGCACCCCTTGCGTCGTGAAGAGCACGCCGTGGCGGCCGTTGCGCGTCGGCAGCACGCAGTCGAACAGATCGACGCCGTGCGCGATCGCCGCGACGAGATCCTGCGGCCGCCCGAGGCCCATCAGGTAGCGCGGCGCGTCCGCCGGCAGGTGCGCGTTGGCGGCGGCCACCAGCTCGTTGCGGCGCACGGCGTCTTCGCCGAGGCCGAGCCCGCCGTGCGCGTAGCCGTCGAAGCGGAGCGCGGCCGTGGCCTGCGCGCTGCGCTCGCGCAGATCGGCGAAGACGCCGCCCTGCACGATGCCGAACAGCGCCTGGTCGGCGCGCCGGTGCGCGGCGAGGCAGCGCGCCGCCCAGCGCAGCGTGCGCTCGAGCGTCGCCTCCGTGCGCTCGCGCGTGCGCGCGTCGGCGGGATCGGTGCCGAGCCACGCCGGCGGGCGGCACTCGTCGAGCGCCATCGCGACGTCGGCGCCGAGCGACTCCTGGATCGCGATGGCGCTCTCCGGCGTCAGCAGCCGGCGGGTGCCGTCGCGCGGCGACGAGAACGCCACGCCGTTCTCGTCGACGACCGAGCGATCCGCGAGCGACGTCACCTGGAAGCCGCCGCTGTCGGTGAGCCAGGGCCCGTTCCATCCGGTGAAGCCGTGCAGCCCGCCCACTGCGGCGACGACGTCCTCGCCGGGGCGCTCGTGCAGGTGGTAGGTGTTGGCGAGCACGATCTGCGCGCCGATCGCACGCAGCGTCGCCGCCTCGAGGCCGCGCACGGCGCCGTAGGTCGCGACCGGCATGAAGGCCGGCGTCTCGACCGCGCCGTGCGGCGTCGTGAAGACGCCGGCGCGCGCGGCCCCGTCGCTCGCCTTCGCCTCGAACGAGAACCCCGCGCGCTTCATCGGATCAGCATCGCGTCGCCATACGAGTAGAACCGATAGCCGAGCCGCAGCGCGTCGGCGTAGGCGGCCAGCACGGCCTCGCGGCCGGCGAACGCGGCGACGAGCAGCAGCAGCGAGGAGCGCGGCAGATGGAAGTTCGTGACGAGCGCGTCGACCACGGCGAAGCGGGAGCCGGGTCGGAGGAAGAGGTCGGTTTCGCCGGCGCCGGCGCGGACCTGACCATCCTCTGTGGCGCAAGCTTCGAGTACGCGCGTCGTGGTGGTGCCGACCGCGACGACGCGGCCGCCGCGCGCGCGCGTGCGCGCGACCGCGCGCGCGGTCGCCTCGGGCAGCTCGTACGCCTCGGCGTGCAGGCGGCCCGCGGCGAGCTCGACCTCGCCGAGCGGGCGGAACGTTCCGGCGCCGACGTGGAGCACCACTTCGGCGCGCTCGATCTCCGCCGCTGTGAGCGCAGCGAGCAGCTTCTCGCCGAAGTGCAGGCCCGCGGTCGGCGCTGCGACCGCGCCCGGCGCGCGTGCGAAGACCGTCTGGTAGCGCTCGGCGTCGGCGGGATCCGCCGCGCTGCGCCGGATGTAGGGCGGCAGCGGCGCCTCTCCGACGCAGTAAGGCGACACGGCCGGATCGACGGCGAGCACGACCTCGCCATCGCCGTGGAGCGCGACGACGACCGCGTCGAAGGCGTGCGCGCCGGTTCCGAAGCGGAGCGCGAGGCCGACGCGCTGGCGCCCGCGACAGCGCAACAGCGCGCGCCAGTGGCCCGGCTCGCCGGCGGGCCCGAGCACGAGCGCCTCCGCCCGTCCGCCGCTCGATTTCTCTCCGCGCAAACGCGCGGGCAGGACGCGCGTCGCGTTCACGACCACGAGATCGCCCGCGCGCAGCCATCGCGGCAGCGCCGCGATCGTCGAGTCGCTGCGCGCGCCCGTCGCGCGGTCGAGCACCAGCAGCCGTGCGCCCTCGCGCTCGGGCGCGGGCGCCTGGGCGATGGCTTCGGGCGGCAGCGGATAGTCGAAGTCCTCGAGCCGGACGGGCGGCAGCGTCACGGCGGCGCGGGCGCGGCGAGCAGCGCGGCGCGCAGCGCGGGCGCACTGGCGATCGCGTCGTACGAGAAGAACGACACGCCCGCTGGGCGCAGGGACAGCGCGAACTCGTGCTGCGCGCGCGCACGCCCAGGATCGCTGGCGAAGAGCCAGGACCCGAGCCCGATCCACACGCGATCGCCGCCGACGCCGCCGAGCGCGGCGGTGGCGAGATAGCGGAGCAGGCGGTCGTCGGTCGTGTACGCCATCGGCACCGCGAAGTCGACGAGCCCGGCGTCGAGCCAGCCGCGCCAATCCTGGAAGATCGAGAGGTAGGCGCGGTCCGCGAACGCCCACACCGCCGCGGACATCGCGATACCGGGCTTCGCGGTGCGCGCGGCCGAGGCGACGCGCTGCACGACCTCGGTCACGCGCTCGCGGCGCCATTGGTCCCAGCGGTCGGCGTTGGCGAGCGAGTCGCCGAAGGGCGCCGCGACGCCGGTCTCGCGTGCGAAGCGCTCGCGCGCGCTCGCTCCGTAGCCGAAGTCGAGGCCGACGCCGAAACGCGAGCCGGGCGTGAAGGGCAGGACGTCGGGGTGGCGGATGTAGTCGAGGTGCACGCCGTCGAGCGCCGGGTAGCGCGCGATCAGCTCGGTCACGAGCGCAGCGAGCGTCTCCGGCACGGACGGCGCGGCCGGATCGAGCCACACCTGCCGCGTCCCCATCCGGTACCAGGCGGCGTCGGGCTTCGGAACCTCGAGGTTCGGGTAGTCGAGCACCGAACGGCCGCGGCGGTCCACCAGCACCGCGTCGCGCCCGAGGCGCGCGAGGATCGCGGCGTCCTTGCGTTCCGAGAGCGAGAGCGCGTTCATCCAGGCGTGCACGCGCAGCCCGGCGCCGTGCGCCGCGTCGAGGAGCTGCGCGAACGCGTCGGCGCCGCTGCGCTCGCGGACCGCGCGGTGCGGCGCCGCATCCGCGATCTGCGAATCGAACCACGCGCGTCCGCCGCGATAGACCTGTACGAAGAGATCGGTCGCGCCGAGCGCGCGCGCGTCGCCGACGAGCGCCGCGATGCGCGCGGGATCGTCGAGCACGCGCACCGAGCCTTCACACGGGATCCACAGCCCCCGCCGCACCGGCGTCGGCGCGGGCGCGGTGGGCTGGGCCATGCCGTCGCGCGCGATCGCGCCGACGAGCAGCGCGAGCAGCACGAACGGCAGCGGGCTCGAGGTGGGGCGCGCGCGTCGCAAAGCGCGCGCGAACCTATCGGAGCGGAGCGAGCGCGACAAACGCGGACGGCGCGTTGACAGGGCAGGGGGCTCGCGGACACTGCCGCCATGCGGGGGTGGCGATCGCGATGCGCGGCGTGGCTCGTCGCCGCGATCGCTGCGGCGCCGCTCACCGCACGTGCGAGCGACGCGCCCGATGCGCGCGCCATCGCCGCGCTGCGAGCCGCGGCCGCAGCACGCAGCGCGGGGGACGCCGCGGCGGCGGCGACGGCGTTCGAAACCG
>QEVM01000197.1 GCA_003576805.1 Pseudomonadota bacterium | reverse complement strand
GCGGGTGCACGCGCACGCGGCGCAGGCGGAGCCCGAGGCCGCGCGGCTCGCCGCGAGCGGCGCGCGCTTCGACGCCGCGGTCGTGAACCCGCCGCGGCGCGGGACGACGCCGCGCCTGCGCGAGTCGCTCGCCGCCGTCGTGCGCGACGCGATCGCCTACGTGTCGTGCGAGCCCGCGACGCTCGCGCGCGACCTCGCGCACCTCGCGTGGCTCGGCTGGCGCGCCGAGCGCGTGGTCCCGTTCGACCTGATGCCGCTGACGGCGGAAGTCGAGTGCGTGGCCGTGCTGCGTCGCGGCGCGCCGCCGGAGCTGCCCGTCCTGTACGAGGACGCGTCGCTCGTCGCAGTGGACAAGCCGCCGTTCCTGCCGACCGTGCCGCATCCCGAGCGGCGCGGCTCGCTGCTCGCGCGCGTGCGCGAGCGTCCCGGCGCGCGCGAAGCCGTTCCGCTGCACCGGCTCGACGCCGAGACGAGCGGCGTGTGCCTGTTCGCGAAGAGCGGCGCGGCGGCCGCCGAGTGGCAGCGCGCGCTCGCGGATCCGGCGACGGCGAAGCGCTACCGCGCGCTGGTGCGCGGCATCGGGCGCGCCAAGGGCCGCGTCGCGCGGCCGCTGCGCGAAGAGGGCCGGATGCTCGACGCGGCGACGCGCTACCGCCGCCTCGAGGTAGTGCGCGGCCACGCGCTGCTCGAGGTGACGATCGAGACGGGGCGCACGCACCAGATCCGCCGCCACCTGGCGTCGATCGGCGAGCCGGTGGTCGGCGACGCGCGCCACGGCCACGCCGCGTCGAACCGCCATCTCGCCGAGCGCTTCTTCCTGGACCGCCCGTTCCTGCACTGCACGGCGATCGAGCTCGCGCACCCGCAGCGCGGCGAGCGCCTGCGCGTCGAGTCCCCGCTCGCGCCCGATCTCGCCGCCGTGCTCGCGCGTTTGCGCGCAGCGGACACCCGCGCGTGACGCTGCTCGCGCTCTGGAAGCCGTACGGATTCGTGTCGCGCTTCACGCCCGAGGACGGGCATCCGGGGCTCGGCGAGCTGGTCGACGTGCCCGGCGTGTACCCGATCGGCCGCCTCGACGCGGACAGCGAAGGGCTGCTCCTGCTCGGCGACGACGGGCCGCTCGCCCACGCGCTCACGAATCCGCGCTTCGCGCATCCGCGCGCCTACTGGGCGCAGGTCGACGGCGTGCCCGACGACGCGGCGCTCGCGGCGCTCGCGCGCGGCGTCGTCGTGAAGGGCCGCCGCACGCGCCCCGCGCAGGCGCGCCGCCTGCCGGACGAGCCGGCGCTGCCGCCGCGTCCGGTCCCGATCCGCACGCGCAAGGCGATCCCCACCTCGTGGATCGAGCTCGTGCTCGGCGAGGGACGAAATCGGCAGGTGCGCCGCATGACGGCCGCCGTCGGGCATCCCACCCTGCGCCTCGTCCGCGTCGCGATCGGCCCGCTGCGCCTGCTCGCGCTCGGGCTCGCGCCGGGCGAGTGGCGCGTGCTCGCGCGCGGCGAAGAGGATGCCTTGCGCGCGTCGGCGCGGTGATGCGCGCGCGCTGCGCAGCGCTCGGCCGAGCGGCGTGGACGGCTCAGCGCCGCCGGCGCCGGAGCCACGCCCCGAGCGCGACCAGCTCTGCGCCGAGACCGCACGCGCTGTCCGGACGTTCCTTGTCCCGCCACGGTTTGTGAGCGCAGTCGGGGTCGGGCGTCGCGCCCGCGCCGCCGTCCCAGTCGACTCCGCCGTCGCCGTCGTTGTCGATCCCGTCGCTGCACTGCGGGCTCTCTTTGGTCCCGGTCACCGCGCGGCAGCCGACGTCCGACGGAAAGTCGACGGCGCCGTCGCCGTCGTCGTCGCCGCCGTTTCGGCAGGCGGTGACTTCGATCGCGCCGATGTCGCAGCCGCCTCCTTGCGGTCGCGACACTCCGAGCTGATCGGTGGCGAACGGCGGTGCAGCGGCGCACGTCGCGATCGGGATCGCGTCGAGCGCCGGGCTGCCAGGGAGGAGCGCGTGGGACGGAGTCGCGCTGTTGACTTCGTCGAGCGGCGCGAGGAGCGGGTCGATCGGGTTCGTTGCGTCGCCGACGAGCGTCGCGATCCCGCTCGCGAAGCTGCATCCCGTTCCGTCGCCGATCAAGTTGTCCGCGCCGGTGAACGACCCCGCCTCTCCGACGACCGCGGCACAATCCGGTGCGCCGGGCCCGTCGTTGGCGGCGATCAGCGATCGCTGGAGCACCGCGACCGGATCGTGCACGAGCGGCCCGATGACGTGGCCCTGGAGCAGGAGCCCGCCGACCTCGCCTCCCACGTTGTCGACGAGCGTCGAATCCTCGAGCGTGAGATCCGTCGCGTGGACGCCGCCCGCAGTCGCGCCGACGTTCCCGCTGATGGTTGACCGGAAGATGCGAATGCCAGAAGGGACGCCAACCTGGCCGAGGCACGAGACACCACCGCCGCCGGTGCTCGCGACGTTGTCCACGATCGCCGACTCGAACAGATCGATGAAGTCGTAGTTGCCGTAGCCGTTGCTGCACGCGTAGCCGCCGCCCTGATTGCCGCGCAGCGTCGATCGGCGGATGGTCACGCCGCCGTCGGAGTTCGAGAAGTATCCGGGTCCGCCGTTCTCCTCGATCCGCGTGTCCTCGATCGTGCCGTCGGATTCGTCGGCTCGGACGCCTGGGCCCGCGTTGTACGCGATCAGCGAGCGCCGGATCTGGAAGCCGCCGGACCATCCGCCTATGCCGATCTGGATCCCCGGACCGCTGCTGCGGAGCACCTGGCTGTCCTCGACGACGCCGAGGGTGCTGCCGAGGACGAGCACGCCCGTGCCGTCAATCACTTCACTGTTTCGGACGAGGCAGTAGCCGTAGCAGGTGACGCCGCCCTGCACGGACACGCGGGTGAGCTCGACGTGCACGCCGGCCCCGTCGGGCTCGACGCTCCCGAGTAAGCGCGCGTCCGAGAGGGTCGCGCTCGCCGCCTGTCCGTGCGAGAACACAATCGATCCTTGGAGCACCGTCGCGTTGCGTCCTGCACCGGCCACGTCCACTTCTTCACTGATCGCGAGAGCGCTGGAGCCGAAGTCGTAGGAGCCGCTGGGAACGGAGATCGCGTCGCGCCCTGCGAGGGCATTCGCCTCCTCGATCGCAGCGCGGAGCGTGCAAGCGCCCAGGGCGTCCGCGCACAACCCGTTGCCCGGGCTCGCGTCTCCCGCATCGAGGGTCGAGGTGACTTGGAAGGAGGCCGCGTGCGCCGGCGCATGCAGGAACGCGACGGCAAGGGCGGTTCGCACGAAGGCCATCGGCATCGAGGCGGGCATGGTTTCCCTCCGGTGTCGGTGCCGGAGCATCGTACACGAGAATGTGACTTCGGATCCAGCGAACTGAAGTCGGAGCGCCTTCGCGACGACGCCGGCGCGCGAGCGATGCGCTGCGCGCTCCGGACGCCAGCTTGTCGCGGGGGCGGGGCGCCGTGATGAATTCGACGGACAAGTGGAGTCGGTGCGGCGATTCGGTTGAGGCGGCGGAAGCGAGCGAGAACCGATGCCCGCAGCCTTTGTAAATCATGCACGACGGGCGTCCCGGGTCGTCTTGTTGGTTCGCAACTGTCCGCCCGCCTACATTGCAGCCGTCGGCACGCGCTGTGCTGACGTTCCGCACGCGGTAGCAAGAACCTCCGGATGCCCGACCGTCTCCCCGTGAAGCGCCCGGCGAGCCCGTACCTCAAGTACGGCGTTCCCGTCGCGAGCGTGCTGCTCGCGACCTGGGTCACCACCTTCATTCCGCCGATCGCCCAGCGCGCGCCGTTCGCGTTGCTCTTCATCGTGGTGGCCCTCTCGAGCTACCGCAGCGGCTTCGGGGGAGGGCTGGCCGGCACCGCGACCGGCGTCGTGACCAGCTACCTCTGGCTGCTCGAGCCGGACGGCGTTCCGCGCATGCCGGACGACTTCGTCCGGCTCGGCGCGTTCGTGCTCGCCGGCACCACCATCAGCTTCCTCGCCGGCCTGCGCCTGCGCACCGAGAACGCCGAGCGCGCGCGCCGCGAGTGGAGCGAGGTGACGCTCGCGAGCGTCGGCGACGCGGTGCTCGTCACCGACGCGCAGGGGCGCGTCCTGTTCATGAACCGCCGCGCCGAGGCGCTCACCGGCTGGACGCGCGAGGACGCGCGCGAGCGGCCGGTCCACGAGGTGTTCCGGATCGTCAACGAGCAGACGCGCGAGGCGATCGAGGACCCGATCGCGCGCGTGCGGCGCGAGGGGCGCGTGGTCGGCCTCGCCAACCACACCATCCTGCTGCGCCGCGACGGCGGCGAGACGCCGATCGACGACAGCGGCGCGCCGATCTGGAGCGAGGATCACCACATCGCCGGCGCGGTGCTGGTGTTCCGCGACGTCACCGAGCGGCGCGAGAAGGAGCGCCAGAACCAGCAGCTCCTCGAGGCGGCGCAGCTCGCGCACCAGCAGGCGGAGCAGGCGAACCGCGCCAAGGACGAGTTCCTCGCCGTCCTCTCGCACGAGCTGCGCACGCCGCTCCAGGCGATGACCGGCTGGGCGCAGGTGCTGCGCGGCGACGAGCTCTCGCCCGCGGAGGTGCGCCGCGCCGCCGAGGCCATCGACCGCAACGCGCGGCGCCAGGCGAAGCTGATCGAAGAGATCCTCGACGTCTCGCGCATCGTGTCGGGCAAGCTTCAGCTCGACACCGAGCTGGTGAACCTCGAGCGCGTCGTGCAGGCCGCCGTCGAGGTCGTGCGCCCCCACCTCGACGCGAAGCAGCTCACGCTCCACATCGACCTCGGGGACCCCGCCATGCTGCTGGGCGATCCGCACCGCCTGCAGCAGGTCGTGTGGAACGTGCTCTCGAACGCGGTCAAGTTCACGCCGGCGGGCGGCGAGGTGCGGATCCGCTCGACGCGCGAAGCGCGCTGGGTCGAGCTGGCCATCACCGACACCGGCGCCGGCATCCAGCGCGAGTTCCTGCCGCACGTCTTCGACCGCTTCCGGCAGGAGCGCAGCAGCAGCACGCGCGCGTTCGGCGGCCTCGGGCTCGGCCTCGCGATCGTGCGCCACATCGTCGAGCTGCACGGCGGAACGGTGCGCGCCGAGAGCGACGGCCCGGGCCGCGGCGCGACGTTCCGCATCCGCCTGCCCGCGGTGAGCGACTCCGCGCGCAGCTTCGTCGCGGCCAGCGCGCCGGAGACCGGGCCGAGCCTGCGCGGGCTGCGCGTGCTGCTCGTCGACGACGAGCCGGACGCGCGCGAGCTCTTCGAGTTCATGCTGCGCCAGGCGGGCGCGGAGGTGCGCACCGCGGCCGGCGCCGACGAGGCGCTCGCGGCGCTGCGGAGCTGGCCGCCCGACGTCGTCCTCTCCGATCTCGAGATGCCCGAGACGGACGGCTATCGCTTGCTCGAGCGGGTGCGCGAGGCGGGCTTCGGCGCGCTGCCGGTCGTCGCGGTGTCGGCGTACGCCACCGAGCAGCACGCCAAGCGCGCGCTGGCGGCCGGCTTCCTGGCGCACGTCGCCAAGCCGGTGTCGCCGGTCGCGCTGCGCCGCGTGGTGCGCGACGCCTACGACGCGGCCGCGAAGGGCCCACAGAGCGCCGCGGGCCGGCCCGCCCCGCCGGAGAACGCATGACCGAGCCCCGCACGATTCCGCTCGTGACGCGCCGCCGGATCGCGACGGGCATCGGTTTCGCGCTCGCGGTCGCCGCGCTCTTCTCGTGGCCGAGCCTCGTGGGCAACGCGCTCGAGACGAGCGGCTACATGCCGCACGGGCACTGCTACCTCTGGCAGCCCGGCCTGGTCGGCCTGCACTTCGTCTCGGACTCGCTGATCGGCCTCGCGTACCTCTCGATCTCCGCGACGCTCCTCTACTTCGTGACGCAGGCGCGCGACGAGATCCCGTTCTCGTGGGTGTTCCTCGCGTTCGGCGCGTTCATCCTCGCCTGCGGCGCGACGCACTTCATGGAGGTGTGGACGATGTGGACGCCCAGCTACTGGGCGTCCGGCAACGTGAAGCTGGTGACCGCGATCGCGTCGGTCGCGACGGCGGTCGCGATCCCGCCGCTCGTGCCGCGCGCGCTGCGCCTGGTGCGCGCCGAGCAGCTCGCCGAGGAGCGCGGGATCCAGCTCGCCGAGGCCGAGGACCGCGCGGCGCTGGCCGCGCGCGCGGTGCGCGCCCAGCAGGAAGCCGAGGCGGCGCGCGCCGAGGCCGAAGCGGCCAACCGCGCCAAGGACCAGTTCCTCGCGACGGTGTCGCACGAGCTGCGCAATCCGCTCTCGCCGATCCTGGCCTGGTCGCGCATGCTCGCGAGCGGCGGGCTCGACGCCGACCGCACGCGCCAGGCGGTCGAGGCGATCGAGCGCTGCGCGGTCGCGCAGGCGCAGCTCATCGACGACCTGCTCGACGTCTCGCGCATCGTGTCGGGCAAGCTCCGCATGGACGTGCGCACGCTCGACCTCGCGGCCGTGATCGACGCCGCCGTCGCAGCGGCGCGTCCCGCCGCGGACGCCAAGCAGATCCGCGTCGAGGTGGACGTCGACCCGGCGGCCGGGCCCGTGCTCGGCGATGCCGAGCGCATGCAGCAGGTCGTGTGGAACCTGCTCTCGAACGCCGTGAAGGCGACCTCGCGCGGCGGCCACGTCCGCATCCGCCTCGCGCGCGTCGCGTCGCACGTCGAGCTCAGCGTCGCCGACGACGGCGCCGGCATCGAGCCCGCGCTGCTGCCCGATCTCTTCCAGCGCTTCACGCAGGGCGAGGCCGGCACGACGCGGCGCCAGGGCGGGCTCGGTCTCGGCCTCGCGATCGTCCGCCACATCGTGGAGCTGCACGGCGGGAGCGTGCGCGCGGAGAGCGATGGGCCGGGGCGCGGCGCACGCTTCCACGTGGCGCTGCCGCTGCCGGCGATGCACCCGCTCGGCGCTCCGCCGCGTCGCCATCCGAGCGCCGCGGCGGCCCTCGCCGCCGACTCGCTCGCCGACCTCGGCGGCCTGCGCGTGCTCGTCGTCGACGACGAGCCGGACTCGAACGCCGCCGTGCAGGCCGTGCTCGCGCGCTGCGGAGCCGACGTGCGCGTCGCCGCGTCGGCGCAGCAGGCGCTCGACCTGTTCGAGCGCTGGCGCCCCGACGTGCTCGTCTCCGACATCGGCATGCCGGTCGAGGACGGCTACGCGCTGATCGCGCGGATCCGCGCCCTGCCGCCCGAGCGCGGCGGCGACGTGCCGGCGCTCGCGCTCACGGCGTACGCGCGCAGCGACGACCGCGTGCGCACGCTCGCCGCCGGCTTCCAGCTCCACCTCGCGAAGCCGGTGGAGCCGAGCGAGCTCGGGGCCGCGGTGGCGCGCCTCGCGAGCGTCGCGCGCGCCCGCCGGACGTAGCCTTCAAAGCTTCACCGCCAGGAACGCGTACTGGTTCAGGCTGAAGAAGTACGCGCCGCGCGCGCCGCGGCCGCGCAGGTCGTCGGCCCAGGCGTCCGCTTCGTCGCGATCGACGCCGCGCCGGCCCGGCACGAAGCGCCGGATCAGCTCGAGCAGCCCGGCGCTGAAGGTGTTCGGGTCGTACACGCGGTTCATCTGCACCAGCACCTCGCAGCGCCGCGGCTCGAAGCCGGCGTCGCGCAGCAGCGGCTCGAGCCGCCGCGGCAGGTCCGGGTGCGCGAGGTGCTCGTCGAACGCGGACAGCACGCGCGCCATGCGCGCCGCGTCGTCCGCCGCCCACACGATCGAGTCCCAGTCGGTGGCGACGAGCAGCAGCCGGCCGCCCGGCCGCAGCACGCGCGCCGCCTCGCGCAGCGAGCCCTCGACGTCGCGCACGTACTCGTGCACCTGCACGCTCGCGATCGCGTCGAACGCGGCGTCGTCGAAGCCCGGGCGCGCGGCGTCGCCCTCGCGGACGGCGACCCACGGCAGCGCCTCGCAGCGCGCCTTCGCGAGCCCCAGCATGACGGGGCTGGAGTCGATGGCGTCGACGCGGCCGTGCGGCCCGACGGCCGCCGCCAGCTCGGACGCGAGGAAGCCGGGCCCGCAGCCGACGTCGAGCACGCGCTCGCCCGAGCGCGGCTCGAGCAACGAGAGCACGAGGCTGCGCCGCCGGATCGCGTCGGGGCTGCGGTACATCGCCTCGATGCGCCGCGACGTCTCCTCGTCGAAGCCGAGCGTCCGCGTCATCGGTGTCCTCCCGGCGCGCGCGCGATCGCCGCGCGCAGCGCTGCGACGCCCGCGTCGAAGCGCGCGGGCTCGGGCAGCAGGCTGACGACGAGGTGCGCGGCGCCGCGCACCTCGAGGTCGAAGAGCGCGCCCGGCTGCACGAGCACGCCGTCGCGCTCGACGAGATCGCGCGCCAGCGCGTCCTCGTCCGCGCCGTCGACGCGCACGGTGGCGCACCAGCCGGCCTCGGCGGGCAGCAGCTCGGCGCGCGTCCCGGCGAGCGCGTCGGCGAGTGCGGCGCGACTACGCGCGACGCGCGCGCGCAGCGGCGCCTGGATCGACGCGCGTTCGGCGAGCAGCGCCGGCAGCGCGCGCGCCAGGATCGGCGACACCGAGAGGTAGGCGTCCGCCGCGAACTCGAGCCGCGCGAGCGCCTCGTCGCGCGCGGCCGGCGGCCCCGCGACGGCGATCCACGCGAGCTTGAGCTGCGGCAGCGCGAGCACCTTCGACGCGCCCGACAGCACGAAGTGGAGCGGGCCGTCGCCCGCGCCGGCCAGCGCGCCGGACGGCACGGCGACGCCGTCGCACGCGAAGTCGGCGAAGACCTCGTCCGACACGATCGCGAGGCCGCGCTCGTGCGCGATCGCGCGCAGCGACGCCCAGTCCTCGGGGTCCACGAACGAGCCGGTCGGATTGTGCGGGTCGATCGCGACGACGGCGCGGCTCGCCGGCCCGAGCGACGCGGCGAAGGCGTCGAGGTCGACGCGCCAGCGCGCGCTGCCCGGCTTCGGCGCGCGCAGCGGATAGGGCAGGGCGGCGACGCCCTCCAGCTCGGCGAGGTGTTCGAAGAGCGGGTAGCCGGGCGTCGGCACGTGCACGGCGTCGCCGGGATCGGCGAGCACGCGGAACAGGTGCGCGTAGCCCTCGCTGGTGCCGGCGGTCAGCACGACGTGCTCGGGCGACGGCGCGGCGCCGCGGCGCGCGTGGTGCGCGGCGATCGCGGCGCGCGCGCCCGCGTCGCCGCGCGG
>QEVM01000196.1 GCA_003576805.1 Pseudomonadota bacterium | reverse complement strand
GGCGCCGCGCACGCCGGGCCGCGCGGGCGCGCCGTCGCCCGCCGAGCGCGGCTGGCTGCACTGCGGTCCCGCCGGCGCCGGCCACTTCGTGAAGATGGTGCACAACGGCATCGAGTACGGGCTGATGGCCGCGTACGCGGAAGGCCTCAACCTGCTGCGCCACGCGGGCGCGGGACGCCGCGAGCGCGCGCGCGACGCCGAGACCACGCCGCTCGCGCACCCGGAGCGATACCAGTACGAGCTGCCGATCGCGGAGATCGCGGAGCTGTGGCGGCGCGGCAGCGTGATCGGCTCGTGGCTGCTCGACCTGACCGCCGCGTCGCTGCTCGACGACCCCGCTCTCGGGCGCTTTGCTGGAGAGGTGGCCGACTCCGGCGAAGGCCGCTGGACGGTGCAGGCCGCGATCGACGCGAGCGTTCCGGTTCCCGTGCTCACCGCGGCGCTCTACGACCGCTTCGCCTCGCGCGGCGAGGCCGACTACGCGCACAAGGTGCTCTCGGCGATGCGCGAGGCGTTCGGCGGCCACGTCGAGAAGAAGCAGCACGGCTGAGCCACGCAGGAGCACGCCGCCGCATGCCCCCCGAGCGTTCCGACGCGCTGGTCGTCTTCGGCGCGACCGGCGATCTCGCCTTCAAGAAGATCTATCCGTCGCTGCACGCGATGGCCAAGCGCGGCTCGCTCGACGTGCCGGTCGTCGGCGTCGGGCGCGAGCCGCTCGGCGTGCCGTGGCTGGTCGAGCGCGCGCGCGACAGCATCGAGACGCACGGCGGCGGCGTCGACGCCAAGGCGTTCGAGAAGCTCGCCAGCCTGCTGCGCTACGCCGGCGGCGACTACGGCGGCACGCAGCTCTTCGCCGACATCCGCGCGGCGCTCGGCGACGCCGAGCGCCCGGTCTTCTATCTCGCGATCCCGCCGAGCGCGTTTCCGTCGACGGTCGAAGGGCTCGGCCGCTCGGGCTGCTCGAAGGGCGCGCGCATCGTCGTCGAGAAGCCGTTCGGCCGCGACCTCGCGTCGGCGCGCGAGCTGAACCAGACGCTGCACCGCCTGTGCGACGAGGACTCGATCTTCCGCGTCGACCACTTCCTCGGCAAGGAGCCGGTGCTGAACCTGCTCTACTTCCGCTTCGCCAACGCCTTCCTCGAGCCCATCTGGAATCGCCACCACGTCGCGCAGGTGCAGATCACGATGGCGGAGACCTTCGGCGTCGAGGGCCGCGGGAAGTTCTACGAGGAGGTGGGCGCGGTGCGCGACGTCGTGCAGAACCACCTGCTGCAGGTGGTGGCGCTGCTCGCGATGGAGCCGCCGACGTCCGGCTTCGCCGACGCGATCCGCGACGAGAAGGTGAAGGTCTTCAAGGCGATCCACCCGGCCCCGCCCGAACGGCTCGTGCGCGGGCAGTTCCGCGGCTACCGCGACGAGAAGGGCGTCGCGCCGGACTCGCGCGTCGAGACCTACGCCGCGCTCGAGCTCGCGATCGACTCGTGGCGCTGGGCGGGCGTTCCGTTCTTCATCCGCACCGGCAAGTGTCTGCCGACGACCGCCACCGAGGTGCGCGTCACGCTGCGCGAGGCGCCGCAGCACGTCTTCGCCGGCATCGAGATGCAGCGTCCGGCGCCCAACTACGTGCGCTTCCGCCTCGGCAACGCCGCCGAGATCGCGCTCGGCGCGTGCACGCGCACGCCGGGCGACGATCCGCGCGACGGCATCGAAGGCGATCTCATCGAGCTCTTCGTGTGCGCGAACCAGGGCGAGGGCCTCGCGCCCTACGAGCGCCTGCTCGGCGACGCGATGGAGGGCGATCCCACCTTGTTCGCGCGGCAGGACGAGGTGGAGGAGGGCTGGCGCATCGTCGAGCCGCTGCTGCACGACCACCATCCCGTGCACGAGTACGAACCGGGGACCTGGGGCCCGTCCGCCGCCGACGCGCTGGTGGAACGCGTCGGCGGCTGGCAGCCGCTCGGAGAGACGCCATGTCCCTGAACGTCGAGGTGCTTCCCGACGCCGGCGCCGCCGCGGCGCGCGCCGCCGAGTGGATCGGCGCCGCGATCCGCGAGGCCGCCGCCGCGCGCGGCTGCGCGCTCGTGGCCGCGAGCGGCGGCCGCGATCCGTGGCCGATGTATCGCGCGCTCGCGGCGCAAGCGCTGCCCTGGGACTGCGTGCACGTCTTCCAGGTGGACGAGCGCGTCGCCCCGCTGCACGACGACGACCGCAACTGGCTGCACCTGCGCGAGTCGCTGCTGGCGCGCGTTCCGATCGAGGCGACGCACGCGCACGCCATGCCCGTCGAGGAGGACGACCTCGCGAGCGCCGCGAGCAGCTACTCCGCGCGCCTGTGCGCGGTCGCCGGCAATCCCCCGGTGCTCGACGTCGTGCACCTCGGCCTCGGCGGCGACGGCCACACCGCCTCGCTCGTGCCCGGCGACGCGGCGGTCGACTGCACCGAGGGCGACGTCGCGGTGACCGAGCCGTATCGCGGTCGCCGCCGCATGACGCTCACCTTCCCGGTGCTGTCGCAGGCGCGCCGCGTGCTCTGGCTCGTCACGGGCGAGGAGAAGCGCGACGCGCTCGCGAAGCTGCGCCGCGGCGACGCGTCGATCCCCGCGTCGCGCGTCGCGGCGAAGGAGCAGCTCGTCGTCGCGGACGCGGCGGCGGCGGGCTGAGTGAAGCGGGCGCATCTGAAATCGGTCACGCTTCCGGCGCTCGACTGAGAACTCGCCGCTTTGGTCTTGCACTTGATGCGAACAGCTAACGCACTCTGGGCTGCGAGGTCGGCACACCGTTGCGTAAAACATCACCCCCCGATTGTTATCGTCATCCGCAACAGTGTTAGAATGCCTCGCCGCAGACAACGGAGGTGGCCGTGGTCGGACTGGAGCCGAAGCTGCATGGGTCATCGATCGTGCTAGTAGGTTCGTTCAACCCGGCGATCATCCAACCGCATTGGCTCGCGAGCATGGATTTGATCCGCGCCGATGAAGCGGACAAGGCAACAATCCAGGTCATCTCGCCCCAGGTTTCAGTCTTTTCATTGTCGTGGCTGACGATGCAGGTTGTTCCCGAAAAGTTCATCGCCGAATCGCTTGACGCTGCTCACGATCAACATTTGCCGGTTCTAGTGGCTGGCATCTATGCGCGACTGGAACACACCCCGTTCTCAATGATGGGGCTTATCTGGCGGGGGCACTACGACCTCGAGTCGGAGGACCATTGGCACCGGCTGGGAGACCGCTTGGTTCCGAAGAATCTCTGGAAAGAGGTTCTAACAAGTCCAATCCGAGAGGGAACGCCGGGTCTCCGTACGCTCGTCGTTGAAGGCACACGCCCGAATGGGCGTGGAGGCAAGTGGGTGCGGGCGAAGATAGAGCCGAGTGTGCGAATTCGTAATGGCGTCTATGTTGAGTTGCACGAACACTATGATGCGACAGAGAGAGGTGATGATGCGCCCAGTGCACTGATCGAATCTTTGCAGAACGAATGGAGCGGATTCTTAGCGGAGTCCGCGTCGATTGCGCAGAGAATCCTCGTATGGGGAAATGAGTAGATGCCCGCCTCTCTTGCAAAACGCGTTCACAGACAGATTGAGGCACCCGAGAGCTGGGATGTTCCGTTGCGCTCTACGCTCTTGCCGGATTCCGAGGCGTCCGAACGGCGGAATCTTCCGTCCGAAACGGGTCTTAATGGGCTAATCCAGGCCTACACGCAGCCGGACACGCCACCCAGGGAGCGGAATGCTCAGTTGAGTGCCGGAGCAGACGAGATCGTCGAGATCGATTCGGTTGTTGCGAATCGCCAATCGCCCCAACGAGCTGAGGTGGCCACGGTACCCATTCCGCAAGCGCCAACGCACGAAATCCAAGTGCTTCAGCAATGGGACGGTACAGTGACGCACGTACGAGAGGGCGAGTTCACTGCCCTGCTGCGTGATATTCGCAGGTCGTCTGATACTACTCGGGTTGAGGCGGTGTTCGGGCTTGAAGATGTCTCGCCTGGTGACAGGCACTTGGTTTCGCCCGGAGCTGTCTTCACTTGGACAATCGGACGGGAGAAAGCTTTTGACGGTCAGGTGAAGAACATTGACTTCATTCGTTTCCTTCGACTTCCTGCTTGGAGTAGTCGCGAAGTCGAGGCAGTCCAGAGGCGAGCCGCTGAGCTGAAATCCCGATTCGGTAATGAAAACGAAGCCGATCAACAGCCCGCCCGAACCCGAACAGCTTGAGATTTCAGTGTTCGGTCCAGGCCGCGGGGAGTGTGCGCTTGTGCACCTCGGATCAGGTGACTGGATTTGTATTGATTCGTGTTTGGATCGCGAAACAGGTCGACCAGTCGCTTTGCGGTACCTGGATGACATTGGCGTCGATCCAGCACAAGCATTGCGCTTGGTCATTGTCACACATTGGCATCAAGACCATATGCGAGGGGCAGCGGAGGTTTTCGAGCAAGCAAAGAATGCCGAGTTTGTGTGTTCCGGTGCCTTGAGGTCAGACGAGTTCTGGACGGCGATCGCCGCAAGCGAAGCTGAAAGAAATCACGAACAAACGCTGAGCGAGTTCGCTCGCGTGTTCTCAATTTTGGAAACCCGTAGTCCAGACGGTGCTCGGCCAGGGACTGCAGCGCCGATTTGGGCGCAGGACGGTCTGATTTTATGGGAGCGGGCTGGTAGCGACACGGCGGTCCCGGTTCACATACGTTCAGTGAGCCCCTCGCCCGGGGCGCGCCGCCTAGGCATGAAGGAAATTGGCGCCTTCCTACCACGAGTGAAGGAAACGAAGCGGCGGGCCGTTCCGCTCGATCCGAATCAACAATCTGTCGCGGTTTGGGTACAAGTAGGAAACACTCAAGCGCTATTCGGCGCGGACTTGGAGAATTCGTCGGACGTACACATTGGCTGGCAGGCTGTCCTGCGATCTCCTCGGCTGCCAAGCGGGCAGGCAGACATCTTGAAGGTGCCTCACCACGGCTCGAAGAACGCCTATTGCAGAGATCTTTGGGAAGCAAAACTCATATCGCCTGCAACAGCCCTGATTACTCCGTTCGCGAGTGCTAGTCGCCCTGTGCCCAACGAAGCGGACTGCGCCCGGATTGCCTTGCATACAGACCGTGCGTTCCTGACCGCTGACCCTCGTGGTTCCAAGGTTAAGAGTGGTGACCGTCTCGTAGAACGACGAATTCGTACGACGCCTCGTCGTATTCGGCAGGTGGTCGGGAAAACAGGGCATATCCGCGTACGAAGGCAAGTCCTGACTGGTGGCGAGGTCGAGATCGAACTGTTTCAGGGAGCCTTACAACTCACCGAGTACATAGTTCGCTCACGTAGCTGAACAGGCTGTTTGCTGTTGTATGTCGATCTTGGGGACATCCAACCAGCGCGCGTTGACTCTTTCGTCGTCTTTCTACCGCAGCAGGCCGCGCCCGGTGATCAGCGGCAGGTCCAGCGCCGACAGCAGGCCCGGCGGCGCTTCGCACACGGCGGGGATCGCGTTCACGAGGCGCGTCGCGGTGAGCACGACGCCGCCGACGGCGTGATCGCCGTGCTCGTCCCAGAACTCGTACTCGCAGCGCATGCCGGGGACGCCCTTCACGAGCACGCGGTAGCTGCCGTTGCCCTTCGGCCAGTCGGGGGCGAGGTCGTCGGCCATGCGCGTCACGTGCTCGACGACGAGCACGGGCTTGCCGCCGACGATGCCGCGCACCTCGAAGCGCAGGCCGGCCATGGTGCCCGGCTCGATGACGTGGCCCTGGACGTCGAGCCGCTTCGTCGCGGCGCAGCGCTCGTGCCACTCCTCGACGCGGTCGAGCGTGAGACCGAGGCCTTCCGCGAGCAGCCGGATCGTGCCGCCCCACGCGAAGCCGAGCGCGCCGGGCATCAGGATGATCGGCTTCGCGTCCATCGGCTGGCCGAAGCCCATCGTGTCGAAGAGCACCTCGGGCTGCGCGTAGGTCGCGTAGTTGATGATCTCCTGGATGCGGATCTCCTCCCACGTGCCGCACAGGCCGGAGAGCACGAGCGGAAGGACGTCGTTCGCGAAGCCGGGGTCGATGCCGTTCGTGAAGAACGACGAGCGCCCCTTCGCGCACGCCTCCTCGAGCTGCGCGGTCACGCGCTCGCCGAGCGCGCGCGGGTGGACGAGCCCGACGACGCTGCTCGACACCACGTTCTTGCCCCCGGCGAGGATGCGCGCCATGTCGGCGACGGCCTCGAAGGGACGCCGGTCGGCGGTGGCGGTGTAGACGACGCAGTCGGCGTCGCCCGCGAGCAGCGCGTCGGCGTCGCGCGTCGCGCGCACGCCGGTGGCGGGTCGCCCGCACAGCTCGCCGGCGTCCTTGCCGGCCTTCGCCTCCGACGTCACGTAGACGCCCGCGAGCTCGAGCGCGGGGTGATCGAGGATCTGGCGCAGCGCGTAGCGGCCGACGTTGCCGGTGCTCCACTGGACGACGCGGTAGGGCATGCGGGTCTCCTCTGGCTCGGCGTAGGGCGAGCGAGGGTAGCTGCGCCGCGCGACTCGGTGGAATTCCGCATGCGGAGCGCCGCGCCCATGCAGTACGGTGCGCGCGACCTCCCCAGCACCGCAGGAGCACGACGTGCGCCACGGCACGACGCTCGCGCTCGCCGCCGCAATCACGCTGGCTCTCGCCAGCGCGATCGGCGCGAGCGCCGCCACGATCTCGATCCCCAACGCGAGCTTCGAGGATCCGCTGCTCGCGGACGAAGCGTTCGCGGGGCCCGACGGCCCGATCTCGGGCTGGTCGTTCTCGACGACGGGAACGGTGTCGGCGGACGACTACGACTGGGGCGTGTGGAACCCGCCGGCCGCCGCGTTCGACGGACCGCCGCCGGACGGCGACAACGTGACGCTCGTCTTCTACGCCGGCGACGTCGGCGTCGGCGAAATGGTCCTCGCGCACGCGACGGCGAGCCCGCTCCAAGCGGCGCTCCGCTACGAGCTGACCGTGCAGGTCGGCGACCTCAGCTCGGCGTTCGCGGCCGTGTACGACGGCTTTCCCGGCGCGCGCGCCGAGCTGCGCGCGGGCGGCGCGCTCCTCGCGAGCGGCGGGCCGGATCTCGCGATCGAGGGCCTCTTCTCGCCGATCACCGTCGCGTACGTGGCGCCGCCGGACCTCGCGCAGCTGGGCGAGCCGATCGAGGTGCGGCTCGTCGCGACCAACGAGTCGCCGGGTGGCGGCCTCGCCTGGGATTCCGTGTCGCTCACCACCACCGAGGTCGAGGCGTACGAGTTCACGCTCGCCGATGGAGAAGGCTCGGTGTCGGGGCTCCTCTCGTTCGTGCCGAGCGCGTCGGTCTCGCTCGCGATTCCCGCCGCCGCGACGATGCAGATCACGAACGCGAGCGGGGATCTCGCACCGTTCGCGTCGATCGACTGGACGAACGGCTCGCTCACCGCGTACGAGTCCGGCGGCCGCCATTACCTGTCCGTGTTCGCCTCCGGCAACGAGGACGGGATCGAGCTCGCCTTCGACGCCGCATTCGACCTCTCGGGCGCGCTCCCGCTCGGCGGCTTCTCCCCGGACGCCTCGGCGGCCTATCTGCTCGAGGCGGAGGCCTTCCACGGCGGCGACCCCGGTGCGGACGTCGCGCTCACGCGCGTCCCCGAGCCGGACGCGACGCAGCTCGCGCTCGCCGCGGTGCTCGCGCTCGCCGTGCGCGCGCGCCGGCGCGCCGCCTAGCCGCTACGGCCGCGCGCCCGGATCGGCCGCGCACTCCGCGAGCAGCGCGGAGCAGTCGGGGCAGATCACGTGCCGGATCTGGGGCTGTCTGGGCGCGACGTCGAGCTGCAGCCGTCGCGACGCCTCCTCGGCGTCCACCCAGCCCGCGATGGTGCGCACGTTCAGGCAGAACGAACACATCGAAGCGTCGAGCGAGGAGCGCGACTCGAGCGCGTCGAGCAGGCGGACGGCGTCGCGCTTCTCGGAGCGCAGCAGCGCCGTGCGGAACTGCACGGTCGCGTCGTCGAAGGGCACGATCGCGAGCTCCATCCAGCGGCGCACGACCGGGGAGTCGCAGCGGAACGGGATGCGCAGCGTGCGTCCCGAGGCGCGCGCGCTGGCGAAGATGCGCTGGTAGGCGCGCCGCGTCGGCTCTCCGTCGATGAAGCCGAAGAGCGAGCGTCCGACCGCGCTGTGCGCGCTGAGCCAGGGCGCGTCGTTCACGCGCGCGAACTCGTCCCACGCGCCGCCGACCGCCGTGATGACGTCGTGCCGGTCGATGCTCCAGACGACCGCGTCGAGCGGACCCGCCATGCCTCCATCCTACGAGATGGAGAGCAGCTCGGTGCACGAGATGTTGCGGCGGCGCGCGGCGCTCGGGAAGCTTCGAAGATGAACGCCGCGCTGCCGAACCTCGTCGAGCTCGACGCTTTCGCGAACGGATTTCCGCACGCCGTGTTCACGCGGCTGCGAGAGACGTCGCCGGTGTGGTGGCATCCCCCGCACCCGAAGGCGCCCGGCGGCGAGGGCTTCTGGGTGGTGACGCGCCACGCCGACGTCCGTTCGGTGTTGCGCGACGCCGCCGCGTTCTCGTCGGAGGGCGCGCCCGGACGCAGCGGCGGCGGCACGACGCTCGACGACCTGCCGCGCGGTCTCGGTCCCGGCACGATGCTCAACATGATGGACCCGCCGCGTCACGACGCGCTCCGCGCGCTCGTGAGCAAGGGTTTCAAACCGAGCACCGTCGCGCGTCTCGAAGCCGAGCTGCGAGAGCGCACGGACGCGATCCTGGACGCCGTCGCGCCGCGCGGCGCGTTCGACTTCGTGCGCGACGTCGCCGCCGAGCTGCCGCTCCAGGTGACGGCGAGCCTGTTCGGCATCCCGCAGTCCGACCGCCATCGCATCCTCGCGTGGACCAGCGCGTTCGTGGACTACGCGGACCGCGATCTCGGCGAGTCGTCGGCGCGGCTCGCCGAAGCGGCCGGCAGCATGGCCGCCTATCTGCGCGACCTGGTGACGCGCCGCCGCCGCGACCCCGGCGACGAGATGCTCTCGCTGATCGTGCACGCCGAGATCCCCGACGCTGCTGCTGGTGGCCGGCAGCGAGACGACGCGCAACGCGATCGCGGGCGGCCTGCTCGCGCTGCTCGAGCACCCGGCCGAGCTCGCGGCGCTGCGCGACGATCCGCGCCGGCCAGAAGGTCACGCACTGGATTCCGTCGGCGAACCGCGACGCGCGCGTCTTCGCCGATCCGTTCCGCTTCGACGTGCGCCGCGCGCCGAACCCGCACCTCGCGTTCGGCCACGGCGTCCATCACTGCCTCGGCGCGAGCCTCGCGCGCACCGAGATCGCGGTCGTGCTCGAGGCGCTGCTCGGCCGCGGCCTGCGGCTCGCGCAGGACGGCCCGGTCGAGTGGACGCGGAGCAACAAGCACACCGGCATGCGGCGGCTGCCGGTGCGGGTGGCGTGATGCGGCGCGGCGCGCCGGCCGCGCGCGCGCTGCTCGGCGGCGCGCTCGCC
>QEVM01000195.1 GCA_003576805.1 Pseudomonadota bacterium | reverse complement strand
GGAGTGCGCGACGCGCGTCGCGCGGCGGGCAGGCGTCGCGGTCGCGTACGCGAGCGCCGGCCGGGGCGACGACCTGCGGGGCGTCGTCCATGAGTGGGCCGGCGAGCCAGACGGCGTCCTCGCGTGCATGGAGGCGCTGTGCGGCGCGGGCGTCGCATCGCTGTGTCTCGCGGCCGCGACCGAAGAGGCGCCGATCGCGCGGCTGCGCGCTGCCGGCGCGGCGGGCGAGCGCGCGCCCTTCGCGTGGCTGCGCGCCGCCGACCTAGCGGACGTCTGGAGCGCGCTGACCGCGGGCGCCGCCGCGCTCGCCGACGTGCAGCTGCATGGAGCACCGGAGCGCACTTGCCTCACCGGCGCGAACGGAAGCGTCGTGCTCTCGCACGACGAGGCGCTCGCGCTGCTGTTCGGACCCGAGCGGCCGGCGCGCGCCGCCGCCGCGCTCTCGCCCGCACAGTTTCTCGCGCTGCGCGCGGCGCTGCCGTGGCCGCTCTTCCTGTGGGGCTTCGATGCGCTCTGAACGCCGCGCGTTTCCGATCGCAACGGCGCGCGAGAAGGCACGAGTTGCGCAGACCGAGGCGAGGGCACGCACCTCGCTGCGGGTCGGCGCGCGGGCCTCGAGATGGTGAGCGTCCCGCTCCGCGAGGAGGCGCGGAGCTCGGCGTCACGCGCCGGCGCGTCAGCTCCCCGCGCGTACGGACCGCGGCTCGGCGGTCGGCGGCGGCGCCGCCGGCGCGCGCGCCGACCACTCGCCCGTCTCGAGGATCACCTGCATGCCGCGCCGCGTGCGCGGGTTGATGACGAGCGGGGCCGCGAGGTTCAGTGTGGTGCCGTCGGCGCGCACCGACGCGATCGCCACCAGGTGCAGCTCGTCGGCTGACGCGGCGCCGAGCGCGCGCAGCGCGCGCTCGGGTAGCTCCGGCTCGTAGCCGGGCGCGAGGTGCCACGGGTTCGCGATCACGAAGGCGAGCCCAGGGTCGTCGGCGCAGAGCAGCCACGCGAAGGTGTCGCCGCGGTCGTGTCCGCGGATCACGAAGCGCCTCGCCGCAGCAAAGCCGGGCAGGCCCGGAAACGCGACGATCTCCCCCTCGTCCGCCTCCACCTTGCCGAAGCGCTCGGTCTCGATCGTGATGCGACTCACCGCGTGAATCCTCCTTCGCTCGCGCCGTCCGTCCGCGCCGCGTCCACGTCGGACGCCCCGGTGCACGCCAGCGCGGCGGCCGCGCGCGCCGCCTCGCGGTTCGCCTCCTCGAGCCGGCGCAGCACCTCCTCGCGGTGCACGAACACGTCGTCCGGCGCCTCGATGCCGATCTTCACGTGGCCGGACGAAAGCGCGACGACCGTGATGCGGACGTCGGGTCCGATGCGGAGGCTCTCTCCTTCGCGGCGCGCCAGGACCAGCATCGTCAGCTCAAGAAGTCGAAGAGCGAGGGTTGGATCGCGCGCACCGCCGACTCGAGCGACGCCTGGAGCGCCGTCTGGTGCGCGACGAGATTGGAGAACACCTGCTCGGTGTCGGCGTCCTCCGCGTCCGAGAGCGTGCGCTTCAGCGAGAGCGCCTCGAGGCCGAGCGCGTCCTCCGCGCCCGCGAGCTGATTGCCGATCGCGCCGACGCGCGCGAGCGCGAGCTCGAGCTGGAGCTGCGTGCGGTCGAGGCGGTCGAGCGTCGCCGTGACCGCCGCCTGGTCGTTTGCGTCGAGCGCGCGCCACAGCTCGCCGAGCGCGGCAAAGGCGTCCTCCCGGCCGGCGTCCGGCGCGCCGTTGCCGTCGGCGTCGCCCTGGAAGACGCGGCGCCCGTCGAAGCTCGTGATTGCGCGGCGGTCCTCGTCGATCGCCATCTCGATCTCGGTGGAGTCGCCGTCGAAGCCGACCATCGGCGGCGGGCTGCCCGACGCGAACGGGCCCGAGCGCGAGAAGGCGGGCGCGTCGCTCGCGGTGCCCGCGAAGATCCACGCGCCCGCATGCCGGCCGTTCGCCGCGGCGAGCATCTCGTCGAAGAGAGTCTCCACTTCCACGGCGAGCAGGCGGCGCGCGTCGGCGTCGAGCCCACCGCTGGCGCCCTGGATCGCGAGCTCGCGTGCGCGCACGACGACGCCCTGCGCCGTGCGCAGCGACTGCTCGAGCGCGACGAGCCGGCCGTCGGCCTGCGCGACGTTGCGGCGGTATTGCGCGTTCGCCGCGGTCTCGGCGCGCAGCTGCGCCGCGCGGCTCGCGGAGGCGGGGTCGTCGGACGGACGGTTCACGCGGAGTCCGGTCGAGGCCTGCTCTTGCGTGGTCGCCAGGCGGGCGCGCTGCCGCGCGATCCCGTCGAGCGCGGTGCGCACGAGCATCGAGTTGGTGATGCGCAGGCTCATGCCGGTTCCTCCGCGCCGCTAGACGAGCTGCACGAGCGCGTCGAGCAGCGTCTGGATCGTCGCGATCACGCGGCCGTTCGCCTGATAAGCGGACTCGAGGCGGATCAGCTTGATCATCTCCTCGTCGAGGGAGACACCCGACATCGACTCGCGTCGCGCCTCGAGCTCGCCGAGCACGCGGGCCTGCACGTCGTGCGCGCCGGCCGCGACGCGCGCCCGCTCGCCGAGGTCACCGACCAGGAACCCGTGGTGATCGAGCGCGGTGCGCGCGGCGCCGGTCGGCGGACCGGGCGGATCGCCGGGGAGGTAGAACGGCGTGGCGGTCGTGCGCAGCGCCGCGAGCGCCAGCGCGTTGCGGTTGTCGCCGGGATCGCTCGTGAGGCCCGCCGCGATCGCGTCGGGCGACGCCAGGATGGCCGGCGCGAGCGCGAGATCGCGCGCCGCGTCCTCGACCTGCGCCGGCGCGGCGAAGAAGTCGCCTGTGCTGCCGTCGCGCCCGACGCCGAGCTGGTGCACCGCGTTCACCTGGGCCGCGAGGTTGTAGGCGAGCACGTCGAGCTCGCGGATCGCGTCGGGCACGAGCTGGTCGCGCACCTGGAGGTGGCCTCCCAGCTCGCCGCCGCCGAGATCGTCGCTGACGTCCGCCTGCGTCGGGCCGAGGTCGAAGAGGATGCGCGAGACGGTCGGGTCGAACGGATTCGCGAGGTCGGTCTGCGCGACGAGGCTGCGCGCAGTGGTGCCCTCCACGAGCGCGAGCCCGCGCGCCACCATCACGACGACCGAGCCGTCGGACTGCTCGAAGCTCGAGATCTCCACCTTCTTCGCCAGCTCACGCACGAGCGCGTCGCGGCGGTCGCGCAGGTCGTTGGCGGGTGCGACCGCCTCCTCGCGCACGATCGCGCGGTTGAGCGCCGCGATGTCGCGCGCGAGGCCGTTGATCGAGTCGAGCAACGCGACGGCCGAGCGGTCCGCGTCCTTCAGCGCACGGCGCAGCTCCGCATCGACGCCGCGGAATGCGTCGATCAGCGACTGCGCGGCGGTGCGCAGCGAGCCGCGCTCGACTGGCGCGCCCGGCGTGGTCGCGCTCGCGACGTCCTCGAACGCGTCGTAGAGCGCCGAGATGCGCGCGCCGAGGCCCGGACCGGACTGCTCGTTGAAGAGCTCCTGCACCACGTCGAGCGCGTTCGCCTCGACGCCGAATGCCGCGGCGCGTGCGTCGGCGCTCACGAACTGGCGATGCAGCAGCTCGTCCGAGACGCGCTGGATGCCCTGCTGCTCGACGCCGGTTCCGATCGCGCCGGCCGGGTGCGGGATCGCGGGCGCCGCGGTCAGCAACTGTCTCTGGCGCGTGTAGCCAGGCGTCTCGACGTTCGCCGTGTTGTGCGACGTGACGCGGATGCCGTTCTGCGTGACCAGCAGCCCGCGCGCCGCGATGTCGAGCGTTCCGAACAGGCCGCTCATGCCGTCCTCCTACGCGACGCTGCGAACGAGGCGTCCGGTGCCGCGCTGCGCGCCCGGCATCGCGGCCCCGCTGTAGATCGGCTCCTGCGGCAGCAGGCGGCCCAACATCTCGATCGTGTCCTGTACCTGCTCGAGCCCTTCGTGCGCGAACGACGCGTTGGCCTCCACCAGCTCGCCGACCGCGCCGAGCAGCGCGACGAGCCGCGAGTGCTGCTCGCGCAGCGGTGCGCCGCTCGCGCCGAGCGCCTCGCAGAGCAGCGACAGACGCGGCCGCTCCTCGTCGACGCCGACGGCGCGGGCCAGCTCGCGCGCGACCTCGACGCGGCTCTCCTCGAGCAGGCGCGCCTCCTCGGCGATCGCCTCCTTGGCCTCGACCGCGCGCTCGAGGCCGTCGGCGTCGAGGTTCAGCATGCACTCGCGCTCGTGCTGCAGAAGGTCGCGCAGCTCGACGTAGAGCTGCTCCTCGGCGGCGAGCACCTGCGACAGACGCGCCGCGGTGTCGATCTGCCTCATCGCGTCGTCTCCTCGGCGGTCTCGGCGCCCGCGGCCGCGCCGGGCTCGAAGAGCCGCGGCAGGCCGAGCGCGCCGCGCTCGGCGGCGATGCGCGCCAGCTCCGAGACGTGCAGCTCGCGCGCGAGCCGGCCGCCCGCGCCCCCCGTCGCCCAGGCGGGCGCGAGCTTCGACTCGGTCAGCGGCTTCATCATCTGCTCGAGCAGCAGCGCCTCGAAGCGCGCGGCGGCCTGCGCCGTCTCGAGCTCGGACGGCGCGGTGCGCGGATCGAGCCGCAGCGCGAGCGCGGTCGTGTCCATTCTCAGAGCACCTCCAGCTCGGCGGAGAGCGCGCCCGACGCGCGAATCGCCTGCAAGATCGCGATCAGGTCGCGCGGCGTGACACCGAGCGCGTTGAGGCCGCGCACCAGCTCGTCGATCGTGACCGTGCCGTCGCCGCCCAGGAGGCTGAGGCGCGCTTCCTCCTCGACCGCGGTGACGTCGGTGTTCGAGAAGGGCACCGTATCGCCGCGCCCGAGCGGATTCGGCTGCGACACCTCGTTGGTGGTCGCGATCGAGACCGAGAGGCTGCCGTGCGCGACCGCGACGCGGCTGATGCGCACGTCGGCACCCATCACGACGGTGCCGGTGCGCTCGTTGAGCACGACCCGGGCGCGGCGGTCGGGCTCGACCGGCAGGGCTTCGAGATCGGCCAGGAAGTCCACGACGTTCGCGTTCGCGGGCACGTCGACGTCGAGCGTGCCGGCGTCGCGCGGGCGCGCGGTGCCGGCGCCGAAGTGGGCGTCGATCGCGGCGGCCACGCGCTGCGCGGTGGTGAAGTCGGCGTCGTGGAGCGCCATCTCGAAGCGGCTGCGGCCCTCCAGCGAGAACGGCACCTCGCGCTCGATCGTCGCGCCGCCCGCGACGCGCCCCACCGTCGGGTGGTTCTTCTGCACGCTGCTGCCGCCGCCGCCCGCGGCGAAGCCGCCCACCGAGAGCGCGCCCTGCGCGATCGCGTAGACCTGGCCGTCGGCCCCGTGCAGGGGCGTCAGCAGCAGCGTGCCGCCTTCGAGGCTCGACGCGTCGCCGAGCGACGACACGGTCGCGTCGATGCGCGCGCCGGTGCGCGCGAAGGGATGGAGGTCCGCCGTCACCATCACCGCCGCGACGTTCTTCACCTGCACCGCGGCGGCGTCCACGCCGATGCCCATGCGCGCGAGCAGGCTCGTCAGCGACTGGACGGTGAACTCGGTGCGGTTCTTGTCGCCGGTGCCGTTGAGGCCGACGACGAGGCCGTAGCCGATGATCTGGTTCTCGCGCACGCCCTTCACGGATGCGAGGTCCTTGATGCGCGCGGCGCCGGCCGGCGGCGCGGCCACGAGCAGCGCGCAGAAGACGAGCAGCGCTTTGCGCGCCCCGGCCGTCACAGCGGCGACGCCCACGACAGCGCGCGCAGCAGCCAGCCGGGCCGCTGCTTGTCGTCGACCACGCCGAGGCCGTCGAGCGTGAGGCGCGCCTCGGCCAGCGCGCTCGACGGCACGCGGTTGTCGATCGTGACGTCGGCGCGGCGCACCAGGCCCTCGAGCGTCATGTACTGGAGCTCGTGGTTCACGACGATCGCGCGCCGGCCGCGCACGTGGAGCACGTCGCCCGGCAGCATCGCGACCACGCGGCAGGTGATGACGGCCTGGAAGTTGCCGCGCCGCTCGGTGCCGCCGCTGCCGTCGAACTCGTTCGTGCCGGTCCCGGTCGCGATGTCGAGCGGCGTGCCGGCGTCGGGGTCGTTGGTGTCGGCGCCGAGCAGCTCGAGCAGCTTCTTCGCGAACGGCAGCGCGGCGGCCTGGAGCCCGATGTCCGAGCGCAGGCTCGCGGAGAGCGTGGAGCTCGAGTCCGCCTTCGTCGCGGCCTCGTTGCGCGCGCGCGCCTGCTCGCTCACGACGACGGTCACGAGATCGCCGACGGCACGCGCCTTGCGGTCGAAGGAGAGGAAGGAGCCGCTCGGAAGCTGGCCGTTCCAGATCGCGCCGTCGGTCGGCGGCGCCGGCTCGGGCAGCTCGATCGGCGCGTAGTCGAGCGGCTCGTGCGCGCCCAGGAGCGACGTCTCGACGCAGCCCGTCGCGAGCGCCGACAGCACCGCGGCGACCGCGAGCGCGAGCCGCCGTTCAGAACGCGACATGCACCACCCCGTCCGTGCCGACGCGCCCGATCACCTCACGCCGCGACGTCTGGCTTTCGACCCGCACGATCTCGCCGGCGCGCCCGTCCTGGCGCGCGAGCCCGGTCGCCTCGATGCGCAGCGCGCCCGAGACCAGCGAGAGCCGCACCGGCTCGCCGCGCCGCACGAGCGGCACGTCCTCGAGCCACGCGGCGCGCAGCGGCGTGCCCGCCGGCACCGAGCGCCGCAGCCGCCTGCCCGCGACTTCGCCCGCGTCCGACACGGCGGCGCGACGATCGGACGCGCCGGCGACGGGTCGCAACGCGACGTCGCCCTCGCGCAGCACCGCGCCGCGCGCGAGCGCGCGCACCGCGACCAGCGCGACCGTCGCCTCCTCGATCTCGACCGGCACCGTGCGGCGCGCGAGCACCTCGTCGCCGCGCACGACGGATACCGTGAGCGACACGCGTCCGCGCAGCGGCTCCTCGGCATCGGTCGCGATCTCGACGGCGGCCGTCTCGGGATCCACGCCCTCGAGCGCGAAGTCGCCGAGCGGCGGGATCGCGACGCGCACCGGGCCCTCGGGCACGCGCTCCAGCAGGAAGGCCTGGATGCGGTCCTCGACCCAGCGCGGCGCGTCCTCCGCGGCGCGCGACGGCGAGGGCGTGAGCGACGCGAGCAGCAGCGCCAGCGCCGTCGTGACCACGGCGCGCGTCATCGGTACAGCGACCCGACGACCTGGAGCATCTCGTCGCCCGCCTGGATGACGCGCGAGTTCAGCTCGAAGGCGCGCTGCGCGAGGATCATGTTCACCAGCTCCTCGGCGACGTTCACGTTCGACGACTCGAGGAAGCCCTGCGCGAGCGAGCCGTAGCCGTCCTCGTCGGGCACGCCGGTCTGCGCGTCGCCCGAGGAGTCGGTCGGCTGGAAGAAGTTGCTGCCGAGCGCGAACAGCCCGCCCGGATTCGAGAAGCGCGCGAGCTCGATCTGGCCGGCGTCCACCGGCGTCGGGTTGCCCGCCTCGAGCACCGACACCGTGCCGTCGCGCAGCACCGTCACCTGGATCGCGTCGGGCGAGATCTGGATGTTCGGCACGAGGCGAAAGCCGTCGCTCGTCACGACGTTGCCGTCGCGGTCGCGCTGGAACGACCCGTCGCGCGTGTAGAGCGTCTCGCCGTCCGGCTTCTCGATCTGGAAGAAGCCGTCGCCCTGGATCATGAGGTCGAGCTCGCCGTCGGTTCGCTGCGCGTCGCCCTGCTTGAACTGGCGTCCGATCGTGGCCAGGCGCACGCCGCTGCCGATCTGGATGCCCGAGGGCAGCGTCGTGCCCGAAGCGCTGGTCGCGCCCGGCGCCTTCAGCGTCTCGTAGAAGAGGTCCTGGAACTCCGCGCGCGAGCGCTTGAAGCCCGTCGTGCTGACGTTCGCCAGGTTGTTCGAGATCGCGTCGAGACGCGTCTGCTGCGCCGTCATCCCGGTCGCCGCGGTGAAGAGGGCTCGCATCAGCTCATCTCCTCGATCAATCGCTGGGTGGTTTCGTCGTCGGACTGGATCGCGCGCATCGACGTCTCGAAGGCGCGCTGCAGGAGCACCAGGCCCGCCAACTCGGCGACGGGCTGCACGTTCGAGCGCTCGAGCGCGCCCTCGACGAGCTCGACCCGCTCGGCGTCGAGCGGAAGCGCGCCCTCGCGCGGGCGGAGCAGGTTGGCGCCTTCGGGCTCGAGCGCGTTCGGGTCCTCGAAGCGCACGAGGCGCAGCGTGCCGACCGGCGTCTCGTCCCCGTCCACCACGTCGCCGTTCGCGCGGATCACGAGGCGTCCGTCGCCCGCGCCGATCGGGCCGCCCTCGCCGAGCACTGCGTCGCCGTTCTGCGTCACCAGCGTGCCGTCGGGCGAGAGCGCGAAGGCGCCGGCGCGCGTGTAGCGCGTGCCGTTCGGCGTCTGCACCTCGAAGAAGCCGTCGCCCGCGATCGCGACGTCGAGATCGCCGCCCGTTCGCTGGATCGCGCCGGCCGTCATGTCGATGCCGCCCGGCGCCTGCGCCGCGAACACGCGCCCGGGCGCGCCCGCCGCCCGCCCGACGCCGAGGTCCGCCACCGCCGTCTCGAGCGCGCTCTCGAACGCCAGCCGCTCGCGCTTGAAGCCCACCGTGTCGGCGTTCGCGACGTTGTTCGCCACGACGTCGATCTCGCGCAGCTGCGCGATCGCTCCCGACAGGCTGACCCAGAGACTGCTTCCCATCGCGTGTCCGACTCGCTCTCGTGTCTGGTTGCGACGCACGAAGCGATCGCGCGCACCGCGATTCGCTCGTGTGTCGCGCCGCTGGAAGAGCAAGCCACGTGCCACGCGCCGCTCTCGGGAGAATCCCCGAGGCGCGTGACGCCGAGCGGCGCCGGGACGCCGGATCGCGCGCAATTTCGGGAGCGCGCGCGGCGTGGGCGGCAATTCGTTCCGACCAACTTGCGGCGTGGCTTGCAGAGTGGAATGGCCGGCTGGGAGCGCGCAAGCGGGCGCCCGTGGCGCGCGCTAGGCGCGGATGTCGACCCGCTGTCCCTTCTCGGGATCGCCGTCCGGGTCCCGGGCCGCGTCCGGTGCGTGCGACTCCGGCTCCGCCGGCGCCTTCGCCGGCGCGCGCGCCGGGGTCTCGCGATCGCGCTCCGCTTCGCCTTCCGGCGCGCGGCGGCGTTCGTCGTCGCGCGCGCGCTCGCCGGGCGCGATCGCGGCGACCGGCAGCGGGCGGCGCG
>QEVM01000012.1 GCA_003576805.1 Pseudomonadota bacterium | reverse complement strand
CGCGGCGCGCGTGCAGCGCGGCGGCGGCGCCGAGCGCCGACACGCAGATCAGCTCGCCCGCGACGAGCGGGCCCGCGACGGCGGCGCGGCTGCCGCGGCGCACGCGGAAGCCGCGCGCGGCGAGCAGCACGGCGAGCCACGCGGCCGTGATCCACTCGGGCTCCTCGCGCCCCGCGATCACCAGCACGCTCGGCCCCGATGCCTCGTCACCGGGCTCGGGCGCGAGGTCGTCGAAGAGCGCCGCCATCAGGTCGCGAATGCGCCGCGCGCGCTCGCGCGTCACCGCGGCGCGCTCGAGATCGCGCTCGAGCCAGCGCACCGCCGGCAGCACGATCGACTCCGACACGGCCTCGAGACTCTGTCCCTCGGTCGCCTGCCGCAAGAGCTGCGCGCTCTCGTTGGCGTCGAGCGAGAGCACGCGCTGGTAGAAGCGGGCCGCCGGGTCGAGCGCCTGCTCGTCGCCGAAGAGGACGCGCACGAACGAGAGGCTCTCCACGTAGCGGCCTGCGACGACGAGGCAGACCGTGAGCGGCGTCGCGAGGAACAGCCCCGGCAATCCCCAGAGCCAGGTCCAGAAGAAGGCCGAGAGCACCACCGCGAACGGCGAGAGGCCGGTGCGCGTGCCGTGCAGCCACGGCTCCAGCACGTTGTTGCTGATCAGCTCGACGACCACGAACAGACCGATCGTCGCGAGCGCCGGACTCCAGCCGGGAAACGCCGCGAGCGAGAGCCCGATCGGCAGCAGCGCGGAGATCCACGGGCCGACGTACGGGATGAAGCGCAGCAGGCCGGCGAGCACGCCCCAGAGCAGCGCGCCTTCGAGCCCGATCGCGAACAGGCCGAGCGCGACCATCGCGCCGTGCGCCGTGCACAGGAGCGACTGCGCGCCGAGGAACCGCGAGAGCCGCCGGCCGGCGTCGTCGAGCGCCTGCGTGGTGATCGTCAGCTCGTTCTCGCCCGCGAGCCGCACGACGCGGTCGCGCAGCTCCTCGCGCGCGACCAGCAAGAAGATCATCAGCACGAGAACGGCCGCGGCGGTGCCGAGCGGAACCAGCAGCGGCGCGGCGAACGAGCGCAGCGTCGCCAACACGTTGGTGCGTTGCACCACCTCGACCTTCTCGGTGCGCTCGGGCCGCGGCCCGTCGGGCACGTCCAGTTCCTGCTCCAGCTCCTCCAGCACCGCGGACGCGCGCACGACCGTGCCGATCGGGCCGCGCAGCGAGTGCGCCTTGTCGACGAGGTTGCGCCGCATCGCGGGCACGTCCTCGGAGAGCTGCGCCGCCTCGCGCACCACGATCCAGCCGAGCCCGCCGACGACGCCGAGCAGTCCCAGGCAGACCGCGATGATCGCCGCGATGCGGCCGACGCCCAGACACTCGACGCGCGTCACCAGGGGCGCCGTCCAGAACGCCAGCAGCATCGCGAGTGCGATCGGCATGAGGATCGGCTGCGCGAAGTAGAGCGCCGCCGTGACCACGATGAACGTGACGAGCGGAGCGGCCGAGGCGCGCAGCGGTCGGGGCACGGGGACTCCTCGAAAAGGCGATTGGAACGAAAGCAGGTTCCATGCCAGCGGAACGGCGCTTGTAGAAAGCGAAGCCTCGCAGCCGCGCGCGACGCCGCGCCCGTGCGCGCCGCGCGGCGCGCTTCTTGCTCCCTCCTTTCGCAGGGAAGGGTGCGAGGACACCGGCATGGCTCGATGCGAAGTCTGCGGCAACCACTACGCGAGGTCGTTTCGCGTGATCTCCGACGCGCAGCCCGAGGAAGAGCACGTCTTCGACTGCTTCGAGTGCGCCATCCACCGGCTCGCGCCGCGCTGCGCCCACTGCGGCTGCACCGTGATCGGGCACGGTATCGACGAGGAAGGCCAGACCTACTGCTGCACGCACTGCGTGCGCGCGTCGCAGCCCGCCGTCGATCCCATCGACGCCGAGTCCATGCAGTCGTTCCCCGCCAGCGACCCGCCCACCCACGGCGGCGCCGCCATCGGCGGCGCCGACGGAACGCGCGATTCCCGCTCCTAGGAAGCCTCGCCCCATCCCGACAGGCGCGACGCCCGCACCCCAATGACGCGCGCGGCGGATTGACGGGCTCTGGATCGCAGGAAACGGCCTAGCGCGAACCCGAGACGCGGCACCCACACCGCGCACGGCGCGACGCCTGCAAGACCTCGCACGCCCCTACGAAGCCGCACGGTGCGCGCGAAGCGCGCCTCGCGAACCACGGCGCCCATCGCGGACGATCAGGCTGCTCACCTGCGCCGGCCGCGCAGTACGGCGTCGCGCGCCGGCGCGGTCGCCCGCGCGCGGCCGGCGTCAGGTGCAGCAGACCCCTCCGCCCGCCCGAAGCGCCGCCGCCCGCTACTGCCGCGTCGCGGAGCGAAGCCCCTCGACCCCCCCGCGCGCCGCCAGCACCCCGCTCGCCGCGTACACGTTGAGCCGGTTGTAGAGCGTCTTGAGGCTGATCCCGAGGATCTCCGCCGCCTTCTTCTTGTCGCCCTCGGTGAGATCGAGCGTCGCGAGGATGAGCCGCTCCTCCATCTTCGCGATCGAAGTCCCGACCTTCACCTCGAGCGCCGGCCCGCCGCTGCGCTCCGGCGGCGGCGCATCCGAGCACGGAATCGTCTCCGGCCCGATCTCGTCCCCACCGAGGATGTACGCGCGGCGGACGGCGTTGTGCAGCTCGCGCACGTTGCCGGTCCACGCGTTGGTGCGGATCCGGTCGAGCGCCACGCGGCTCCAACGCTTGTGCGTGTCGGACTCCCGGTTCAGCTCGCGCAGGAAGTGCTCCGCGAGCAGCTCGACGTCGCCCTCGCGCGCCCGCAGCGGCGGCAGCGCGATCGGGAACACGTTGAGCCGGTAGAACAGGTCCTCGCGGAGCTGGCCCGAGCGCACCGCCTCCTCGGCGTTGCGGTTGGTCGCCGCGACCACGCGCACGTCCACGCGGATCGGGTCCGACCCGCCGACGCGCACGATGTGCCCCGTCTCGAGCACGCGCAGCAGCTTGACCTGCAGCTCGAGCGGCATCTCCGTGACCTCGTCGAGGAACAGCGTGCCGCCGTTGGCGCGCTCGAAGTAGCCCTTCCGCTGCTTCTCCGCGCCCGTGAAGCTGCCGCGCTCGTGCCCGAACAGCTCGCTCTCGATCAGGTTCGGCGACACCGCGCCGCAGTTCACCGGCAGCAGCACGCGGTCGCGCCGCGGGCTGGCCATGTGGATCGTCTCCGCCACCAGCTCCTTGCCGGTGCCGCTCTCGCCCGTGATCAGCACGCTGGCGTCCGTCGGCGCGACGCGCGCGATCAGGTCGTAGACGTCCAGCATCGGCTTCGAGCGGCCCACCAGCCGGCCGAAGCGGCCGAGGTCGCGCAGCTCGCCGCGCAGGCTGCCCACCTCGCGCTTGAGGGCGCGCGTGCGCGCCACGTTCATCAGCGCCGTGCTGAGGCGGGCGCGGTCGATCGGCTTCGTCAGGTAGTCGAGCGCGCCGCCGCGCAGCGCGTTGACCGCCGTCTCGACGCTGGTGCTGCCGGTGATGACGATCACTTCGGCGTTGGCGGCGGCGGGATCCTCGCGCGACCAGGCGAGACCGTCGCCGTCGGGCAGCGTCAGGTCGAGCAGCAGCACGTCCACCGGACTGGCGGCGAGCTTGGCGCGCGCCTCGGCCAGCGAGCCCGCGGTCCGGGTCGCGAAGTCCTCGCGCCGCACCAGGAGTTCGAGGCTCTCGCGAAAGTTGGCGTCGTCGTCGACGATCAGCGCCGTCGGCTGTGCCATTGGGTTCCCTCCTGGCCATGGCGAGACGAATCGGACATCGAGTCGGTGATCGGATCGAGCCAGCGGCGCACGGCGTCCACCGCGAATTCGCCGGGCTGCGCTGGATCGAAATCCTTCACGACGAAGTCGTCGGCGCCGAGCGAGTAACACTCTCGCCGATCCGCATCGTGCGTGGATGAAGTGACGATGACGATCGGGATGTGACGCGTGCGCTCGTCGGCGCGCAGCAGGCGCAACACGCCGCGGCCGTCGAGGCGCGGCATGTTGAGGTCCATCAGGATGACGCGCGGCTGTGGCACCGGACGCCCCTCCTCGGGAGCGCCGAGCAGGTAGTCGACGACGGCCGCACCGTCGCCGAGCACCTTCACGCGGTGCTCCATCGCGTGGCGGCGGAAGCCGTCGAGGGCGATCGCGACGTCGTTCGAGTTGTCGTCCACCAGCAGCACGTCCGCACCGTCGGCATTCAAGGGACTCACCTCTTGGGCAGCGAGAAGTAGAAGGTCGCGCCGGCGTCGCGCGCGCCTTCCGCCCACACGCGACCGCCGTGGCGTCGCACCAGACGCGCGACGACCGCGAGGCCCAGACCGTGTCCCGGGTAGTCGGGGCTCCCGTGCAGGCGTTCGAAGGGCTTGAACAGGCGATCGGCCCAGCGGGCGTCGATGCCGATGCCGCGATCGCGCACCGAGTAGACGTGCTCGCCGTTCGCGTCCCAGCCGTCGATCTCGATCTCGGCGGCTTCGCCCTTGCGCACGAACTTGAACGCGTTGCCGAGCAGGCTCGCGACGACCGCGCGGATCATGTCCGGATCGGCGTCCGCGTCGGGCAGCTCCCCGATCGCGACGCGCGCATCGGGCGCGTGGAGCGCGGCGAGGCGCGCGGCCTCCTCTTCGAAGAGCGCCCGCATCGCGACCGGCTCCGGGTGCAAGCCGTCCTTGCCGCTGTGGACGTAGGCGACGATCCCGTCGGTGAGCGAGAGCGCGGCGCGCGCGCTCCTCTCGATGCGGCGCAGGCACTCCCGGCCGGTGTCGTCGAGCCGCTCCGCGTAGTCCTCCGAGAGGATGGCGACGAGGTTCACGATCGCTCCGAGCGGCGAGCGCAAGTCGTGCGACACGGACGAGTGGAAGCTCTCGAACTCGGCCACCGTGCGCTCGAGCTCGGCGGTGCACTCGCGCACGCGCTGCTCGAGCGCCTGGAGGCGCTCGTGCGACGCGGCGTCGGACGGCTCGGGACGGCCGCCCGCTGCGAGCGGCGCGAGCGACAACGCTTCGCGTCGCTGCGACTCATGTTCCGGGCGGCGCGCCAGCGACGCGCCGCCGGCCAGCAGGGCCGTGAAGCCGGCGCCGGCGGCTGCGGTCGAGGCGTCGGCGCGGATCAGCAGGCAAGCGAGCATCCACAGACTCGCCCCGATCACGGTGGGAACCAGAGGAAGACGGAATTGTAGATTCTTCAACTTACGTTTCCATCCCAGGCTGAGGAGCCTCGTGGCGTTGCGAGGGGGCTGATCGCGACGCCGCCCTTCCGTGAAGGCAATCTCCATGCCTTTCCAACGGTTGCGCCCGGGGCATGGCTCTTGCTCAACGGGCGGGCATGTTGCCGGGCGCCGTTCCCCATGAAGGATCTACCGCCTCGCCCGACGTGGTCGCCGAGGTGCTGGCCGAGGCGGTGGGCGCGCTCGACCGGCGGGAAATCGCCTACGCCCTGATGGGCGGGCTCGCGTCGTCGCTGCTCGGGCGGCCGCGCTGCACCAGCGACATCGACCTCTTCGTCGCGCCCGAGGCGGCGCCGCGCGCGCTCGCCGCGCTCGCCGAGGCGGGCTTCGAGACCGAGCGGACCAACCCGCACTGGCTCTACAAAGCGTTCCGGCGCGACGTCCTCGTCGACCTGATCTTCAAATCGTGCGGCGACATCTATTTCGACGAGCGCATGCTGGCCCGCACGCGGCTGCTGCGGCACCGCGACGTGGAAGTCCGGGTCCTGCCGCCCGAGGACCTCGTCGTGATCAAGGCGATCGCCCACGACGAGGAGACGCCGCGCCACTGGCACGACGCCCTCTCGCTGATCTCGTCGAACTCGCTCGACTGGCCCTACCTGGTGGAGCGCGCGCGCAAGGCGCCGGCGCGCGTCTTGAGCCTGCTCCTCTACGCGCGCTCGCTCGGCCTGTGCGTGCCGGCCGATCCGCTGCGCGCGCTCGGCGGATCGGTGTTCGATGCGTGACCCGGACGCCTACCTGCTCGCGAAGCTGCGCGAGGCGCTCGCCGGCGAGATGGCCGAGCTCGGGCTCGACGTCACGGTCGAAGGCGGGCGCGTCCGCCTCGCCGGCGTCGTCGGCAGCGAGGAGCGCCGCCGCCGCATCGAGGCGATCGCGCTCGCCGTCCTCCCCGAGCACGAGGTGACCAACGACATCGGCGTGCAGCGGCTCGGCGCGCCCGCCTCGGAGTCGCTCGGGTGATCCGCGTCGCGGCGGTGGGCGACCTGCACCTCGGCGTGGACTCGTCCGCGCAGTGGCGCGACGCGCTCGCGCCCGTGTCCGACGACGCCGAGCTGCTGCTGCTCGCGGGCGACTTGACGCGCATCGGCACGCCGCAGGAAGCGGAGGCGCTCGCCGCGGTGCTGCGGCCCGTGTCGATCCCGATCGTCGCCGTGCTCGGCAACCACGACCATCACGCGGAGTGCCCCGCGCGCGTCGTCGAGATCCTGCAGGGCGCCGGCGTCGAGCTGCTCGAGGGCAGCGCGACGCGCCACGACGTCGCGGGCGTGCGCGTCGGCATCGCCGGCGCGAAGGGCTTCGGCGGCGGCTTTCCGAACGCGTGCGGCAGCGAGTTCGGCGAGCCCGAGATGAAGGCGTTCATCGCGCACACGCGGCGCGTCGCGGCGGGGCTCGGCGCGGCGCTCGCCGGGCTCGAGGCCGACCTGCGCATCGCGCTGCTCCACTACGCGCCGGTCGAGGACACGCTGCGCGGCGAGCGCTGCGAGATCTTCCCGTTCCTCGGCAGCTACCTGCTCGGCGAGGCGATCGATCACGCGGGCGCCGACCTCGTGCTGCACGGCCACGCGCACTCGGGAACGGAGAAGGGCGTGACGCCGGGCGGGATCCGCGTGCGCAACGTCGCGCAGCCCGTGATCGGCTCGGCGTACCGGCTCTACTGCTTCGGCGGCGCCGAACTCGAGTGCGAAGCCGAAGCCCGGCGATGAACGTGCCGCGATGAGGATCCTCCAGCTCTCGCCGCTCTACGAGCGCGTCCCGCCGCGAGGCTACGGCGGCACCGAGCGCGTCGTCGCGTACCTGAGCGACGCGCTCGTGCGCATGGGCCACGACGTCGTCCTGTTCGCGACCGCGGACTCGCAGACCGAGGCGACGCTCGTGCCGTGCGCGCCGCGCGCGCTGCGCAGCGACCCGAGCCGCCCCGACGAGCTGGCCCCGCACTTGCTCTCCATCGAACGCGCCTACCAACGCGCCGAGGATTTCGACGTGATCCACTCGCACCTGGATCATCTGCCCTTTCCGCTGGCGCGGCGCTGCGCGACGCCGACCGTGACGACGTTGCACGGCCGCCTCGATCTCCCGCACCTCGCGCTGCTCTTCGACGAGTACGCGGAGCAGCCCGTGGTCTCGATCTCGCACTCGCAGCGCCGGCCGCTGCCGCGCGCCAACTGGGCGGGCACCGTGTACCACGGCATCCCCGAGGACCTGTACGACTACCGGCCGAATCCGGGCGGCTATCTCGCCTTCGTCGGCCGCATCGCGGCGGAGAAGCGGGTCGACCGCGCCGTCGAGATCGCGGTGCGCACCGGGCGGCCGCTGCGCATCGCGGCCAAGGTCGATCCCAGCGACGAGGCGTACTTCGAGACGGTGCGGCCGCTGTTCCGGCACCCGCTCGTGGACTACGTCGGCGAGCTCGACGACGCCGGCAAGAACGACTTCCTCGGCGGCGCCGCGGCGCTGCTCTTCCCGATCGACTGGCCCGAGCCGTTCGGGCTCATCATGATCGAGGCGCTCGCGTGCGGAACGCCGGTGGTGGCGTGGAGCCACGGATCGGTCACCGAGGTGTTGACGCACGGACGCACCGGCTTCGTCTGCGACGACATCGCCGACGCGGTCGGCGCCGTCGAAGCGCTCGGCCACATCGACCGCGGGCGCTGCCGCGCCGACTTCGAGCAGCGCTTCACCGCCGCGCGCATGGCGCGCGACTACCTGGCGATCTACGAGCGGCTGCGCGCCGCGCGCAAGGACGTCGCGTGAGCCCCCATGGCGGCCCCGAGCGCTTCGACATCCTCGCCGAGTCGGGCCTGCTCGACGACCGCACGCTGGTGCTGATGCGCGACCACACCTTCCTGGTCGTGGACCGGCAGGCGAACGCGCTGCCGCACGCCGCCAGCCGCCACGGCCTCTACCACGACGGCACGCGCTTCCTCTCGGGCCTGCTGGTGCGCATCCACGGCCGCCGCCCGCTGCTGCTCTCGTCCGGCGTGCGCGAGGACAACGGCGCGTTGTTCGCGCACGAGACCAATCCCGACGTGCGCGAGGGCGAGACGCTGATGCTGGCGCGCGACACCGTGCACCTGCGCCGGCGCGTGGTGCTGGTCGACGGCGCCTGCGAGATCGAGCTGCGGCTGCGCAGCTACGGGGACGAGCCGATCGTGTGTCCGCTCGACCTGCGCTTCGCCGCGGACTTCGCCGACGTCTTCGAGGTGCGCGGCGCGCGCCGCGAGAAGCGCGGCGAGCCGGTGCCGATCGCGTCCAGCGCGTCGCAGCTCGCGTTCGGCTACTTCGGCTGCGACGGCCGGCTGCGCGCCACGCGCATCGACCTCGACGGCGCGTGCGAGGTCTCGCCGCCGGCGGCGCGCTACCAGATCGAGCTGCCGCCGGGCGGCGAGCGCACGATCTCGCTGCGCATCGAGTGCACGGCCGGCAGCGCCGCCGAGGCCGGCGCGCACCCGCCCGCGCCGCGGCTCGAGTCGCGCGCGCCCGCGGCGGTCGTGACCAGCTCGAGCCGCGGCTTCGACGCCTGGGTGCGCCAGTCGCGCGCCGATCTCGACATGCTGACGGTGCACGACGAGGACGGGACGTTCCCGTACGCGGGCGTGCCGTGGTTCGCGGCGCCGTTCGGGCGCGACGCGCTGGTTACGGCGCTCGAGACGCTCTGGTGCGACCCGGCGCTCGCGCGCGGCGTGCTGCTCTTCCTGGCCGCGCACCAGGCCGATCGCGACGATGCCGAGTCCGACGCCGAGCCCGGCAAGATCCTGCACGAGATGCGCGGCGGCGAGATGGCCGCGTGCGGGGAGATCCCGTTCGCGCGCTACTACGGCTCGGTCGACGCGACGCCGCTCTTCGTGTGGCTGGCCGCGCGCTATCACCGCCGCACCGCCGACGACGCGACGCTGCGCCGCCTCTGGCCGCACGTCGAGCGCGCGCTCGCGTGGATGGACGGGCCCGGCGATCCGGACGGCGACGGCTTCCTCGAGTACGGACGGCGCTCGCGCGAGGGCCTCGTCAACCAGGGCTGGAAGGACTCGCGCGACTCCGTGATGCACGCCGACGGCGCGCTCGCGCAGGGGCCGATCGCGCTCTGCGAGGTGCAGGCCTACGCGTGGGCGGCGCGCGCCGAGCTCGCGGACGTCGCGCGCGCGCTCGGCGAGCCGGAGCGCGCGGCCGCGCTCGCGGCGCAGGCGGAGCGGCTGCGCGCGCGCTTCGCCGAGCGCTTCTGGTGCGAGGACCTCGGCACCTACGCGCTCGCGCTCGACGGCGCCAAACAGCCGTGCCGCGTGCGCAGCTCGAACGCCGCGCACGCGCTCTGGACCGGCATCGCGGCGCCCGAGCACGCGGCCGTCCTCGGACGCACGCTGCTCGGCGACGACCACTTCTCGGGCTGGGGCATCCGCACGCTGGCGTCCGGCACGGCGCGCTACAACCCGATGTCGTATCACGACGGCTCGGTGTGGCCGCACGACAGCGCGATCGCCGCGGCGGGCCTCGCGCGCAGCGGCGCGACGGCGGGCGCGCACGCGATCTTCGGCAGCCTGTTCGACGCGAGCCGCGCGTTCGAGCTGCCGCGCCTGCCCGAGCTCTTCTGCGGCTTCGCGCGCACGCCCGGCGAGGCGCCGACGCTCTACCCGGTCGCGTGCTCGCCGCAGGCCTGGGCGGCGGGCGCCGTGTTCCTGCTGCTCGAGGCCGCGCTCGGCCTCGGCGTCGACGCGCGCCGGCGCGAGGTGCGTCTCACGCGCCCGTCGCTGCCGCCGTTCCTGCTCGAGCTCGAGGTGCGCGACCTGCGCGTCGGGGAGGCGACGCTCGACCTGCGCGTCGAGCGCGACGGCGCCGGCGCGCACGCCGCGGTGACGAGCCGCAGCGGCGACGTTCACCTCGTCGTTACGAGCTGATCGCTGCGGGCCACCCATCCCGGGGTTGGATTCCGGGGATGAGGCGGGGATCGCGCGGCCTGACGGGCGCCCGACGGACGCCGCTCCCGCGCTGCACGCAGAATGGAGAAATGCGCCGCGCGTCCGCCTCGAGGGACCACGGCGCGTGGCGTCGCCGGGCATGCTCCTTGCTCGTACTCGCGACGCTGCATCGAGGAGGACTTCGTTGGACATCTACGAGCTGCTCCGCCAGGGACAGCACCGCGCGCTCGCGCGCTTCGACGCGCTGCTCGACGCCAGCGACGACGGCCCCGAGCGGCGCCGCGAGCTGCTCGCCGAGATGCAGTCGGAGCTGTTCCAGCACGAGCGCGCAGCCAACTCGCTCTACGGCGCGCTGCTGCGCAGCGGCGCGGAGCCGGGCGCGATCCTCGCCGCGATCGAGTCGCAGTCGATGGTGCGCCAGTTCCTCGCCGAGATGGAGCGCAGCGCCGTGGACAGCAACTGCTGGCTCGGCTCCGTCGCGCTGCTGCGCCGCCTCGTCGAGGAGCACTTCGACGAGCAGGAGGGCGCCGTGCTGCTGGCGCGCGAGCACCTGGCGGCCGGCGACGTGCGCATGCTGGCCGAGATGCACGCGTGCAAGCGCGCCGCCGAGGAGTCCGCGGGCCTGCGCCTCGACGCCGCCGAGCGCGGCGCCGGCGCGCTGCGGGCCGCCGACGTCGGTTGAGGCCCCGGCGCGGGGCCGGCGCCGCGTCGAGCGACTCCAGCGCCGCGCTGCCGCCCGCAGCGGCGCCATCTCGTTCGCGGGCGGGCTGCCTTCGCACCGGCTCTTCCCGCGGCGCGAGCTGGCCGCGGCGTTCGTGCGCGCGGTGTCGATGCCCGAGGCGGGCGCGCTGCAGTACGGCTGGCCGGAGGGCAGCGAGCGGCTGCGCGGCTGGATCGCGGAGCGCCTGCGCGCGCGCGGCGCGCGCGTCGAGCCGGGCGACGTGCTCGTCACGAGCGGCGCACAGCAGGCGCTCGCCGTCGCCGCGCAGGTGCTGCTCCGCGAAGGCGACGCGGTGGAGGTCGGTCCGGCGAGCTATCCCGCCGCGCTCGACCTCTTCCGCATGCACGGCGCGCGCACCGCCGCGGCCGCGCCCGACGCGCGCTTCGTCTACGCGATGCCGGCCGTCGCGAACCCGTGCGGCTGCGCGCTGCCCGAGGCGGAGCGCGCCGCGCTGCTCGCGCGCGGCGCGACGATCGTCGAGGACGACGCGTACGCGGATCTGCGCTTCGAGGCCGGCGCGCCGCGCCCGCTCCTCGCCGACGCGCCCGACCGCGTCTGGCACGTCGGCACCTTCTCGAAGTCGATCTGCCCGGGCCTGCGCGTCGGCTGGCTGATCCCGCCGCCCGCGCAGCGCGCCGCCGCGCTGCACGTGAAGCAGGCGAGCGACCTCGAGGCCAACCGGCTCGGGCAGGCGATCCTCGAGCAGTTCCTCCCGGTGCACTCGTTCGACGCGATGCTGGCGCGCGCGCGCCGCTTCTACCGGCGCCGCGCCGAGCGGCTCGCGCGCTCGCTGCGCCGCCACCTGCCGTCGTTCCGGCACCCCTTTCCACAGGGCGGCTTCTCGATCTGGGTCGAGACCGACGTCGCGGGCGACGAGATCGCGCTGCTCGAGCGCGGGCTCGCCGAAGGCGTCGCGTTCGATCCCGGTCACGTGTTCCGGCCCGAGTCGCCCGGCGGAGAGGCGGCGCCGATCGCGCTGCGCCTCTCGTTCTCCTCGCTGCGCGACGACGAGATCGACGCGGGCGTCCAACGCCTGGCGCGCGCCTTCCGCGGACTTCAGGCGTCCATGCACACGACCGCGACGCCGTCGGGCGCGAGCCGCACGCCGCCGTCCGAGAACGCGGGCGGCGCCGGCCAGGCGAGCTGCAGCGAGCCGCGTCCTTCGCCCTGAAGCGGGATCCATTGCTCGGCGGCGGCGAGGTTGCACGCGATGCGGACCGGCCCGCGCGCGACGCACAGCCAGCGCGCCGTCTCGTCGAAGCGCACGCGCGCCGCGCCCGGCGACCCGTCCGCGAGCGCGGGGATCGAGCGCCGCAGCGCGATCAGGCGGCGGTGCCAGTCGAGCAGCGCGGCGTGCGGCTCGCGCGCGCGCTCCGACCAGTCGAGCCGCGAGCGCTCGAAGCTCTCCTTCGCCTGCGGGTCCGGGACGTCGTCCGCGCCTTCGTGCAGCTCGGGGAACTCGCGGCGTCGGCCTTCGCGGATCGCGCGTCCGAGCTCCGGGTCGGCGTGGTCGGTGAAGTAGAGGAAGGGCGACGACGCGGCCCACTCCTCGCCCTGGAAGAGCATCGGCACGAACGGCGCGAGCAGCACGAGCGCGGCGCCCATCGCGAGCCGCGCGGGCGGGAGCAGCGCCGCGCTGCGCTCGCCGAACGCGCGGTTGCCGACCTGGTCGTGCGTCTGGAGGTAGCCGAGGAAGCGGTGCGCCGAGAGCCCGCGCGGCGGCGCGCCGTGCCGGCGGCCGCGGTGCGGCGCGAAGCCGCCGTCGTACACGAAGACCGACTCGAACGCCTTGGCGAGGTGCGCGATGCGCCCGAAGTCGGCGTAGTAGCCGCGCCGCTCGCCGGTCAGCAGCGCGTGCAGCGCGTGGTGGAAGTCGTCGCTCCACTGCGCGTCCATGCCGAGGCCGCCCGCCTCGCGCGGCAGCACCACGCGCGGGTCGTTGAGATCGCTCTCGGCGACCAGCACCGCGTGGCGGCCGCGCTGCGCGACGAGCGCGTCCACCGCGTCGCGCAGCTCCGCCAGGAAGTGCGTCGCCGAGGCGTCGAGCAGCGCGTGCACCGCGTCGATGCGCAGGCCGTCGACGTGGTAGTCGCGCAGCCACGCGAGCGCGTTGTCCAGCAGGAAGCGGCGCACCTCGTCGCTGCCGGGGCCGTCGAGGTTCAGCGCGTCGCCCCACGGCGTGCGATGGCGATCGGTGAAGTAGGGCCCGAAGCGCGCGAGGTGGTTGCCCGCCGGCCCGAGGTGGTTGTAGACGACGTCGAGCAGCACGGCGAGACCGCGCGCGTGCGCGGCGTCGACGAAGCGCTTCAGCCCTTCGGGTCCGCCGTACGGCTCGTGCGGCGCGAACAGGCCGACGCCGTCGTAGCCCCAGCCGCGCGCGCCCGGGAACGAGTTCACCGGCATCAGCTCGACGTGCGTCACGCCGAGCTCGGCGAGCGCGCCGAGGTGCTCGATCGCGCCCTCGAAGGTGCCCGCCGCGCTGAACGTGCCGACGTGCAGCTCGTACACGATCGCGGACGAGAGCGGCGGCGGCTGCCAGCGCGCGTCGCTCCAGGCGAACGCGAGGTGGTCCACCGTGCGCGCCGGGCCGCCGACGCCTTGCGGCAGCCGCGGCGCGCGCGGGTCGGGCAGCGGCTCGCCCCCGTCGAGCGAGAACGCGTAGTCGATCTCGCCGGGCGGCGGGTCGGAGCGCAGCCGCCACCAGCCGCCCTCCGCCGCGTCCATCGGCTGGCGCCCGCCGGCCGCGACGAAGTCCACCCGCCGCGCCTTGGGCGCCCACACCGAGAAGGGTCGGTGCGTCACGACGTCCGCTCGAGCAGCGCCACCGGAAAGCGCGCGAAGAGCGCGCCGATCGCGACGCGGTCCGCGAGATCGCCGCCCGGGTCGAGCACGTTGCGGAAGCGGCCGGGCGGCAGCGGCAGCGCGGTGTCGCGCCAGTCGCCGTCGGCGCCGAGCACGAGCCGCGGGACGACCGTCAGCGCGGCGCCGCCGCGCGCGAACGCGACGACGTGCCCCGCGCGCGCGCCCTCCGCCGCGAGCGCTTCGTAGCCGCCCTCGCGCCCGAACGCCTCGGGCCGGCGCCGGCGCAGGTCGAGCGCCCGCTCGATCGTCCACAGCTTCGGCAGCCCGCTCTCGTGGCGACGCCAGATCGTGTCGGGCGCGAGCCCGGGCAGCTCGTCGAGCAGGCGCCGGCGCAGCGCCCAGTCCACCGGCCGGCGGTTGTCGGGGTCGACCAGCGAGAGGTCCCACAGCTCGCTGCCCTGGTAGAGATCCGGCACGCCGGGCGCGGTGAGCTTGAGCAGCGTCTGGACGAGCGAGTTCACGCGGCCGGGCACGACGAGCGGCGCGACGAACGCCTCGACGTCGCGCACGAACGCCGCGTCGCCGAGCGCGCCCGACACGAAGCCGCGCAGCGCGTCTTCGTACGCCGCGTCGGGATGGGTCCACGACGTGTGCGTCTTCGCCTCGCGCGCCGCCTTCTCCATGTAGGCGAGCGCGCGCTCCTCGGAGAGCGGCCAGGCGCCGACCAGCGTCTGGTAGAACAGGTACTCGTCGCTGCGGTCCGGCGCGCCGCCGCGGCGCAGCCGCTCGTTGCGGGCGCGGAACGCGCGCACCGCGTCGGCCCAGCGCTCCGGCATCTCCGAGAGCAGCGCGAGCCGCGCGCGCACGTCCTCGCTGCGCTTGGTGTCGTGCGTGCTGGTCGCGAGCAGCGTCTCCGGATGCGAAGCGAGGGTCTCGCGGCACGCCGCGTGGAACGCGTCGGGCGAGACGCCGAACGCGCCGAGCCGCGCGCCGACCTCGTTGGCGGCGGCGAAGCGCGTGAAGGCGTAGAAGGCGGTGTCCTCGACGCCCTTCGCGTGCGCCGGCGCGGCGAGCTGCTGGAAGCGCATCTTCAGCTCGCGCTCGAGGCGCCCGTCGATCTCGCCGAGCAGCAGCCGCTCGAGCACGTCGAAGAGCGCGCCTTCGAGGTCGGAGCGCTGCACGCGCGCGGCCGCGCAGGCCGCGCGGATGCGCGCCGCGTCGTCGCCGGTCGCGACGCCCTCGTCGGGCGGATACGCGCGGTACACCGGGAAGCAGGCCGCGATCTCCGCGAGCGCCTGCTGCAGCTCGTGGCGCGTGTAGTCGCGGAACTCGCGGTGCCGCTCGCAGACCGCGAGCGCGAGCGCGGAGAGCCGTCCGAGGTCGGCGGCGAGGCCGCCGCGCAGCGCGGCGCGCTTGGCGTCGTGCACGAGCTGTGCGGGATCGGGCGCCTCGCCGACGAGCTCGCCGTGCAGCTCGACGAGCGCCTTCTCGCCCGCCGGATCGAGCAGCAGGCCGAGCACGCGGTTCGCGAACTCGTAGCCGGTGGTGCCCTCGACGGGCCAGCTCGCGGGCAGCCGCTCGCCGGGATCGAGGATCTTCTCGACCCAGATGCGCGCGCGCGGCGCCGCTTCGCGCAGCTGGCGCAGATAGCGCGCGGGCTCGCGCATGCCGTCGAGGTGGTCGATGCGCAGGCCGTCCGCGACGCCGTCGCGCACCCAGCCGAGCACGCACGCGTGCGTCTCGGCGAAGACGCGGCTCTCCTCGACGCGCAGCCCCACGAGGTGGTCGATGTCGAAGAAGCGCCGGTAGCCGACGTCGCGCTCGCCCATGCGCCAGCGCGCGAGCCGCCAGTTCTGGCGCTCGAGCAGCGCGTCGAGCGCGTCGGGATCGGCGTTGTGCGCGGCGACGACGGCGTCGATCGCGCCCGCCACCTCGGGCGACGCCGCGAGCAGGCGCGCGAGCGCGCGCCGCAGCACCTCCTTGTCGCGATGGCGGCGCGCGACGCTCGGCTCGTCGGTCGCGGTCGCGAGCGGCAGCCGCCCGAAGGCGCCCGCGAGGAACGCGAGCTCCTCCGCCGCGTCGGTCTCGCAGCGCGCGGCCGCGTCGGCGAGCAGGCCGTCGAGCGTGGGCGGCGCGATCGGCAGCGCGTGCTCGTGGTAGCGGACCTGGAAGCGCGCGCCGTCGCGCTCGAGCCGCAGCTCGCCCGCTTCGAGCACGCGCCCGTAGTGGTCGGCGAGCACCGGCACCAGCACCAGGTTGCGCAGGCGCGCCTCGGGCGGCTCCCAGTCCACGTCGAAGAACGCGGCGAAGCGGCTGGACGGACCGTTCTCGAGCACGTCCCACCACCAGCGGTTCTCGGGCGCGATCGCCATGTGATTGGCGACGACGTCGACGACCAGCCCGAGCGACGCGCGCGCGAGCGCGTCGCGCAGCGCGGCGAAGCCGGCGTCGCCGCCGAACTCGTCGCCGATGCGCGTCGGGTCGACGACGTCGTAGCCGTGCGTGCTGCCGCGCGCCGCTTGCAGGAACGGCGACGCGTACACGTGGCTCACGCCGAGTCTGGCGAGATACGGAACGAGCGCGGCGGCGTCTTGGAGAGTGAATCCAGCATGCAGCTGGAGGCGCTGGGTCGCTCGGACCATCCGCGTTGCCACTTGCTCTCCGCCGCCGCCGCGCTCGCGTTTCTTCGAACGCAGGCGTCAGTGGCTCTGCATCGACTCCTGCTGGTGCTCCATCTCCTGGCGCATCCGCTGGCGCAGCTCGGCGCCCGGCGCGGGCGCGAAGAGCAGCCCGAGTCCGGCGCCGACCAGCATGCCCAGCGCGAACGCGGCGAAGGTCTGGCCGCCGTTGCTCGCCTGGCTGGCGCGCACGAGCCCCATCGAGCGCAGCGTGTCGTCCCAGGGCACCCGCTTCGCGATCTCGTACCACATGCGTGTTCCTCCTCTCGTCGTCACAGGATGTTGCGGCCGCCCCGCTGAAGAGCCGAGCGCAGTGCGGCGCGCGCGCCGATGCCGAGCGCCGTCGCGGCGAAGCCCGCCGGCGCGCGCCGCGCGACCCAGAAGCCGATCGCGAGCGCGGCGCCGAGCGTGGCGTACGGGCGCCGCCGCACGCTCTCCTCGATGCGCGGCGCCGCCGCAGTCAGAATCGTTTCCCAGACCATGTTCCTCTCCTCCGCGCGCAGCCGAGCGCGTAGCCGAGTGCGAGCGCCAATCCGAACGCGAGCAGCGGCTGCGCCTCGGCGAGGTGCCGCGCGCGGGAGCCGAAACGCCCGACCTCGCCCCCGAGCGACTCGCGCAGGCGCCGGCCGCGCTCGCCGGCGCGCAGGGATGCCGAGCGTCCGAGACGAGCCGCGTCGAGCCGCATGGGAGAAGTCCTCCTGGATCGCGAGGAAGCCCGTTGCAGCATTCGCGCCCAACCGGCGTCGGCGTCCCGCGGCGTCGAGCCGCCGCGCAGCGCCGGGAGGCTGCGGCGCGCCCGACGCAGATCTGCTCCAGGGAGCCGCCTACACCGCGCTTTGCAGCGCGTTTGCAGACTATGCGCCCCCGCGCGCCGCGGAACGGGCCGAAGGGCGCGTTCCGCTTGGCACTCCGCTTGCTCGAACGTCGGGTGCGCCGCGCAGGAAGTTCCAGTGCGGCCGGTCGCCGCGACGTGACGTCCCCGTCCCCGCGCGTCGCGGCGACCACTTCTTTGTTCTCGCCGCTCGCCTTCGGCTCGCCACGCGGGAAACGGGCGCTGTGGCTGTGGTCGGGGCGCGGAGCTCGCGTTTACGACCGCGAGCCTTGTGGGGCTCGCCGCTCGCCGTTGGCTCGCTACGCGGGAAACGGGCGAGTTGGCTGCGATCGGTGCAGCGAGCTTGCGTGGACGACCGCGAGCTTGGTGATCGCGCCGCTCGCCTGCGGCTCGCTACGCGGGAAACGGGGCGCTGGCGCGTTGGTCGTTGCTTCGAGCTCGCGTGGACGACCGCGAGCCTTATGGGGCTCGCCGCTCGCCGTTGGCTCGCTACGCGGGAAACGGGCGCTGTGGCTGTGGTCGGGGCGCGGAGCTCGCGTTTACGAAAGCGAGCCTTGTGGGCTCGCCGCTCGCCGTTGGCTCGCTACGCGGGAAACGGGCGCTGTGGCTCGATCGGGGCGCGGAGCTCGCGTTTACGACCGCGAGCCTTGTGGGCTCGCCGCTCGCCTGCGGCTCGCTACGCGGGAAACGGGGCGGGTTGGCTGCGGACGGTGCGTGGAGCTCGCGTTCACGTTTCCGTCAGGTGTGGCTTCGCTGCGGGAGGCGGAGGATGCCGCGGACGGGGAGGTGGTCGGAGGCGCGGCGGGCGAGGCGGCTGCGGTGGGCGACGAGCTCGACGAGGGCGGCGTTCGGCTGCACCCACATGCGGTCGAGCGCGAGCACGGGAAACGGCGAGGGCCAGCTCGGCACGGCGCGCGCGCGGCCGAAGGTGCGGTGCACGCGGCGCAGCACGCGCGCCGGCGCGAACCACTCGTTGAAGTCGCCGATCAGCACGGAGAGCGCTTCGCCGCGCGGCGCCATCAGCTCCATCACGCGATCCCACTGGGCGCGCCGCTCCGCCGCGCGCAGGCCGAAGTGCGTGACGAACACGCGCACCAGCCCGCCGCCGTGCTCGAGGTCGACGTCGAGCGCGCCGCGCGGCTCGCGCCGCGGAAACGAGAGATCGATGGAGCGCCGCGAGCGCACGGGCAGCCGCGTCAGCAGGCCGTTGCCGGTGTGTCCGTCGTGGCGGCGCAGGATCGGTCCGGGGATCGCGGCGTAGCCGCAGGCGCGCGCGATCGCGTCGAGCGGATCGCGCCCGCCCGCCGCGTGCGGCGTCGAATCGACCTCCTGGAGACCCACGACGTCGGCGCCCATCTCCGCGATCACCGCGGCGATGCGCTCGACCGAGTGACGTCGGTCCATGCCGACGCAGCGGTGCACGTTGTACGAGGCGACCACCAGCTCGTCGCGGGGCGCCTCGTCCGTGCGCCCGCCCGCGCGATCGCTCACGCCGTTCCGGCCGCCTTGGGCGGCGACTCGGAGTCGGCGCGCGACGTGCGGCGGCGCACGCGCGGCGCGAGGCGCCGTTCGAGCGCGTAGAAGAGCGCGAGCGCCGCGATCGTCGCGCCGAACAGCGCCGCGCTCACCAAGGTCGACACCTCGAGCGCGCGCCCGATCGAGTCGACCAGCGCGAGCGCGGCGACGAGCGGCGCGAGACCGAGCAGCGTCCCGGCCATGTAGCCGCCGAACGAGATGCGCGCGGCGCCCGCGAGCAGGTTCACCACGAGGAAGGGCGCGATCGGAACGAGGCGCAGCGCCGCCAGCGCCAGCACGCCCGGCATCGTCAGCTTGCGGCGCAGCTCGGCGAGGCGCGGACCCGACAGCCGCTGCAGCGGCCGCCGCAGCAGCACGCGTCCCAGCCCGTAGCCGACCGCAGCGCTCGCGGCGATGCCCGCCGCCGAGTACGCGACCGCCTTCGCGCCGCCGAAGACGAGGAAGATCGCGGCCGCCGGAAAGGCGGGCGGGATCGCGACGAGGGTCGTCGCGACGAAGAGCCCGATCACCGCGACCGGGCCGCCGAACGGCATCGCGGCGAGATCGGCGAGCCACGCGCGCAGCGCCGCCGGCTGCACGGACGCGGCGAGCGGCGGCAGCTGCCACGCGAGCGCGAGCAGCACCGCGAGGCCGACGCCCGCGGCGACGGGTCGCAGCGCGCGGCGGTGCGGGTCGCGCAGCTCTTCGGGCGTCCAGCGCTCGATCGCGCGCAGCACCTGGATGGGCCGCTCGGGGTCGCCGAGCATCTCCTCCGGTACGAGCTGCTCGATCCACGGCGGAATCTCCGCGTCGAGCGGCGCGAGCGTGCGCTCGCCGCCGCCGAGCCGCTCGATCGTGGCGATCAGGCTGCCGGTCTCGGCCAGCACGGTCTCGACCTGCTCCACCGACACGCCGAGGTGTTCGGCCAGCAGGCGCGCGCGTGCGCGCGCGATGCCGCGGCTCGCGGCCGCGTCGCCGCGCGCCTCGATCTGCAGATCGCACTCGGTGTCGAGGCCCATCGAGCGGTTGCTGAGGTTGGCGGAGCCCGCGCGCAGCACGGCGTCGTCGGCGATCAGCAGCTTGCTGTGCACGTTGACGCGCGCCTCGCCCGGGATGCGCGGATAGAGCAGCCGGAAGCGGTCGCCGCGGTCCGCTTCGCGCAGGCGCTGCACGACGCGGTGGCGCAGCGGCGCCATCGTGGTCTCCTCGAGCCAGCCCGCGCACTCGCGCGGCCCGACCACGACGACCTCGGGGCCATCGGGCTCGGCGAGGCGCTCGCACAGCGCGTCGCCGATCGCGCGCGACGAGAGGTACTGGTTCTCGACGTAGATCCAACGCCGCGCGGCGGCGATCGTGTCGAGGTAGAGGCGCTCCACCTCGTGCACCTCGCGGCGGCCGAGGTACGCGGCCTCGGTGCGCGCGATCGCGACGGGCACGTCGCGGAAGTCGGGCTCGAGCGAGGGCGGCCACGGATCGGAGGCGCGCCGGCGCGGCATCGGGAAGCGCAGCGCGCGCCGGCCCGCCGCGCGCTCCCAGCGCACGCGCGCGAGCACGCCGAGCGCGGCCGCGGCCTCGCCGTCCACGGCGAGCTGCACGTCGTGGAACGGCGCGTACGGCTTGCCGTCCGGGTCGACGCGGCGCGGATCCTCGGCGAGGTGCTCCGGCGTGTCCCAGCGGCTCGCGGTCAAATCGAGTCCGCCGACGAAGGCGAGCGCGTCGTCGATCACGACGATCTTCTGGTGGTGCGAGCCGCCGACAGGATGGCGTCCGTCGAGCCGGAAGCACACCTGGCGCGGCGTCTCCTGGTCGAGCGCGACCCACGGCCGCGCCTCGCGCTCGGACGCCATCAACATCGAGTAGTCCCAGTCGAGCAGGCGGATGCGCAGGCGCGGCCGCCAGCGGGCGAGGTCCGCGAGCAGCGCCGCCAGCTCGCACGATTCGTCGGGCTCGTCCGGCCGCGCGCCGCGCCGGCCGAGCCGCACGCGGCTGTGCAGGTCCCAGCCGATGATGAAGATGCTGTGGCGCGCGCGACACAGCGCGTGGCCCAGCACCGCGAAGTAGCTGCTCGCGTCGATCAGGAAGGCGGCGCGGTCGGCGCGCACGAGCCGCCAGCAGTTGCGCCCGGGCTCGGCGACGCCCGCGTCGATGCTGCGCACGGCGCCCGCCTCCGCTCGCTAGAGCCGGCCCATCAACGCGAGCACGACGACGATCAGGAGCACGACGCCCAGCGCTCCGCTCGGGTAGTAGCCCCAGCCGCGGCTGTACGGCCACGCGGGAATCGCGCCCACGAGCAGCAACACCAGGAGAATCAGGATGATCGTCGACATGCCGGCCTCCGAAGCCCCTCGACCATCAAGCACCGTTCGTGCCGACTCGCGCAGCGGCGCTCGCGCGCGCGGGCCGGTGCTCGGGTCAGGCTTACAAAGGCGAGCAAGATTTACGCGACGCGGCCGCCCGCGTGGCGAAGCGGGCGCCTGGGCCTTGGCATGCGCCTTGCCTCTTGCAGCGGTCATGGACTTCGAACTGAAGCCGCTGCCGTATCCGAAGGACGCGCTCGAGCCGCATGTCTCGGCCGAGACGCTCGACTTCCATCACGATCGCCATCACCGCGGCTACCTCGAGAAGCTGGAGAAGCTGATCGGCGGCAGCGCGGAGGCGCGCGAATCGCTGGAGTCGATCGTGCTGCGCGCGAGCGGCACGGTCTTCGACAACGCCGCGCAGGCGTGGAACCACGACTTCCTGTGGCGCTCGATGACGCCGCCCGGCGACGCGGCGCCGCCCGACGGCGATCTCGCCGACTCGATCGGCCGCCGCTTCGGCGGGCTCACCGACCTGCGCACCGAGTTCGTCGAGGCCGGCGTGTCGCAGTTCGGCTCCGGCTACGTGTGGCTGGTCGCCGACGGCGACCGGCTCGCGGTCGAGAGCACCCACGACGCCGACAACCCGCTGCGCCACGGCCGCACCCCGTTGCTGACGTGCGACGTGTGGGAGCACGCGTACTACCTCGACTACCGCAACGATCGGGAGCGGTACCTCGAGGCGTTCTTCGATCATCTCGCCAACTGGAAGTTCGCCGCGGCCAACTGGAGCGAGCGCGCCGCGCGGCGGTAGCCGGGAAGCCGGCATCGGACAACGCGCTCACTGGAGGAACGAATCGCATGCTCTGGACCATCTTCGTGATCCTGCTCGTCCTGTGGGCGCTCGGCATGGTCAGCTCGTACACGCTCGGCGGGTTCATCCACATTCTGCTGGTGATCGCGCTGGCGGTGGTGCTGATCAACGTGATCCAGGGGCGACGGCCAGTCGCCTGATGAGCCGCGCCCCGGCTGCGGGGCGCCGGCTCCATCGGGTCCGAGGCTCTCGCGCGTCCTTCGGGCGGGTGGGGAGCTTCGGGCGCCGGATGGGTCTGCTGCACCTGACGCCGGCCGCGCACGGCGACCGCGCCGACACGCGACGCCGTACCGCGCGGCCGGCGCAGGTGAGCAGCCTGATCGTTCGCGTTGTGCGCCGCGGTTCGCGGGCGCGCTTCGCGCGCACCGTGCGGCTTCGTAGGTGAATACGAGGTTCTGCGGTGCGTTTGGGCCGTCCGCGGTGGCCGTGCCGCGTTCCTGCCTCGTCGCTAGGCGTTGTCCTTCGATCCAGAGCCGGTCAGTTCGCCGCGCGCGTCATTGGGTGCGGGCGCCGAGCCTGTCGGGGAGTTGCGTGCGGGCGGGGTACACCGTGCGGCGGCGCCCGGCGTAGGAGGACATCGAGGCTCAGCGGTCGCGCAGCGCGCGGCGCAGGCGTGCGAGGAGCTCTCCGATCTCGAAGGGCTTGCGCAGCATGTCGGCGCGGTCGACCTGGTGTGAGGCCGACATGGCGATCACTGGGATGCGGCGCGTCGCGGGGTGTGCGCGCAGGCGTTCGATCAGCTCCTGGCCGTCCATGATCGGCATCATGAGATCGGTCAGCACGAGGTCGGGCGACTCGGCGACCGCCTTCTCGAAGCCGGCGCGGCCGTCGTAGGCCACGATCACGCGATAGCCGTGGCGCGTGAGCAGGAGCTCGAGGGACTCCGCAAAGTCGCTCTCGTCCTCCACGACGAGGATGGTCATCATCGGCGCGCGCCGCGGCGGGCGGCGGCAGGCGATCCGTCGGCCGGATCCATCGGGGAGATCGTCGTGGAGGTCGCTGCCGCCATGTCCGCGAGGATCGCTTCGGCCGAATCGGAGCTGCGCTCGACCTCGATTCCGGCGGGCCCGATGCGGAACTCGTGCGCGGACGAGTCGAAGTCGCTGCCGCGCACCTTCACGATCGAGAGCAGCCGCTCGAGCTGCGCGCGGCGCCGGACGTAGCGCAGCAGGATCAGGTTCTCGACGAAGGCGGACTCGGGGCCGAAGGGCGCGGCGTCGAAGTGCAGGATCGGGCTCTCGATCGAGAGGAGCGTGGTGACGCCGCGCACGCGCAGCTCGTTGGCGAACGCGTTGATGGCGGCCGGGACGCGGGCGCCGAACGCGATCGACATCGTGAGGCCTTCCAGGCCGTCGATGAAGAGGCGCCGCACGCGCCGCCGCTCCACCTCCTCCAGCACCGTGGCGACGAGCGGGTCGAGCAGGTTCTCGTACGGCGGGATCCAACGGACGCCGACGCGTCCCTGCTCGCGCAGGCGTCGCAGCGGGATCCCGATCCGCTCCGCCTGCCCCAGCAGCCGCTCGGGCATCTCGTAGAAGCCGAGGTAGAGGCCGTTCTCGCGGCGCGCCGCGCCGGCCGCGAGGAAGTGGAGGCCGAGCAGCGTCTTGCCGCTGCCGGGCGCGCCGACGATCGCGGTCGACGACGCGCTCGGCAGCCCGCCGCACAGCATCTCGTCGAGCCGCGCGACGCCGAAGCGCATGCGCCGCTGCGACGCGTCCGCTCCGACGAGGCCGCGGCCGAGGATCGCTTCCGCGCGCGGGTAGGCGCGGATGCCGTCGCGGCCGATCTCGAACACGTGCGGGCCGCCCAGGTGCGTGCTGCCGCGGAACTTCGCGACGCTGAGCTCGCGCACGCTGCGCCGTCCCACGGTCCGTTCGACGAGCACGAGCACGCCGTCGGCCATCGTCTGCGTCGCCTCCTGGTCGTGCTCCGGCGCCGGCATGCACAGCAGCGCGGTCGCGCCGTGCAGCTCGAGCGTCGCGCGCAGCTTGCCGAGGAAGTGGCGGAACTCGGCGTTCGACGCCGCCGCCTCCGAAACGGCGGTGATGCCGTCGATCACGACGAGCGTCGGACGCAGGCGCTGGATCTCGGCGTCGATCAGCAGGCGCAGCCCGTCGAGGCCGCGATCGCGCAGCGCGGGGTGGGCGCTCGCGTAGACGATCGACGCGCCGACCGCGGCGCGGTCGAAGAACGCGAAGCTCGAGGTGTTCTGCACCATGCGTGCGTGCGACTCGGTCAGCAGCGTGAGGTAGAGCGAGTGCGCGCCGCGACGCGCGAGCTCGAAGCAGACCTGGTTGGAGAGCACCGTCTTGCCCGAGCCCGGGCAGCCCGCGAGCAGATACAGACCGCCCGGCAGCAAGCCGCCGTCCAGAATGCGGTCGAGCCCGGCGATGCCGGTCTCGAGTCGCGCGCCGTGCACGGGCCCCGCCCGTGTCGATCGCCCGTGTCGCGCCGCGATGGAAAGCTCCGTGACCCCGCGTCGCGAACCCACTGCACGCGTCGTGCCGGAAGATCGCGACGCGCGCGCGCAGCGCAGCGCGCCGGGCGCGCGGCGGGCGCGTGTGCGGTGCAAAGTCTGGAAGCTGCGGAGCGCGACGGCTGGCCGACCCGCCGTTCACTCCGCGCTCCACAGCTCCGCGGCGGTCGGGTCCTCGGCGGCGTCGGCGACGAGGCGCGCCGGCAGCAGATCGGCCGCGAGCGCGAACGCGCGCGCCGCCGCGTCGGTGTCGCCCGCGGCGTAGTGCGCGCCCGCCGCCTGCAGCGCGGCGCCGCCGTCGATCGCGCGGCGCTCGTCGATGCCGCGCGTGCGCCAGAGCGGATCGCCCGTCGCGCGCGCCGCGGCGCGCAGGCGGTCGGTGAAGGCGATCCAGCGCAGGCCCACGACGGGATCGAGCTTGCCGCGGCTGCCACCGGCGTGTGTCGACGCGGCCAGGCGCTCGACGAGCGGACGCGCGTCGGTGTTGCGCGGCACGTCGGCGAGCTCGCGCACGAGCGGCATCAGCGGGCCCGCGTACAGCGCCCACGGCCCCGCCGGATCCGCGACCCAGCGATCGGCGACGCCGGCGGCGGCGAGCCGCACGGTCGCGGCCGCGATCGCATCGGGCGTCGCGACCTCGCCGGGCCAGCCGACCAGCGCCGCGATCGGGAAGCGCCCGTAGAAGTCGCCGCGGAACACCGCGCTGCGCGGGAACACCTCCTGGAAGGTCGCGACGATCGACTCGAGCTCGGGCTGCGCGAGCTGGTAGAGCGGCAGCCACTGGCAGAAGAGGCCGTTCTCGAGCAAGTGCTCGCGCACGGCCTGGAAGTGCTCGCGCGTGTAGAGCGAGCCGGCGCCCGCCTGCCACGGCACGAAGAGGTCGGCGACGACGACGTCGAAGCGCGCGCCCGTCCAGCGCAGGAAGTTGCGCGCGTCGTCGACCACGACGTGCGTGCGCGGGTCCTCGTACACGCCGCGGTTGGCGTCCCGGAAGAACGTGCGCGCGGCGTCGGCGACGCCCGGCACCAGCTCGACCAGGTGCAGCGACTCGATCGGGTGCGCGAGCGCGCCGCCCGCGCTGATGCCGGTCGCGGAGCCGACGTACGCGACGCGCCGCGCGTGCGGCGCGAGCACGAGCGGCAGGTGCGACTGGCGCTCGTGGTGCACGCGCTCCGCGGTGCCGCCGAGCGCGTAGTGGCTGTCGATGCGGATCAGACGCTCGCCGTCCTTCGCGACGACCGCGACGACGGCGGCCGGCGTCGCGGCCGCGGCGATCAGCTCCTCGCCCTCGGCGAGCGCGACGGGCGGCACCGCGAGCGGGCTCGCGCGCAGCCACACCGCCATCCAGCCCATCACCAGCACGAGGTCGCGGCGCACGCGCCAGCGCAGGCTCACCTCCGGCACGAACACGGCGCCGATCCCGTACAGCAGCGAGAGCGCGGCGAACGCCGGCCACAGGCCCGCGATCGGCAGCAGCAGGTAGGGGGCGGCCAGCGCGCCGGCGATCGCGCCCGCGGTGTTCGCGACGACGAGGCGGCCGAGCACGTGGCCGGCGCGGCCCGCGCCGTCGCGGCGGCCCGCGGCGGCGAAGGTCGCGGGGAAGACCAGCGCGACCGCGAGCAGCGCGGGACCGGCGCTCGCCAGCACCGTGCCGAGCAGCGCGCCGAAGTAGGCGAAGCCGCCGCCCGCGCCGCCGACGTACTCGAAGCCGTTCGTGCGCCGCTCGAGCCAGAACGGGAAGACGGCGGTCGCGAGCGCGGCCGCGACGAGCGCGATCCCGAGCAGCGTGCGCGGATCGAGCAGCGGGCGGCGCTCGTGCGCCGCGACCGCGGCGCCGCCGGCGGCGATCGCGAGCAGCACCGCGACCAGCACCGCGCCGAACGCGTGGATCGACTGGTTCGACACCTGCGCGAACGACTGCACGAGCAGCACCTGGAGCGCGAACGCGCCGAAGCCCGAGAGGGCGGCGAGGAGCAGCAGCGTGCGCGGGCGGAGCTCGCGGGTGGCGGGGTGGCGGTGCGCGCGCGGAGGAGACGCCGTGCGGTGTCGGGCCGGCTGCTTCGCGCGCCGGCGTTCGGCGCGCGAGGGCCGTGCCGGTGCGCCGACCTCCGTTTGGGCGCCGAGCGCGGCCGGAGCAGTGGGCTGCCGGCGCGCGAGGACGAAGGCGCCGAGGGCGGCGAGCAGGAGCGCGCTGGTGGAGATGGAGTAGGTGACGTGCACGCCGACGAGGCCGGGGAGCCAGAAGACGGCGAGCGCGGTGCCGAGCGCGGCGCCGAGCGTGTTGACGGCGTAGAGCGCGCCGCCGCGCGCGCCGAGCTCGCGCGTCGCGCCGACGGCGGCGCTCGCGATCGCGGGGAAGGTGGCGCCGAAGCAGAACGCGGCGGGGAAGGTCGCGCCGAGCGCGATCGCGAAGCGCACGAGCGCGAGCGCGCCCGGCGCGCCCTGCACGGAGTCGTAGACGAGGCCGAGCGCCTGCTCGCCGAGCCAGAGCAGCGCGGGCACCGCCATCGCACCGACGGCCGCGGCGATCTCGAGCCGGCCATAGGTGACCAGCGGGTTCGCGTCGGCGCCGCGCGCGGAGCGGCGCGCCATCCACGCCGCGCCGGCCGCGTGTCCCGCGAAGAACGCGACGAGCGTCGCGGACGCGGCGGGCGCGGTCGCGCCGAGCAGCTCGCGCAGCCAGCGCATCCAGACGGCCTCGGCCGCCACGGCGCCGAGTCCCGACAGGAAGTAGATGGGGAGCAGTCGTCCGATCAAGACGCCCGCATCAGAGCGCGAGGGCGCTGCTGCCGACGGCGTAGGCGAGATAGAGGCCGACGCCGATCGAGAGCGCGCCGCTCCCGGCCAGCACCCAGCGCGAGAACGCGGGCCGCGCGCCGGCCGCGGCGAGCGGCCAGCCGAGCCCCAGCGAGAGCGCGACCATCCCGCCGACGGTGCCGATGCCGAAGATGCCGAGGTACGCGACCGCGGCCTGCGTCGTCGGCATGGCGGCGAGCGCGAGCAGCGCGACGGCCGCGCTGCCGCCGAGGCCGTGCGCGATGCCCACCGCGAAGGCGCGCAGCCCCGAGCCGCCGAGGCCGTGCGCGGCGTGCGCGTGCGCGGGCTCGCCGAGCAGGCGACGCAGATTGGCGACGCCGAGCCCGATCAGGATCGCCGCGACCGCCAGCTCGGCGTACAGCGTCCAGCGCGGCGGGACCGCAATGCGCAGCGCGACCAGCGCGCCGCCCACCGCGAAGATCGTGGCGCTGTGCCCGAGCCCCCACGCGGCGCCGATGCGGGCCGCGACGCCGACGCGGCGGTGCCGCGCGACGAGCGCCGCGATCGCCGCGACGTGGTCGGGATCGGCCGCGTGCCGGATGCCGAGCGCGAAGCCGAGCAGCACCGCGGTCAGCACCGGCTGCGCTCGCGCAGCACCGCTTCGACGAGCGCGACGTCGCCGGGCACGTCCACCGGCACGCTGCGCCAGCCCTCGACGGTCGCGACGCCGATCGCGAAGCCGTTCTCGAGCGCGCGCAGCTGCTCGAGCGACTCGGCGCGCTCGAGCGCGGCCGGCGCGAGCTGCACGAACTCGAGCAGGAAGGGGCGGCGGTAGACGTACAGCCCGACGTGCTGCCAGATCTGCGGCGGCGCGACGTCGCGCACGTAGGGCAGGGGGCTGCGCGAGAAGTAGAGCGCGCGCCCGCGGCGATCGATCACCACCTTCACGCGGTTCGGATCGTCCTGCGCGCCGGGCTCGGCGGCGTGCGCGACGGTCGACATCGCGAGCGCGGGATCGGCGGCGAGCAGCTCGACCGCCGCGTCGATCACGTGCCCTTCGATCAGCGGCTCGTCGCCCTGCACGTTGACGACGACGTCGGCGTCGACGCCCGCGGCGACCTCCGCGATGCGGTCGGTGCCGGTCGGGTGCGACGCGCGCGTCATCGCGACCTCGGCGCCGAAGCCGCGACAGGCGGCGACGATGCGCGGGTCGTCGGTCGCGACGATCACGCGCCCGACCGATTTGGCCGTGCGCGCTCCTTCCCAAACGCGCTGCAGGAGCGGCACGCCCGCGATCTTCGCGAGCGGCTTGCCGGGGAAGCGCGATGCCGCGAAGCGCGCGGGAATGATGGCGACGGCACGCATCCGGCGACCATAGCCTGCCGGCAGCCCGGGCGCGTCACGCGCGACCCCGGTACATTGCCGCGCGTGTCGGACTTCTCCCGCGAACATTTCGCCTCCGACGACGACGGCCCCGACGAGCTGCCGCCGGTCCGGCGCGGCCACGTGCTCGCGGTGTCGTCGAACAAGGGCGGCGTCGGCAAGACCACCGTCGCGACCAATCTCGCGATCTACCTGCGCGCGCTCCACGAAGACCTGCCGATCCTGATCTTCTCGCTCGACGACCAGGGCGTGATCGAGCGCATGTTCGGCTTCGAGGGCGAGCCGATCGGCGACGGCAACGTGAAGCACGGCTGGGCCGAGCGCAGCTTCGAGCGGCTGGTGCACATGGGGCAGTACGGCGTCCACTACGTGCCGTCGGCGCCGGACACCTCGCTGCTGAAGGCGCGCGCCGACGATCCCGAGACGCTGCGCCGCATCCTCGATCACACCGAGTGGCCGGGCCTCGTGATCGTCGACACCAAGAGCGATCTCGAGGCGCTCACGCGCAACGCGCTCCACGCCGCCGACCGCGTCATCGTGCCCGTCTCCGACTGGACCTCGCTCGAGGAGGCCGGCAAGGTGTTCGCGATCCTCGAGCGCGCGGGCCGCGCCAAGCAGGCGCGCGTGCTGCTCACGCTGGTCGACCGCCGCACGCACATCGAGGCGACCGGCGAGGAGCTGGCGGGCCGGCTGCGCGCGGAGATCCGCGCGCGCGGCTGGGCGCTCTACGAGACGTCGCTCTCGCGCAGTCCGCGCGTCGAGGCGCTCAACAGCGAGAGCGGCCGCCCGCTCTCGGTGCTGCACCACGCGCGCGGCACGAGCGTGCACCGCGAGCTGCGCAACCTCGCGGAGGAGGTCGCGGCCGACCTCGGCATCGTCCCCGCACGCGCGACGGCGCCGTACGCCGGCGCGGCGCGGACGCCGCACGCGCAGCGCGCGACGTCGGGCTTCAAGGCCGCGCTGCTGCGCGGCCTCGGCCGTTCTCAGTAGCGCGCCGCGGCCGGCCGGCGGCCCAGCGTCGCGAGGCCCCACAGCCCGACGAGCCCGAGCGCGAGCGCGTGGATCGTCGACGCCTCGGGCACGAGCAGCGGGCTGTCCTCGAAGGTGAGCGCGTCGAGGCCGAAGTCGGGCGCCGTGAACACGATGCGCGCGATGCGGCCCGGCTGCTGCACGCCGAGGAAGTTGCCGCTCCAGCTCGCCAGCGGGACCGCGCCCGCCGACACCGTCTCGAGCAGCGCGCCGCCGGCGTCGTAGACGCGCAGCGTGATCGTCGAGCCCGCGACGCCGCTCACGTAGGCGCCGACGCGATCCACCGGCGTCGCGAACGAGAGCTCGATCGAGGCGGTGCCGGTGCTCGGATGGAACGCGCCGAGATAGGCGTCGCCGAAGGGCACGTCGGTCGGGTCGTTGATGACGCCCGTCGCGCCCCAGTTGTTGGTGACGTCGGTGGCGCGCGCGAGGTCGTGCACGAAGGCGCCGCGGCTCAGCACGCCCGGGTTCGGGACCGGGCTCGTCAGCACGACGCCGCTCGCGAACGTCCAGGCGGATGTGGTGCCCGGCTCGAGCAGGCTCGTGCCCATCCCGATCCGGATGTTCGCGCCGAGCGGGATCGCTTCGAAGCTCTCGACGAGCGCGGCGGCGCCGAACGCGGCGGGCGCGATCGGGATCGCGGCGGCGGGAGCGGCGAGCGCGCCGGCGAGCAGGAGACCGGCGAAGACGCGGAGTCGGTGCATGGTGCGTCCTCCTTCGCGGCGGCGGAAGCGCAAACCGCATGCCGGTGCGGCCGTTTCCCGCACGCGCGGTCGCGAAGCCGACGCCCGCCCGCGCGCTTGCGCGCGGCGCTGCGCGCTCGCTTCACGCCCCGCGCACGCGCCGCGGGGTGACGATTTCCGGCGCTGCCGGCCGCGTTGCGTCACCGCGCGCCGCGGCTTGTCAGCCCAGGGGCCGGCAGTCATCTTGCCGTTCCGGCGCCGCTCCGGGCGCGCGACCCGAACCCCAGTGGAGGACTCGATGGCCACCTTCGGAATCGTCGTCGGCGGCGGACCCGCTCCGGGCATCAACGGCGTGATCGGCGCCGCGGCGACCGTCGCCTTGAAGAGCGGCGCGCGCGTCGTCGGCTGCCTCGACGGCTTCAAGTGGCTGATGGAGGGCGACACGCAACACGTGCGCGAGCTGACGCTCGCGGACGTCGGCTCGGTGCACCTCCGGGGCGGCTCGATCCTGCACACCTCGCGCGCCAACCCGACCAAAAAGGCGGAGACGCTCGAGGCGGTGGTGAAGTCGCTGACCTCGCTCGGCGTGGACCACCTGATCACGATCGGCGGCGACGACACCGCGTTCTCGGCGCGGCGCGTCGCCGAGCAGGCGGACGGGCGCATCAAGGTCGCGCACGTGCCGAAGACGATCGACAACGACCTGCCGCTGCCGGCCGGCATCCCGACCTTCGGCTACGAGACCGCGCGCGAGCTCGCGACCACGATCGTCGAGAACCTGATCGAGGACTGCGAGACGACGGGCCGCTGGTTCTTCGTGGTCGTGATGGGCCGCAAGTCGGGCTCGCTGGCGCTCGGCACCGGCAAGAGCGCGGGCGCGCCGATCACGGTGATCCCCGAAGAGTTCCCGGACGGCACGATCCACCTCGAGGACGTGGTGCGCACGATCGAGGGCGCGATCGTGAAGCGGCTCGCCTTCGAGGGCCGGGCCGACGGCGTCGCGGTGATCGCCGAGGGCGTCGCCGAGCGCTTCGACCAGGACGAGCTGGACTTCCTGAAGGACGTGCCGCGCGACGAGCACGGCCACATCCGGCTCGCCGAGGTGCCGCTCGGCAAGCTGCTGAAGGACGCGGTGGGCGAGTCGCTCGCCGCGCGCGGCGTGAAGATCGCGACGGGCGAGAAGGACGTCGGCTACGAGCTGCGCTGTCACAAGCCGACCGCCTTCGACCGCGACTACACGCGCGACCTCGGCGCCGGCGCCGTCTTCACGCTGCTCTCGGGCACCTACAACGTGCTGATCACGCGCCGCGACGACCAGATCGTGCCGGTCCCGTTCAGCGAGCTGATGGACGCGAAGACGGGCAAGACGCGCGTGCGCGACGTCGACACCGGCACCAACTGGTTCCGGGCCGCGCGCGCGCTGCAAACGCGCGTCGAGCAGGCGGACCTCGACGACCCGAAGCGGCTCGAGGCGATCGCGAAGGCGGCGAAGCTCTCGCCCGACGAGGCGAAGAAGCGCTACGCGCCGATCGCCTGGAGCTCGACGAAGCGGCGGTAGGCGCCCTCCGGGCGCGCCATCAGCTCGTCGTGCGTGCCGCGCTCGACGAGGCGGCCGTCGCCGAGGAACAGGATCTGGTGCGCGCTGCGGATCGTCGAGAGGCGGTGCGCGATCACCAGCACCAGCCGCTCGCGCCCCGCCGCGTGCAGCGACTCGACGAGCGCCGTCTCGGTCTCGGGATCGAGCGCGCTGGTCGGCTCGTCGAGGATCAGCACGTCGCTCTCGCGCACCAGCGCACGCGCGATCGCGAGCCGCTGGCGCTGTCCCACCGAGAGCTGGCTGCCGCCGCGTCCGACGCGCGTCGCGAGACCTTGCGGCAGGCGCGACACGAACTCGGTGGCGCGCGCCTCGTCGAGCGCGCGCCACAGCCGCTCGTCGCTCGCGTCGGGCGCGCCGAGGCGGAGGTTCTCCGCGACCGTGCCGTCGAACAGGAAGGTCTCCTGGAACACGTACGAGATGCGCGCCTGCAGCGAGTCGCGCGTCCAGCGCCGCGCGTCCTCGCCGTCGAGCAGCACGCGGCCCTCGCTGGGCTCGAGGAAGCGCGCGGCCAGGTGCGCGAGCGTCGTCTTGCCCGAGCCCGCGGGACCCACGACCGCGCTGAGCGTGCCGACGCGCGCCTCGAACGACACGCCGTCGAGCGCGCGCGTGCCGTCCGGGTAGCGGTAGCCGACCGACTCGAAGCGCAGGCCGCCGCGCAGCCCGGGGAACGGGCGCGCGCCGTCTGCGTCGCGCTCGGCCGGCTGGTCCATCAGGAAGAAGACGCGCTCGAGCCCGGCCGCCGCGCCCTGCAGGTCGAACCAGAGCGCGCCGAGGCTGACCGCGGCGATCGAGGCCTGCACGAAGTAGGTGAAGATCACGAGGAAGTGGCCGCGCGTCAGCTCGCCCGTGATCACGAGCCCGGCCGCGTGCATCAGCGCCCAGCCGACCACGATCGAGCCCGGCACGAAGCCGAGCAGGAAGGCCGCCATGCTGGTGCGCACCACCGCGCGGTACGCGCCGAACGACGACCACGAGTCGCGGTCGAAGTGCGCGCGCTGCTGCGCGCCGGCGCCCATGCTCTGCACGGCGAGCACCTGCGCGAGCCCCTCCTCGGCGGTCGACGTCGTGACGGCGCCCGCCGCGCGGCTCGCGTGGCTGCGCCGCCGCATCGAGGTGGCGAGCGGCAGGCTCGCGAGCAGCGCCACCGGGATCATCGCGAGCGCCGCGAACATCAGCTCCGGCCGGCTCTGGGCGGAGACCGCCATCGCGAACGCCGCGGCGGCGATCATCGCGGTCGAGCCGACCGGCGTCAGCAGGATGCGGTGACACGCCGTGGTGATGGACGGCGTGTCGATCATGACGCGGTACACGGCGTCGCCGATGCGCTCGTCGTCGAAGGCGGTCATCGGGAGCTGGTGCACGCGCTCGAAGAGGCTGGTGCGGTAGTGGTGGTTCAGGTCCTGCGTGAGCCGCATCGTCCAGCGGAAGTCGAGCCAGCCGAGCAGCCCGCCCGAGAGCGAGAAGCCGGCGTTGGCCTCGTTCTCGGTGCGCGTCTGCGTGTCGTGGCCGCCCGCGAGGTAGGCGTCGGCGGTGTCCTGCTCGCGGAAGCTCGCGCCGAAGCCGCCCACCACGACCAGCAGCACGAGCTGCGCGACGACGGTCCACAGCAGGATCTCGCCGGGCGCCGCGCCGGCGAGCGGCGCGAGCGCGGGGCGCAGGAAGAAGGGATAGGCGGCGGGATCGAGCGGCACCGACTCGATCACGTGGTCGATCACGATCTTGCCCGGCCACGGCAGCAGCACGAGCGGCCCGATGCTGGCGAGCAGCAGCGCGAGCTTCACGGCGAACCGCGCGCGGAACGGCGCCGCGTAGCGCAGCACGCGGCGCAACGCGGCGGCCGGCCCGAGCGGCGGCGCGGCGGCGGCCATCAGATCGCCGCGCCCGGCCGCGCGCCGCGCGTCTCGGTCGCGACCAGCCGGCGGTACGCGCCGCCCTCGCGCGCGACCAGCTCGTCGTGCGTGCCGACCTCGACGACGCGGCCCGCGGCGAGCACGGCGATGCGGTCCGCCTGGCGCACCGTCGAGAGCCGGTGCGTCACGATCAGGATCGCGCGCTCCTTGCCCCACGCCGCGAGGTTGGCGAGCACGCGGCGCTCGGTGTCGACGTCGAGCGATGCGGTCGGCTCGTCGAGCAGCAGGATCGGCGCATCCTTCAGCACCGCGCGCGCGATCGAGAGCCGCTGGCGCTGGCCGGTCGAGAGCTTGGCGCCGCGCTCGCCGAGCGGCGTGTCGTAACCGAGCGGGAGCCGCGCGATGAACTCGTCGGCGCAGGCGACCTCGGCGGCGGCGCGCACCGCGGCGTCGTTCGCGTGCGGCACCGCGTAGCGGATGTTCTCGCGGATCGTGGTCCCGAACAGCAGGTTCTCCTGGAGCGCGATCGCGACGTGGCGGCGCAGGCTCTCGACGGCGATCCCGCGCAGATCCTGGCCGTCGATCTCGACGGCGCCGCGGTCGGGATCGAACAGCCGCAGCGCGAGCGCGAGCAGCGTGCTCTTGCCCGCGCCGGTCGGCCCGACCACCGCCGTGATCGCGCCCACCGGCACGGCGAAGTCGGCCGTCTCGAGCGCGGGCCGGTCGGGGCGGTAGCGGAAGCCGACGCCGCGGAAGACGAGTCCGCTGCGCACGCCGGCGAGCGCGCGCGCGCCGGCCGCGTCGCGCACCTCGGGCTCGCGGTCGAGCACTTCGAGCACGCGATCGAGGCCGACCGCGACGTCCTGCACGCGCGCCCAGGTGCGGAACAGGCGCCGCACCGAGTTGGTGCCGTCGCCGAAGCGGTCCTTGAAGAACTGGAAGACGCCGAGGCTCCACGCGACCACGCCCGTCGCGGCGAACAGGCGCGCGGCGAACAGCGTCGCCTGCTCGCGCGCCTCGAACGCGCCCCACGCGGTCGCGGCCACCAGCACCGCGCCCACCGAGAGGAAGAGCAGGATCGCGTACACCGCGAAGCGATGGCGCGCGCGGAAGGCCGCGTCGAAGGCGCCGCGCGACGCCGCGGCGAAGCGCGCCTGCGCCGCGCGCTCGGCGCCGTACGCCTTCAGCACGCGAATCCCCGACACGACCTCCTGGATCTGCGCCGTGAGCGCCGCGTTCGCTTCGCGGGCGCGCCGGAAGTCGCGGCGCATCGGCGTCGAAAAGCTGCGGCCGAGCGCGAGCGCCGGGATCAGCGCGGCGAGCAGCAGCAGCGTGAAGCGCGGGTCGATCGCCGTCGTGATCGCGATCGCGAACAGAAAGCCGCCCACGGCGTAGAGCGGCGCGAGCAGCACGACGTCCACGAGCTGCGTCACCATCGCGCTGTCCTGCGTGAGCCGGTAGAGCGCGTCGCCGACGCGCGCCTCGCTGTGGAAGCGCAGCGAGAGCGACTGCAGCCGGTCCATCAGGTCGACGCGCAGCGCCTGGTTCACGCGCTGCAGGATCCAGATCTGGTAGTAGAAGAGCGCGAACACGAGCGGCGTCGCGACCGCGGCGATCGCGACGCCGGCGAGCACCGTGCGCAGCGCGACGCTCTGGCGCACGTCCTCGGAGAGTGCGCCGACGTTCACCGCGACGGCGGGATCGAGGCGCAGCAGCCACGCCTGGATCGCCGGCAGCGGCTCGCCCTGCAGCGCGCGCGTCCAGAACAGGTCGAGGAACAGCAGCGACGGCGGCAAGAGCGCGAGCGCGAGCGCCGCGAAGCCGGCGCACAGTCCGACCAGGTGCCAGCGCGCGGACCCGAGGATGCGCACGCAGCGCACGAGCACGCGCAGCACGTCGCGGGCCGACAGCCGGTCGGCGCCGACGTCGCCGGCCGCGATCGCTCCGTCCTGCGTGCTCGCCACGGGCTCTGCGTCCACTCCTGCTGGGCCCGGTGCGCGAGGCGCGGCACGCGGCCACCCGGGTCTAGCGCATCAGAACGTCGATGCGCGCAGCTCGGGCAGGATCTCGGCGGCCGCGCGTTCCGCGAACGCGGCGGGGTCCGAGAGCGGCACGAGGACGAAGTGCCGGCAGCCCGCGCGCGCGAACGCGCGCATCTGCTCGAGGCAGTCGGCCGGCCGCCCGAGCAGGCAGTACTTCTTCGACGCCTCGCGGAAGTCGCGCGCGTAGATCGTGCCGAGCAGCGCCGACGCCTTCTCGTGCGCGACCTCGTAGCGCTCCTCGAGGAAGGTGAACAGGAACGCGGCGGGCGTGAACGCGACGTCGCGGCGCCCGCTCTCGCGCGCGGTCTTCGCGATCAGCTCGAGGTTCTCGCGGTACTTGTCCGCGGCGCACATGTGCGAGAGGTAGCCGTCGCCCGCGCGGCCGGCGCGACGCATCGCGGCGTCGGCGCGGCCGCCGACCCAGATCGGCGGCACGCGGGCGGGCTTGGGCGCGATCGTGACGGGGCCGAAGCGGAAGTGGCGGCCTTCGTGCGCGACGCGGTCTTCCGTCCACAGCCGGCGCACCACCTCGATCGCCTCGTCGGCGCGCGCGCCGCGTTCGGCGACGGGCACGCCGACCGCGGCGAACTCCGGCGGGAACTCGCCGCCGACGCCGACGCCGAGCACGAGCCGCCCGCCGGAGAGCAGGTCGAGCGTCGCGGTGGTCTTGGCGATCAGCGCCGGCGGCCGCAGCGGCAACAGATACACCGCCGTGCCGAGCGCGACGCGCTCGGTCACCGCGGCCGCGAACGCGAGCATCGTGAGCGAGTCGGGGATCGGGACGTGGAACGCCACGTGGTCGCCGACCCAGAGCGAGTCGAAGCCGAGCGCCTCGATGCGCTGCGCGTTGCGTCGCGTGGCGGCGCCGTCGCCGCCGGTCAAGACGACGCCGCAGCGGATCGCGGGCTCGATGCGAAGCACGTCGTCCACGTTTCGACCTCGTCAGCGGATGCGGGAGTACGAGCGCCGCGAGCTGGCGCCGCGCAGGAAGCGGCCGACGACCAGCCCGATGCCGAGGATCGACGCGCCCGTCACGAGATAGGGCCAGCGCTCGCCGGCGCGCAGGTCGCGGTTCTCCTCGCTGAGGCGGCGCATCGCCTCCTCGCGCTCGGCGTCCTTGCCCGAGAGCTGCGCGACCTGATCGCGCAGGCCGTTCGCCTCCTGCTCGGCGGCCTCGAGCTGTGCGCGCAGATCGGCGATCTGCGCCTCGAGCTGCGCGATGTGTTCGAGCGGCGGCGGCGTCGTGTCGAGCAGGTTCTCCGGCAGCCAGCCGACGCCGTCGTCGCCGATCAGCACGCGCGCCCAGCCGCTGCGCCGCTCGAGGATGCCGACGCGATCGCCGGTCGTGACGATGCCGAGCGGCGTCGCGTTGGGCGTCGGCGACACGCGGTAGTTGACGCGGACCTCGCCGCGGATCCAGGCGAACTCGCTCGGCGCCGGCGTCTCCGCGGCCTTGGGCGCCGCCGCCGCGCGCGGCCGTGCGGGCGGAGGAGCGGCCTGCGCGGCGGCCGGCGACTCGGCCTCCTGCGCGTGGCCCGGCAGCGTCGCGACGAGGCAGAGGAGCCCGAGCCCGATCGCGGTCCGCGCGCGCCGCGCGCCTGCCACTCGTCCTCTGCGCATGCGTCCTCTCTCCCCGCGGCGGGACCGGCGTCCCGCGCCGGGGGCGGAGTGTATCGGCCGAGACTGCGCGCGAAACCAGCGGCGGCTCGCTGCGCGCCGCTCGCACGCGGGTGTCGGCGCGCGTCGGCTCCTCGCTCGAAAGACTTCGCTCGCTAGCGGCCGGGCAGCAGCCTCTTCAGCGCGGCGCCGACGCCGCTCGCGGCGCGGCCGGCGCCCTCGACGCCTTCGATCCCGAGGCCCAGCGTGCCGCGCGCGAGACCGCCGACGCTGACGCCGAGCTCCTTGGCGAGCGCGACGGCGACGCGCGTGCCGACCTGCTCGTTGAGCGAGAAGCGCGGGTCGTCGACGCGGCCGTCGAGCACGAAGTCGAGCGCGATGCGGCCGCCCTTCGCGCGCAGGCCCGCGAGCAGCAGATCGCGCGGCACGCCGAGCACGCGCGCCGACGCGCTGCCGCCCGGCGCGAACGCGAGATCGGACAAGGTGAGACGGCCGGGCGCGTGCAGGCGCCGGTCGCGCACGGCGGCCTCGAGCGCGAGGTCGAGCGTGCCGTGCGCGAGCCGCGCCTTCGTCGCTTCGATCAGATAGGGACGCAGCGCGAGCAGGTCCGCCGACACCAGCTCCGCGCGCAGCTCGAGGTCGCCGCTGCTCGGGATCACCCAGCCCGAGAGCGCGACGCGCCCGTCGCGCTCGGGTCCGTCGAGCACGGCGGACACCTGCACCGGCATGCGATCCGCGAGCGCGGGGGCCGCGACGTCGCGCACCGTCGCGTCGATCTCGGCGAGCCGCAGCTTCCACGGGGTGCGCCCCACGCTGGCGTCGTGGAGCTCGGCGACGCCGTTCGTGACGCGGATCTCGTCGACGCGAACGCCGCGCGTAGCGGCGCCGGACTCCGGCGCTGCGCTGCGCGGCGCCTCGTCGCCGGCGGGGCGCTCGAGCAGCGAGGGCAGCAGCCGCACCCGGCCGTCGCGCGTGCGCAGCGCGGAGAGCGCGAGGCCTTCGATCTCGACGCGCGCGATGCGCACGTCGTGCGCGAGCAGCGAACGCCAGCTCGGCGCGACGTGCACGCGCTCCGCGCGCAGGCTCTCGGCCGCGGGCCAGCCGTCGCCGCCGGGCAGCGAGAGGCCGCGGATCTCGACGCCGCTCGCATCCGCCTGCACCGACTCGACGCGGCTTCCGGGTCCGAGCGCGCTCGCGATCTCGCGTTCGAGCCACGCGATCGCGCTGCGCCAGGCCAGCCAGGCGGCCACGGGCGCGGCCAGCGAGAGCGCTGCGGCGAGCGCGATCCAGCGGGCCTTCGTCATCGCGCCGATCCGATCGGGCCGGCGGCGCGCGCGGAGCGCGTCGAGAGGTTGGCTCCCCGGGCAGGACTCGAACCTGCGACCAATCGGTTAACAGCCGATTGCTCTACCAACTGAGCTACCGGGGAACGGGCCGGCATTCTAGGAATTGGACCCCGAAAATCAAATCGGATCGGGGCGCTCCGAACTAGAGCCGCGCGTCACTCGAAGCGGATGCTGCGGATCTCGAACTCGCGCTTTCCGCGCGGCACCTGCACGGCGACGACCTCGTCCACCGGCTTGCCGAGCAGCGCGCGCGCGATCGGCGAGCCGACCGAGATCAGCCCGCGCGCGGCGTCGGATTCGTCCTCGCCGACGATGGTGTAGGTCACCTCGTCGCCGCTCTCCGTGTCCATCAGCTCGACGGTCGCGCCGAAGCGAACGGCGTCGGGGCTCTGGCCCTTCGGGTCGATCACCTGCGCGCGCGCCAGCTTGTCCTCGATCTGCGCGATGCGCGCCTCGATCTGCGCCTGGCGTTCCTTGGCCGCCTCGAACTCCGCGTTCTCCGAGATGTCGCCGTGCGCGCGCGCGACCTCGATCTCCTTGACGATGCGCTGCCGGTCCACCGTCTTGAGGCGCTTCAGCTCGGCCTCGAGCGCGGCGTAGCTGCCGGGCCGCATGGGCACTCGTTCTGCCATCGCGCGGATCTCCCGCTGCGGCCGGGACGTCTCGCCCGCCGCTCGGACTGGTTCGACCGGAGCCTCCCAGGATGGGAGCGGAATCGGAGCGCTCCGGCGGGTGGGTGGCTCGAGCCGCAGCGAGCGTCCCGCTCGCACGGCGACCCAGACCAGAAGCAACCAGAAGGAACCAGAAGGATCAGAAAGAAAAGGGCCGGTACCCTCCAAGGCACCGAGCCCGACGCCGCCAAGCTACCCGTCCCGGACGGCGCGTCAACGAAGGAGTCCCGCCCTGCGCGAGCCCGCCCCGGGGCCGATCCGACCGCGCGGCGAGCCCCAGCCGAGGGACGTCGCGCGGCTCTCGCCGCGCCGGCTGGTGGTCGCGTCGACCGCGCTCTACGCCGTGCTGGCGGCGCTCGCGTGGGGGTGGCGCGCGGGCGTGCGCGAGCGGAGCCTGCTGCGCGCCGACCCGGACGTCGCGGTGCACTGGATCCGCGATCCGCTGCTCGGGCTCGCGGCCGGCGCGCTCGTGATCGCGCTGTCCGCCGAGCTGGTGCGCCGCACCGAGATGGGCCGCGCGCTCGCGCGCGCGCTCGGCGCCGCGATCGGTCCGCTCGAGCGGCGCCACTGCCTCGCGCTCGCCGCGACCAGCGCGGTCGGCGAGGAGGCGCTGTTCCGCGGCGCGCTGCAGCCGGAGATCGGACTCGTCGCGGCGAGCGCGGTGTTCGCGCTCGCGCACCTGGTGCCGCGCCGCGACCTGCTGCCGTGGTGCGCGTTCTCGTTCGCGGCCGGGCTGCTGCTCGGCGGGCTCTACGAGGCGACCGGCAACCTGGTGGCGCCGATCGCCGCGCACTTCGCGATCAACGCGGTGAACCTGGAGCGCCTGGCGCGCGACTACGGCGGGCCCGCCGCGTCCGCCGGCTGATCAGCGGACCGCGATCACCTCCATCTCGATGCGCGCGCCGGCCGGCAGCTTGGCGACCTGGAAGGTCGAGCGCGCGGGCTTCGGGAACGCGTCGAAGTGTCGCGCGTAGATCTCGTTCATCGCGGCGAAGTCCCCGAGGTCGGCGAGGAACACGCTCACCTTGACGACGCGCGCGAGCGAGAGCCCCGCGGCCGCGAGGATGCCCTTCACGTTGGCGAGCACGCGCTCGGTCTGCGCCTCGATGCCGCCCTCGACCAGCTTGCCGGTCGCGGGATCGAGCGGGATCTGGCCCGACGCGAACAGCAGGTCGCCGACGGCGATCGCCTGCGAGTACGGTCCGATCGGCGCCGGCGCGCCGCTGCTGCGGATCTCGTGGAGCGGATGCGACATCGGTTCCCCCTGCTGGCGGCGCGCGCCTTCAGATGCCGGGCGCGTGCGACTTGAGCGGATCGTGCAGCGTCACGTTCAGCGCGCGCACCCACGGCCGCCCGCTGCCGACGAACTCCACCACGTTGACGCACGCGAAGTTCTGCTCGATCGCGATCGCGCGCTCGGGCGGCATGCCGAGCCAGTGACCGAGCAGGAAGCGGTTGAGGCCGCCGTGCGCCACGACGAGCACCGTGCCGCTCGCCTGCTCGACGGCGTCGCGCAGCGACGCGAGCGCGGCGTCGAGGAACTCGCCGAGCGTGTGCGGGCCGTCGAGCGGCACCTCGTGGAGCGGCCGCGCGGCGAGATCGCGCATCAGCGCGAGATAGCGCTGCGCGACGTCGCGCAGCGTGCCGCCGGGCGGCCCGTACAGCGGCAGCTCGCGCAGCGCGGGCAGCGTCCCGACCGCGAGCCCGTGCGGCTCGGCCACGATGCGCGCCGTCTCTTGCGCGCGCGCGAACGGCGACGCCCACGCCGCCTGGATGTCCGCGTGCGCGATCCACGCCGCGATCTCGCGCAGCTGCTCGCGGCCGCGTGCGGTGAGCGGCAGCGCGGGATCGTCGTCGGCGCTCGGCATCGCCGCGTCGAGGCGCGGCTCGTAGGTCTCGCCGTGCCGCATCAACAGCAGCCGGCGGCCCTTCGGCCAGCCGAGCGACGGGGACTGCATGGAAGCGCGCGGATCCGGGCGACGCGCGCGTTCAGGCGTCGGGATCGAACTCGCCGTCGTCGCCGCCGTCGCTGCCGTCGCCCTCGAGCAGGCGCTCTTCGAGCACGCGCAACAGGTATCCCATCAACAACAGATTGGGCAGGCGGCCGGCGAGATCGCCCTCGATGCGCAGCGCGCTCGCGAAGGTTTCGGCGTACTTCGTGAAGAAGTCGAGCGTCTCGAGCGGGACGTTCTTCGCGAGGATCTCGTTGATCTGATCGACGTCCAACTCGGCGAACAGATCGGCGAACTCCCAAGCGAGCTCGGCATGGTTCATCGGGGGCATGACGGGGGCATCTCTCCAGCCTGGCGCCGCCGCGCGCGCCGCGGCTGGGCGGGGCGGATCGTGACAGTGGCCCCCCCACCTTGTCAACGAAATCATCGCGAGCTGCGCGTGCGATCGGGGCCGCGACGCGACGCGATCCGCAACGCGTCGCGCGACTGCGCGCGCAGCATCGCATCGTTTCGCCATGCCGGCGCTGCGCCGCGCGGTGGAGTTGCCGGTCGCGCGCGCGCACGCTGCAACGCTGCGCGCGCCGTGCGTGCGTTCGCGCGTTGCGCATCGCGCGCGCGTCGCGACGCGACGAAAGAGAAAGGGCCCCGGCCGAAGCCGAGGCCCTCGATGCTCTCTTCGATGCTTCCGGCGATCCGATCTCGAGCGCATCGCCCCGAGATGGCGGCCGGAGTCTCGTCATCGTTTGGTCGGGGCGACTGGATTCGAACCAGCGACCTCTTCGTCCCGAACGAAGCGCGCTACCAAACTGCGCCACGCCCCGGCAACTGACGAGGGCGGCAGTATGCCGTGCGGTCCGGCTCGCGTCCACGGGCGCGAAGCGCTCTACCATGCGCCGCGCACGGGGGGCGCGGGGAACGATGCTGCACGCGTTGGGGGACCCGGCCGTCGGCTTGCCGCTCGCGGCCGGCGTCGCGCTGCTCGCGACGACGTTCGCGATCGGGCGCCGCGCACGGCTCGTCGTGGATCGCCCGCGGCTCGTGCTCGCCGTCGTCGCGCTCGTGTCGGTCGCGGCGCTCGCGTCGCTGGTGCGGGTCGCGCCGCTCGGCCTCGCGATCGAGCTCGATCCCTCGACCGAGCCGCTGCTGCCGCGCGGCGATCCGGCGCGCGCCGTCTACGAGCGCGCGGTGCGCGAGTTCGGCGGCGACGAGATCTTCGTGATCGCGCTCGACTTCGAGCAGGGCGCGTTCGAGCGCGAGAACCTGGCGCTGCTGGCCGCGCTGCACCGCGACATCGCGCGCCTGCCCGGCGTGCGCCGCGTGCAGAGCCTCGCCGACACCGTGTCGTTCCGGTACGAGCCGGACGAGGACTGGGTGGACGTCGGCCGCCTGATGGACGAGGTGCCGGACACGCCGCAGGCGCTCGCCGCGCTGCGCGAGCGCGCGCTCTCCGACCCGCTGCTGCGCCGCAATCTGGTGTCGGCCGACGGGCGCGGGGCCGGCATCGCGGTGCGTTTCCGCGAGATGACGGACAAGGAGTTCATCGCGTCGGGGCTCGACGAGCGCATCGGCGCGCTGGTCGAGGCCGCCGCGCGGCCGGGCGTGCGCACGCACGTCGCGGGGCGACCGCACGCGAAGGCGACGGTCTACCGCGGCATGGTGCGCGACCTCTCGGTGTTGATCCCGCTCGCGGTCGGCGTGCTGGCGGTCGTGCTCGCGTTCGCGCTCGGCACGCGGCGCGGGGTCGTGCTCCCGCTCGGCAACGTGCTGCTCGCGGTGCTGTGGACCTTCGGCGCGATGGCGCTGCTCGGGCGCCCGCTCACGATTCTCTCGTGCATGCTGGCGCCGCTGCTGATCGCGGTGGGCAGCGTCTACGGCGTGCACCTGCTCGCGCGCTTCGACGAGGAGCGCCGCGAGCCCGGCGACGCGCCGGCGCTGGCGGCGCGCACGCTCTCGCACGTGTGGCTGCCGGTGTTCGTGTCCGGGGCGACGACGCAGATCGGCTTCGCGTCGCTGCTCGCGAACGAGGTGCCGGCGATCGTGGACCTCGGCGCGTTCGCGACCTTCGGCATCGGCTGCGTCACGCTGCTGACGGCGACCGCGCTGCCCGCCGCGCTCGCGCTGCTGCCGCCGCGCCGCGAGGTGCCGGCGCTGCCGGCCTGGCTCGCGCGCGGCAGCGAGCGCTTCTCGCTCGCGCTCGCCGGCGCGCTCGGCGCGCTCGCGGCGCGCTCGACGCGCCGCAGCGGTCGCTTCCTCGCCGGCGCGCTCGCGCTCGGCGCGCTCGGCGCGCTCGCCATCCCGCGCATCGCGGTCGACACCGACTACCTCTCGTTCTTCGACGAGGACGCGCCGGTGCGCCGCGACTTCGCCGCCGTGGACCGGCTGCTGGCCGGCGCGATCCCGATCTACGTCGTGCTGCGCGGCGGCGGCGAGGGCGCCTTCCGCGAGCCCGAGGCGCTGCGCGTGCTCGAGCGGCTGCAGGCGCGCGTCGACGCGCTGCCCAACGTCTCGCGCACGGCGTCGCTCGCCGACACGCTGCGCGTGATGAACCGCGCGGTCGAGCGCGACGACCCCGCCGAGGAGCGCATTCCCGACTCGCGCGCGGCGGTGAGCGAGCTGGTGCAGCTCGCGCCGAAGGACGAGACCGCGCGCTTCGCCACCGTCGGGCAAGGCGCGGTGAACCTCGTGCTGCGCACCGGCGTCGTGGGCTCGGCCGCGGTGCGCGAGCTGGTCGCGCACGTCGACGCCGCGCTGCGCGACGTCGTGCCGGACGGCGTCGGCGCGGAGATCACCGGCAACGCGATCCTGCTGGCGCGCAGCGCCGACGGCATCGCCAGCTCGCAGGCGCAGAGCGTCGCGCTGGCGTCGCTCTCGATCTTCGCGCTCGTCGCGGCCGCGCTCGGCTCGCTGCGCCTCGGCCTGCTGGCGATGATCCCGAACCTGCTGCCGGTGCTGCTCTACTTCGGGCTGCTCGGCTTCGGCGCCGCGCCGCTCTCGCTGCCGACGAGCCTGATCGCGACGACGGCGCTCGGCATCTCGATCGACGACACCGTGCACTACCTGGTGCGCTACCGGAAGGAGCGGCGCGCGGGCCGCTCGCCGGAGGAGGCCGCGCTCGTCACGAGCCGGCGCGTCGGCGAGCCGATGGCGGTGACCGCCGGCATGCTGGCGGCCGGCTTCCTCGTGATCGCGCTCTCGGACTTCGCGACGCTGCGCGAGTTCGGCGTGCTCTCGGCCGCGACGATGGCGATCTGCCTGGTGAGCGACGTGCTGCTGCTGCCCGCGCTGGTGGTGCGCTCGCGCGTGTAGCCGCGCCTAGTGCGACTCGAGCCGGCGCGGGTCGAAGGCGCCGTCGTCGAGCGCGGGGTTCGGCTCCATCTCCTCGATGGTGAAGCGGCTCCAGCTGTCGCTGACCAGGTTCTTCATCTCGGAGCGCATCGGCATCCACACCGGCTCGAAGAAGCGCACCTCGGCGCTCGGCGAGACCAGCTCCTTCACCTGCACGCCGTCGCGGTCCCAGTACTGCGTGCGCAGCACGACCCAGCGCTCGCGGTCGATCCAGCTCTTCAGCTTCGCGTACTCGGAGTCGGACGCCGCGCGCGGCACCAGCTCGAGCACGTGGCAGGGCCGGCCGTCGTGGAGCTCGTCGGGCAGCCGCACGTAGTCGGCGTCCTCGATCTCGCGCGGCACGACGTCCTCGAAGCTGAAGTCGCTGCCGAGCACCGGCTCGCCGCGCAGGTTCACGCGGCGCACGCGCCGCCGGCTCGCGAGGTACACGAACTGGTCGTCGCCGCGGTCGGCGTTGTTGATGACGAGGTAGCCCGAGTAGCGCAGATCGAAGGGGTGCGTGTAGCGGATCACGGTCTTCGAGAGGACGCCGCGCGTGGGCTGCCCGTCCGCGTCGCGGAAGCTCTTCCACACGACGTCCATGCGCGACTCCTGCGCGTTCTCGGCGCGGTCGCCCGACACCAGCCGCACGCGCTGGCGGAAGCGCTCGAAGCGGTTGGCCAGGACCTTGTCGTAGATGGCGCGGCCGCTCAGCCCGTCGGAGGCGGCCGCGTCCACGTCGGCGCGGGCGGCGGGCGGCGGCGGCAGCAGCAGGGCGAGCGCGACGGCGAGCAGCGGGGCGGGGCGCATGGCGGCGCACTCTATCCCAGCGGGCTCCGCGCTGTCGTCCAGCCGATGTCGTCCCGGATCCGTGACCGCCCGGAGGACCCTCCGCGACGATCCGGTGACGGCGGTCCGAACGCCTGGAGCGCGCTCGGGCGCCTGCCTACCTTGCACGCCCATGGCATCCCGCATTCTCGTCGTGGACGACGAACCCGATCTGCTGGAGCTGGTGCGGCTCTCGCTGGTCGACGCCGGCTTCGCGGTCGAGACCGCCGCCAGCGGCCGCGAGGCGCTCGAGAAGCTGCAGCGCGCCGCTCCGGACCTGGTCGTACTCGACCTCATGCTGCCCGACATGTCCGGCACCGAAGTCTGTCGCTGGCTGCGCAGCCGGCCCGAGATGACCGACCTGCTCGTGCTGATGCTCACCGCCAAGTCCGAAGAGGTGGACCGCGTCGTCGGCTTCGAGCTCGGCGCCGACGACTACGTGACCAAGCCGTTCAGCCCGCGCGAGCTGGTGCTGCGCGTGCGCGCGCTGCTGCGCCGCCGCGCCGGCGCCGCGAGCGAGGGCCACGTGCTCGAGCGCGACGGCGTCCGCATCGACCTCGACCGCCACCGCTGCCACGTGGAGGGCGAGGAGATCATCCTCACCGCGAAGGAGTTCCAGCTGCTCGCCACGCTGATGCGCCGGCCCGGCCGCGTGCTCACGCGCGAGCGGCTGCTCGACGAGATCTGGGGCTCCGACGTCACCGTCACGCTGCGCACCATCGACACGCACCTGAAGCGGCTGCGCGAGAAGCTCGGCAAGGGCGGCGACCGCATCGAGACCGTGCGCGGCGTCGGCTACCGCTTCGCCGAGTAGCGCGATCCGCGCGATCCTCCCGGGGTGCCCGGACTGCGCAAGACGCTGACCGCCTCGCTGCTCGCCGTCGCGGCCGCGGGCGCGCTCGGCGCTTGGCTCGCGGGCGCCCCGCCCGGAGCGGTCGCGGCCGCGCTCGCCGCGGGCGGCGCC
>QEVM01000194.1 GCA_003576805.1 Pseudomonadota bacterium | reverse complement strand
CCGAGCGCGGCCTCGGTGCGCGACGGCGCGACGCCGCAGCCGCCCGCCGACGGGCCGCTCCCCGACGCCGCGCTCGCCGCGCTCGGCGGCTGGCAGGCCGCCTCCCTGCCCGACTTCTGGCCGCTGCGGCGCCGCCTCCGCAGCTACGAGGCCTGGTACCGCATCCCGTTCGAGCACGAGGCCGGCCGCCGTCCCGACTGGGCGCTCGCGGTCGCGGGGCGCTGGAACTCGCTGCAGGTGTTCGTGAACGGCGTGCGCGTGCTGGAGTCGCGCCTCGACGACCGCCCGTATCCCGCGCCCTTCGTGACGACACGCGCGCGTGTCGTCGATCTGCCCGACGGGCTCGTGCGCGACGGCGCCAACGAGATCGCGATCCACTTCGCGACGCTGCCGGAGGAGATCGGCGTGCTCGAGTCGGTCGCGCTCGGGCCGCGCGGTCCGCTGTTGCGCGAAGCCGGCTCGCACGCCCTCTGGCGCGAGACGCTGCCGTCGTACCTGGTGCTGCTCGGGCTCGTCTGCGGCGGCCTGATCCTGCTGCTCGCCCGCTACGGGCCGGCCGCCACGCGCGGCGCGAGCTGGTTCGGGCTCGGCACGATCCTGTGGGCGGCGGGCAACCTGCTGCCGCCGCTCGCCGAGCGCGGCGCGGCGCCGCTCGGCTGGCTCGGCTCGGTGCTGGCCCACGGCTTCGTGCCGAGCTTCGTGATCGCGTTCCACCGGCTGCTCGGGCTGCGGCGGCCCGGCGTCGAGATCGCGCTCGCGGCGAGCTTCGCGCTCGGCGCGGCTTTGCGCGCCGTGACGCCGCCGATCCTGGTCCCGACCGTCGACAACGTGTGGTGGATGGTGAACGTCGCGTTCGGCGCGTACCTGCTGCCGCTCGCGATCCGCGCCGCCCGCAGCCAAGCGCTGCCCGCCGGTCCGCTGGTGGCCGCCGGCGCGGCGCTGCTCGTGCTCGCGGGCGCCCACGATCTCGCGAGCCTCGCGATCGGCCGGGTGCTGCTGGTCGGCGGCTCGCTCTTCGCGATCTTCGGCCCGCTGCTGCCGTTCTTCGTCGCGGCGGGGTTGATCGGCGCGCTCACGCGCGCGCTGCGCGAAGCGCAGCGGCTCAACGTCGCGCTCGAGGAGCGCGTCGAAGAGAAGCGGCGAGAGCTGGCGGCGAGCTGGGCGCGCACCGCGGAGCTCGAACGCGACCGCGCGATCGCCGCCGAGCGCGAGCGCATGATGCGCGACATGCACGACGGCACGGGCGGGCAGCTCGTCTCCGCGCTCTCGCTCGTCGAGGCCGGCGACTTCCGCGGCGACGAGCTCGCCGAGCGGCTGCGCGGCGCGCTCGCCGACCTGCGCCTCGCGATCGACTCGCTCGACTCCGGCGACGCCGACCTGATCGTGCTGCTCGCGCAGGCCCGCGCGCGCCTCGAACCCCGCCTCGAGCCGCACGGCGTGCGCTTCGCCTGGGAGGTCGAGGACGTGCCGACGCCGCCGCACTTCGGCCCCGAGCACACGCTGCACGTGCTGCGCGTGTTCCAGGAGGCCGTCACCAACGTGCTGAAGCACGCGCGCGCCAAGACGATCGCGGTGCGCACCGGCACGCAGACGGACGCGACGGGGCGCCCCGGCGTCTGGATCGAGATCGCCGACGACGGCGTCGGCTTCGCGCCGCCCGCGGCGGACGGCGCGCTGCGCAGCACCCCGATCGGACGCGGGCTGCGCAACATGCGGCGGCGCGCGTCCGAGCTCGGGGGGTTCGCGACGGTCACCAGCACGCCGCACGGCACGACGGTGCGGCTGCACCTGCCGCTCGCGCCGCCCGAGCAAGATCGGCGCTAAGTGTCGTCCATCTTCACGAGGCCGGTCGCGAGCGCCTCGTAGACCGCCTCGCCGCGCGAGTGCACTTCGAGCTTGCCGTAGATGCGGCGCACGTGCGTCGCGACGGTGTGGGTCGAGAGCGAGAGCAGCCGCGCGATCTCCGCGTAGCTGAAGCCCTTCACGATGTACGTGAGCACTTCGCGCTCGCGCGCCGACAGCTCGACGACCGCGCCGGTCGCCGGCGTGGCCGCTGGCGCCGCTTGCGCGAAGCGCTGGAGCAGGTAGCGCGCGACGGGCGGGCTCATCGGCGAGCCGCCCTCGAGCATCTCGAGGATCGAGCGCCCGATCGCGTCGGAGGAGGCGTCCTTCAGCAGGTAGCCGAGCGCGCCGGCCTCGATCGCCGCGACCACGTGCTGCTCGTCGCCGAAGATCGAGATCACCATCGACTGCGTGCGCCCGCCGAGCGCGCGCGCGCAGCGGATCAGCTCGATGCCGTTGCCGTCGGGCAGGTCGAGATCGGTGAGCAGCACGTCCGGCGGATCGCGCTCGAGCAGCGCGCGCGCGGCTGCGACGCCCGCCACCGCCTCCTGCAGCGCGAGCTCCGGATGCGCGGCGACGGCGCGCGCCAGACGCGCGCGCGTCGGCTCGTCGTCCTCGACGACCAGCACGCGATGGCCTGCGCCGGGAGCGGATTCGTCCACGATCTCTCCGATGCGCCGGGGCGGCGCGACGCGCCCCATCAAACCCGGATCCCGCGCGGCCCGCCGTCCCCTGTTCTGGGGACGGAGCAGCGGACCGCTTCGCGCTCAGCTCCGCTTGCCGCGCAGCATCGGCCCGGCCTCTTCGAGCTTCTTGCGCATCGTCTCGCGGCGCTGCTGCAGCTCCGCCGGGCTCAGCGACGTGACGTCGGCCTCGAGTCCCATGCCGGCGCGGACGCCGCGCAGGTCGAGCGCCTGCCGGCTCGGGTCGAAGCCGACGTCGGCGAGGATGCGCGCGCCGTGCTTCTGCGCGAAGTAGCCGTAGATCTTCGCGATCTCGCCGAACACGTCCTCGTCGGGCGCGTAGCGGCCGATCGAGCCGTCGATGAAGAGCATGTTCTTCACGTAGAGCATCAGGTGCTTGGGCAGCCGCGCGCCGTTCTTGAGCAGCGCGCGCAGCACCGTCTGGATCTCGCGCACCAGCTCCTCGCTCGACATCTTGGTGGGATCGCGCACGGGCTGGTCGACCTTGAGGATGCGCATCAGCTCGTCGAGGTCGGCGTCGGGATCGAGCGCGCCGAGGTCGCGGAACGCGGCGAGCTGACCGCGCACGTCGTTCGCCGCGCCCGTCATCATCATGCGCAGGAACGCGAGCCGCTGCGGCTCCGCCATGCGGCCGGTCATGCCGTAGTCGAACAGACCGACGCGGCCGTCGCGCATCACGACCAGGTTGCCGCCGTGCAGGTCGCCGTGGAAGACGCCGTAGATCATGGCGCCCTCGAGGAACGCGATCATCAGCGAGCGCAGCACCGCGGCGGTGTCGATGCCGGCGGCGCGCATGCCGTCGATGTCGTCGGCGTGGAAGCCGTCGAGGCGCTCCATCACGAGCGCGCGCCGCGCGACCAGCTCGGGGTGCGGCCGCGGCACGACGATGATCGACTGGCCGGCGTCGCGCAGCACGTGCGCGACGTCGAGCATGTTCTGCGCCTCGAGCCGGAAGTCGAGCTCCTCGGAGACGGTCTCGGCGAACAGCTCGACGAGCGCGGGCGGGTTGGCGAGCGCCGCGACGGGGATGCGTCCCACCAGATACGGCGCGATCCACGCCATCGCGGCGACGTCCTGGCGCACCAGCTCCGCGATGCGCGGCCGCTGCACCTTGACGACGACCTCGCGCCCGCCGCCGAGCCGCGCGGCGAGGTCCGGGTGCAGCGTCGCCGCGTGCACCTGCGCGATCGACGCGGAGGCGAGCGGCGTCTCGTCGATGCGCGAGAAGATCTGCCCGAGCGGGCGCCCGAACTCGGCCTCCAGCACCTCGCGCACGTGCGAGAACGGCTCCGCCGGCACGCGGTCGCGACAGAGCTTGAACTCCTCGACCAGCTCGTCCGGGAAGATGCCTTTCCCCGACGACACGATCTGCGCGAGCTTGATGTACGACGATCCGAGCCGCTCGAAGGCGCGGCGCAGCCGGCGCGAGAGGCCCGCACGCAACGCCGAGGCGCCGCGCCGCTTGTCGAGGAGCCACCATGCGGTGACGGCGCCGCCGACGTCCCACGCGGCGTGGCCGAAGCGGCGCAGCGGCGGGATCGCGCGCGCGCGCAGCCACTCGGGCACCTGCGCCTGGCTCGTCGCGCGCAGCGCGTCGACGTCGCGCCGCCACGTGCAGCGTGTCGGCTCGACGCGCCACGGGCCGTCGTCGGAGAAGGCGCCGTACACGAGGTCGGAGACGGGATGTGCGCCGCTCGCGCCGCTGCTCGATTCGGGAGGTGCGTCCACGGGCGCCGAGCTTATCGCCCCGCCCCCGCTTGTCGCGCATTCGAGGCGATTTGTCGCGGCGCGCGTCGCGCCGCCTCAGTGCGGTCGAGTGCCGCGACGGCTCGGATCGGCGCGATCCGAGCCGTCACGGCGCGCCGTCAGCGGCGTCCGCCGGCTGCGGACGCGGCCTTCGCACGCGGCGCCGCGCGCCGGCGCGTCGTCTTGCGCCCCGCGCCCTCGACGGTGCGCTCGAGACGCCGCAACAGCGCGAGCGCCTCGCGGCGCGCCTGTGCGGTGAGCTTGCGCCAGCGCCGCTCGCCCTCTGCCTCGTAGCGGCCGAGCATGTGGCTCGCCTGGCGCAGCACGCGCGCGATCTCGCGGCGGGCGCGCGCCTCCGCCTTCTCGACCTCCTTCTCGAGTCGCGTCAGCAGCGCCTGCACGCGACGCGAGAACTCGTCGAGGCTCTTGGGAAGGTCGTCCTGGACCTTCTGGATGCGCGCGAGCGCCTGCGACGCTCCGCGTCGGACCGGAGCCCGTCGCCGCGCGACGCGCTTGCGGGTCGATCGCTTGGTCTTCGCTGCCATCGTTTCCTCCTTGCGCGGACCGAGCCGCGCTGCGCTGCGAGTTCGCAAGCGACGTGCCAACCAGCGTCGGTGTCGGCGTTCGCTGCGGACACTCTGATAGGATGCGGGCCCGATGGCGGTCCCCAGCCTCGCGACGCCGCTGCGCCGACGCACGCTCGACCGCCTCGAGCGCGAGGCGTTCGACTGCGTCGTGATCGGCGGCGGCATCACCGGCGCCGGCGTCGCGCGCGAGGCGGCGATGCGCGGCCTCGCCGTCGCGCTCGTCGAGGCGCGCGACTTCGCGTCGGGCACCTCGAGCCGCTCCTCGAAGCTGATCCACGGCGGGCTCCGCTACCTCGCGATGGGCGACGTCGCGCTCGTGCGCGACACCGCGCTCGAGCGCAAGCGCGTCTTCGCGCTCGCGCCGCACCTCGCCGAGAGGCGCTGGATGCTGGTGCCGGCGCGCTCGTACGCGGGCCTGCTCAAGTTCCGCGCGGGCCTCGCGACCTACGAGGCGCTCGGCGCCGTCGAGGAGGCCGACCGCCACCGCAACTGGAACGCGGAGGATCTCGCGCGCGAGGAGCCGCTGCTGCGCCGCGACCGCTTCCCGTACGCGTGCGCCTACCGCGAGTACGTGACCGACGACGCCCGCCTCGTGCTCGCGAACCTGCGCGACGCCGTGCTCCGCGGCGCGGTCGCCATCAACCACGCGGCTGCGGTCGAGATCCTGGTGCAGGACGGCTCCGCGGCGGGCGTCGCGATCGAGTGTCGGGCGAGCGGCCGGCGCGTGCGCGTGCGCGCGCGCAGCGTGGTCAACGCGGCCGGGCCGTGGGTCGAGGCCGTGAGCCGACTCGAGGACCCGGGCGCGCCGCCGCGCCTCCACCTCTCGAAGGGCGTGCACGTCGGCATCGCCGCGGCGCGCCTGCCGCTGCGCCACGTCGCGATCCTCGGCGCCGCCGACAAGCGCTCGATCTTCGCGATCCCGCGCGGCGGCGTCGTCTACCTCGGCACCACCGACACCAGCTACGGGCGCGGCGCCGACGAGGAGCCGCCCGTGACGCGCGCCGACGTCGAGTACCTGCTCGAGCCGGTGCCGCGCTACTTCGCGGGCGCGCCGCCGACGCCGGAGGACTGCGTGACCGCGTGGGCCGGGCTGCGGCCGCTGCTCGCCGAGCCCGGCAAGAGCGCGGTCGAGCTGTCGCGCCGCGACGAGATCACGCGCGGTCCCGCCGGCGTCGTGACGATCGCGGGCGGCAAGCTGACCGGCTACCGCAAGATGGGCGCCGACGTCGTCGCGCAGGTGGCGGAGGCGCTCGGCGAGCCGCTCGCGCCCGCGCGCGACGAGGACGCGCCGCTGCCGGGCGGCGACTTCGACGGGGACCTCGACGCGCTCGCGCGCCGCTGCGCGCGCGAAGCCGGCGTCGACGCGCGCACCGCGGCGCGGCTCGTGCGCCTCTACGGCACCGAGTCGCTCGACGTCGCCGCGCGCGGCGCGCAGCCGCTCGTCGCGGGCGGCGCAGTCGTCGCGGGCGAGGTGGACTGGGCGATCGACGTCGAGGGCGCGCTCGACGCGTGCGACGTCGTCTATCGCCGCACGCGCGCGGCGCTCTACGATCCCGACGTGCGCGCCGCGCTGCCGTCCGCCGTCGCGTCGCGCATGGCGCCGCGCGTCGGCTGGGACGACGCGCGTGCGGCGCGCGAGGCCGCGCGCGTGGCCGCGCAGCTCGAGGCGGATCTCTCGTTTCGCGAGGAGGCACCGTGAGCCACGTCGACACGCTCGCCCGCGAGCTCGGCCCGATCGTCCACACCGACGCCGAGCGCCTCGCGCGCCACGGCCGCGACCACTGGATGCTCGCGGAGATCGACGCCTTCGAGGGCGCGCCGCGCGCGCTTCCGCTCGCGGTGATCGAGCCGACCTCGACGAACGAGGTCGCGCGCGCGCTCGCGCTCTGCCGCGCGCTCCGCGTCCCCGTCGTGCCGTACGGCGGCGGCTCGGGCGTGTGCGGCGCGATCCAGCCCGAAATCGGCGCGGTCGCGCTGTCGACGCGCGCGCTCGCCGGGCTGCGCCGGCTGGACGCGACCGATCTCCTCGCGGTGTACGGCGCCGGCACGATGGGCGGCGACGCCGAACGCCTGCTCGAGCCGCACGGGCTCACGCTCGGCCACTGGCCGCAGTCGATCGAGCTCTCGACGGTCGGCGGCTGGGTCGCGACGCGCGCGTCGGGCCAGTACTCGACCGCGTACGGGAACGTCGAGGACCTCGTGCTCGCGCTCGAGGTCGTGCTGGCCGACGGAACGGTGCTGCGCACGCGCGAGACGCCGCGCGCGGCCGCCGGCCCCGACCTGCGGCAGCTCTTCCTCGGCAGCGAGGGCACGCTCGGCGTCGTGACCGAGGTGACGTTCTCGGTGCGCGCGCGGCCCGCGGCGACGCGCGGCCAGGCCTTCCACTTCGCGAGCTTCGCGGGCGGGCTCGAGCCGATCCGGCGCGCGCTGCGCGGCGGCTTCGCGCCGCCGGTGGCGCGCCTCTACGACGCGCGCGAGTCGCGCCGCAACTTCCGCGACTTCGTTCCGCAGGGTCGCGCGCTGCTCTTGCTGCTGCACGAGGGTCCCGCGTCGGTGGTGCCGTGCGAGCTCGAGCACGTCGAGCGCCTGTGCCGCGAGGCGGGCGGCGTTCCGACCGACGCGGCCGTCGTGGACCAGTGGCTCGCGCGCCGCAACCACGTGCCGAGCTTCCGCAGCTTCCTCGAGCAGGGCGTCGTCGTGGACACGATCGAGGTGGCCGCGACCTGGAGCCGCGTCGGCGCGCTCTACGACGGCGTCGTCGCGGCGCTCTCGGCGGTGCCGGGCGTGCTCGCGGCGACGGCGCACTCGAGCCACAGCTACCGCTCCGGGACTTGCCTCTACTTCAGCTTCGCCGCCAAGCCCGACGACCCGCGCCGCCTGCGCGAGACCTACACCGCGTGTTGGCAGGCCGCGATGCAGGCGACGCTCGCGGCCGGCGGCGGCATCGCGCACCACCACGGCATCGGGCGCGTGCGGCGCCCCTATCTGGCGGCGGAGCTCGGCGACGCCGGACTCGGCGTGCTGCGGGCGGTGAAGCGCGCGCTCGATCCCGACGGCCTGCTGAATCCGGGCAACCTGATCCCTTGAGCCGGCGCGCGCTGCTCGCGCTCGATCTCGGCACGACGGGCGTGCGCGCGGTCGCGGTCGGCGACGACGGCCGCACGCTCGCGCAGGCGTGGCGTCCGGTCGCGTCGCGCTTTCCGCGTCCGGGCTGGCTGGAGCAGGACCCGGCCGCGTGGTGGAGCGCCAGCCGCGCGCTGCTGGCGGAGGTCGCCGCCGCCGCCGCGCTCGGCGCGCGCGACGTCGCGGGGATCGGCGTCGTCACGCAGCGCGCGACGGCCGTCGCCTGGGACGCCGCGACCGGCGAGCCGCTCGCGCCCGCGATCGGCTGGCAGGACGCGCGCACCGAGCCGCGCGTGCGAGAGCTCGTCGCGCGCGGTCTTCCCGTCAGCACGATGACTTCGGCCACGAAGCTCGCGTGGTTTCTCGCGCACGCGCCGGCCGTGCGCGACGCCGCGCGCGCGGGGCGGCTGCGGCTCGGAACGCCCGACGCCTACCTCGCGGCGCGCCTCACCGGCGGCGCCGTCTTCGCGACGGACCCGAGCCAGGCCTCGTGCACGGGCCTCTACGACCTGCGGCGCGGCGGCTGGAGCGAGCCGGCGCTCGCGCTCTTCGAGCTCGAGCCGGCCTGGCTGCCGGCGCTCGTTCCGACGAGCGCGCTCGCGGGCGAGACCGACGCCGCGCTGCTCGGCGCGCCCGTGCCGGTCGCGGCGCGCGCCGGCGATCAGCAGGCCGCGACGTTCGCGCAGGGCGCGCACGCGCCGGGCGAGGCCAAGCTCACGCTCGGCACCTCCGCGATGCTCGACCTCCACACCGGCGCGGCGCCCGCGCGCTTCTCGGCGGGCGCCTATCCGCTCGCGCTCTGGGAGCTGGCGGACGGCGCGCGCGCCTTCTGTCTCGAAGGCACCGTCGTCACGGCCGGCGCCGTGGTGGAGTGGCTGGTCGAGCTGCGCCTGCTCGCGAGCCCGGCGGCGCTCGAGCCGCTGCTCGCCGCGACGCCGTCGTGCGAGGGCGTCGTGTTCGTGCCCGCGCTCCAGGGGCTCGGCACGCCGTTCCTCGAGTCGAACGCGCGCGCGTCGCTCTTCGGTGTCACGCGCGGGACGACGGCGGCGCACGTCGTGCGCGCCGCGCTCGAAGGCGTCGCGCAGCGCTGCGCCGACGTCTGCGAGGCGTTGCCGCTCGCGCCCGGCCCGCTGCGCGTCGACGGCGGCCTCGCGCGCAGCGACGCCTTCGTGGCGCTCCTCGCCGACGCGACCGGCCGCGCCGTGCTGCGCGCCGCGGAGGCCGAGACGACGGCGCTCGGCGC
>QEVM01000193.1 GCA_003576805.1 Pseudomonadota bacterium | reverse complement strand
GCGCGCGCCGCCTCCTCGACCTGGCGCTCGCTCTCGAGCGCGCCGCCGAGCAGCGCCTCCGCCTCGGGCCGGTTCGGCGTGACGAGCGCCGCGCGCGGCAGCAGCGCGCGCGCCAGCGCGTCGGCCGCGGCCGCGTCCAGCAGCGCGTGGCCGTGCTTCGAGATCATCACCGGGTCCACCACGAGCGGCGCGAGCGCGTGGCGCGCGACCGCCTCCGCGACGGCCTCCACCACCGGCGCCGAGCCGAGCGCGCCGGTCTTCGCGGCGGCCACGGCGAAGTCGCTCGCGACGGCGTCGATCTGCGCCGCGACGAGGTCCGGCGCGAGGCCCTCGACGCGCCGCACGCCGACCGTGTTCTGCACGGTCACCAGCGTGACGGCGCTCGTCCCGTACACGCCGAGCTGATGGAAGGTCTTGAGGTCGGCTTGGATGCCGGCGCCGCCGCCGCAGTCCGAGCCGGCGATCGTGAGCGCGACGGGCGGAGGGGCCATTTTTCGTTCGCCGTCAGGGTCCGTTCGCTGTCATGCTGCGTTCGGACGGGGAGGCGTACCGTACCCGACCATGGGGGGCAGGAGCGAGGCGATGCCGCTGCACCACATTCCCTGGAGCGACGAAGGCGAGCCGACCGAAGCGGTCCTGCGCGAGCTGCTCGAGCGCGAAGGCTACGAGGTGCACGTCTGGCGCGACCCGGCCGACCGCGTCTACGCGGAGCACCATCACGATGAAGACGAGACGCTCTGGGTGATGCGCGGCTCGCTGGTCTTCCACGTCGGCGGCGACGAGATCGCGCTCGGCCCGGGCGACCGCCTCGAGCTGCCGGCCGCCACGCTGCACCGCGCCGTCGCCGGCTGCGACGGCGCCGCCTACCTGATCGGGCGGCGCAGCCGCGCGGCGCGCCCGCGACCCGAGTGGCTCGGCGTGCACACGCACCCGTGCCGCACCGGCTCGCCGCACCACGGCGTCTAGTTCAGGCGGGTGAGTCGGGCGCGCAGCAGGGCGCACGCGGTCTGCTCGTCGACGTCGTTCGGCGCGACGAGCAGCAGCCGCTCCGAGCAGGCGAGCGCGCGCTGCACCTCGCCGCGCTCGAGGTGCGCGTTCTTCAGGTTGCGCAGCACGCGCGCCAGGATCTCGCGCGGCGGCGCGTCGGCCAGCATCGCCGGCTCGAGCCGCGCGTCCGGACCGGCGGCGCGTGCGAGCAGCGCCTGGCAGTCGCGCAGGTCGAGCGGGCGGCCCGAGAACGCGTCGATCAGCAGGCGCGCGCCGCCGCACGCGACGCGCACCAGGAAGTGGCCCGGGAAGCCGACGCCCGCGGCGTCGAGGCCGAGTCGGCGCGCGACGTCGACGTACACGATCGCGAGCGTGATCGGGATGCCGAGGCCGCGGTCGAGGACGTCGCACAGGTAGCTGCTCTCCGGCTCGTAGTAGCCGGCCTCGTTGCCGCGCAGCCCGGCCTCGTCGTGGAGGAAGCGCGCGAGCGCGGTGGCGCGCTGCGCCGGATCGTCGCTCGCGGGCAGCCGCGCCGACGCGCGCTCCGCGAGCGCCGCGAGCCGCGCGCGGTACGCGCCGACGTCGATCTCCGGCCGCGCCTCCGCCGCGATCCACAGCGCCGCCTCCGCCAAGTCGATCGCCTCGTCCGGCCGCTCGAGGCAAGCCGCGAACCGCTCCCGCGCCACCGCCCGCGCACTCGACCCCATCGATCGAGCATAGACCCGCCCCGCACACGAAGCGCCCGCACACGAAGCGCACCGCAACGTCCGAAGCCAAAGCGTCCGTTTCCCGCGTAGCGAGCCAACGGCGAGCGGCGAGTGAGGCGCCGAAGGCGCCCTCCAGCTTGCGCGTAGCGAGCCAACGGCGAGCGGCGAGTGAGGCGCCGAAGGCGCCCTCCAGCTTGCGCGTAGCGAGCCAACGGCGAGCGGCGACCCCATTCGATATGGTGCCCCCCGCCATGGTGACGATCGGCATGAACTACCAGGTGCTCGCGGGCAAGGAAGAGATCTTCGAGGCGGCCTGCCGCAAGGTGCTCGAGGTGATGGGCGGCGCGTCCGGCCACGATCACTCCGAGATCTACCGCCGCATCGACGGCAGCCCGGCGCAGTACCTGATCGTGTCGCGGTGGAGCGACGAAGCCGCATTCCGGTCGTTCATCCAGTCGGACGCGTTCAAGAAAGTCACGAGCTGGGGCCGCGACAACATCCTCGCCGGGCGGCCGTCGCATACCACGTACCGCGAAGGCTGAGCTACCTACCGAGCGGCATGCGCCGCTCCTCCTTCCGCTCCGCCCTCCGCTTCGGATTCGCGCTCGCCGCGGCCCTCGCGCTCGCGGGCTGCAGCGTCCCCACCTTCCTCGTGGACGCGGACCTCGACGACGACGGCGTCGTCACCGCGGCCGACGTGTCGCACGCGACGGCGTGCCTCGGCACGCTGCTGCCCGCGCCGTCCGGCGCGGTCGATCGCGGCGGCTGCCCGATCCGGTCCGCGCCCGACGCGAGCGGCTGCGCCGCCGCGGACGTCGACGGCGACCGCGTCGTCACGCCCGCCGACGTCGCGCTCGTCGCGGGCCGGCTCGGCCTCGCGGTGTGCAACGGCTCCGAGGCGCTCTGCGAGCGGCGCTTCGACGAGGTGGCGTACGCGACCACGCACAACGCGATGGCCGCGCGCTTCGCGCCGTACGACTACTCGATCCTCATCAGCAACCAGTGCTCGGGCGTGCCGACGCAGCTCGCCGACGGAATCCGCGCGCTGATGCTCGACATCCACTGGTACCAGCCGCCGGAGGCCGACGCGCCGGACCTCTACCTCTGTCACTCCGAGTGCGACTACGGCCATCAGCTCCTGGTCGACGGGCTCGCCGAGGTGCGCGCGTTCCTCGACGCGCACCCCGCCGAGGTGGTCTCGTTCATCATCGAGACCAACGGCGACACGGCGCCGCGCGAGGCCGCGATCCGCGACGCGTTCGCCGCGAGCGGGCTCGCGCCGTACGCGCTCGCGCAGCCGCGCGGCGCGCCGTGGCCGACGCTCGGCGAGATGATCGCGGCGGACCAGCGGCTCGTCGTGCTGACCGACGATTCGACGCCGCACGCCGGCTGCTTGGCCGACGGCGCGCCCTGTCCCTGGTACCTCTACGAGTGGGACGGCTACGCCTTCGAGACGCACTTCTCGTACGGCCAGCCGGACGACCTCTCGTGCGACGACAACCGCGGCGAGCCGGGCAACGACCTCTTCATCCTGAACCACTTCCTCACCAACAACGTCGGCGCGCCGCAGTTCGCGCGGCAGGTCAACTTCGACCCGCTGCTCTCGCGCCGTGCGCGCGACTGCTGGGCGGTGCACGGCCGCATCCCGAACTTTCCGACGGTCGACTTCTACGAGATCGGCAGCGTCGTGCGCACCGCGAACCTGCTGAATTTCCTCTGGAGCCAGACCGGAGGCGCGGCGCCCTAGGCCTCGTCGCTCCATCGCCGTCGGTTATGCTGGACCGCCATGGACGAACAGACCCGCCAGCAGATCGACTCCCTCGTCGCCTCGGACCGCGTCGTGGTGTTCATGAAGGGCAACCGGAGCCAGCCGCAGTGCGGCTTCTCCGCGACCGTCGTGCAGATCCTGAACGAGCTCGTGCCCGAGTACACGACGGTGGACGTGCTCTCCGACCCCGCGATCCGCGACGGCATCAAGGCGTACTCGTCGTGGCCGACGATCCCGCAGGTCTACGTCGGCGGCGAGTTCATCGGAGGCTGCGACATCGTGCGCGAGCTGTACGGCTCGGGCGAGCTGCACGGCAAGCTCGGCGTGACGCTGCCCGACCTGGTCGTGCCGGCGATCCACGTCACCGAGGCGGCCGCGGACTTCCTGCGCGGCGCCGTCGAGAAGTCGGGCGAGAAGCTGCACCTGCGCATCGACCAGAACTTCCAGACGCGCGCGTATCTCGGGCCCGAAGAGCCGGGCGAGATCGCGTCCGAGTCGCGCGGCATCACCTTCCACTTCGACCGCATGAGCGCGCCGCGCGCCGACGGCATCCGCATCGACTACGTGCAGACGCCGCACGGCCACGACCTCGCGATCGACAACCCGAACGCGCCGCCCGCCGTGCGCGAGATCGACCCGCCGACGCTGAAGGCGATGCTGGACGCGGGCAAGCCGCTGCAGCTCTTCGACGTGCGCACGCCCGACGAGCGCGCGATCGCGCACATCCCGGGCTCGCGCCTGCTCGACGCGCAGCTCGCGGCCGAGATCGAGAAGCTGCCCAAGGACACGATGCTGGTCTTCCACTGCCACCACGGCGGCCGCAGCGCGCAGGCGGCCGAGCACTTCCGGCGGCTCGGCTTCACCAACCTGCACAACCTGACCGGCGGCATCGACGCCTGGTCGCAGGTCGTCGACGCCTCGGTGCCCCGCTACTAGATGGCGCTGAAGATCCACGGCGGCGGCGGCGACGAGGTCGTCGCGCAGCTCGAAGCGGCGGTGCGCGACGCGCTGCCCGGCGCGCAGGTGCAGGCGAAGGCCGGCGGCGCGGGGCACTTCGAGCTGGAGGTCGTCGCGGAGGCGTTCCGCGGCAAGTCGATGGTGCAGCAGCACCAGCTCGTGTACGGCGCGATCGCGCCGCTGATGGCGGGCGACGTGCCGCCCGTGCACGCGATCGACCGGCTCGTCACCAAGGCGCCGTGACGATGCGGGCGGGCGCGGCGCTGCTCCTGGCGGCGTCGGCCTGGCTCGCGTGCGTCGCGGCCGGCAGCGAAGGCGACCTCCCCGTGTCCGAACCGGAGCGCTCGTCGCTCTACGCGCCGCACCGCGAGGGCGGGCGCTTCTTCAATCCGTGGCGCCGCCAGGACTGGAGCTTCGTCGACCTGCTGCGCTGGCAGCTCTCGCCGAACCGCTTCGACAAGAGCCGGCCGCCGCAGGTGCGCGTGGTCGCCAACGACGGCGCGCGCCTCGCGGGCGTCGAGGGCTCCGCGAGCGTCACGTGGGTGGGGCACGCGACGCTCGCCGTGCACGACGAGGGCGACGTCTTCCTCACCGATCCGCACTTCGGCGAGCGCGCGCTGATCCCGAAGCGGCTGGTGCCGCCGGGCATCCCGATCGAGTCGGTGCCGCCGCACGCGTTCGCGATCGTCTCGCACAACCACTACGACCACCTCGACGCCTGGAGCGTGGAGAAGCTGCCGGCGTCGATGGGCTGGTACGTGCCGCTCGGGCTCGGCGACTGGTTCCGCGCGCGCGGCCGCGACGACGTCACCGAGCTCGACTGGTGGCAGAGCGCGCAGCGCGGCCGCTTCACGATCACCTGCCTGCCGTCGCAGCACTGGTCGCGCCGCATCGAGCAGGGCATCAACGAGAGCCTCTGGTGCGCGTGGCTCGTCGACTCCGGCGAGCGCAAGTACTTCTTCGCCGGCGACACCGGCTACTTCCACGGCTTCGCCGAGTTCGGCCGCCGCTTCGGCCCGATCGACGTCGCGATGCTCCCGATCGGCGCCTACGAGCCGCGCTGGTTCATGGGCTATCAGCACATGAATCCGGCCGAGTCGTACCAGGCGTTCCTCGACCTGCGCGCCGAGCACATGATCGGGATGCACTGGGGCACCTTCGACCTCACCGACGAGCCGGTGGACCTCGCGCCGAAGGCGCTGGCCGAGGCGGTCGCGAAGGCGGGCGGCGACGCCTCGCGCACGCTGGTGCTCGGCGTCGGCGAGCGCTGGCACGTGCCGGAGTAGGCGGCGCCTACTCGGGCAGCGCGACCTTCACGAGCGTGCCGGCGGGCAGCGGCGACTCCGCGGCGATCGCGTTCGCCACCGCCGTCTGCTTCGGGCTCCAGCGGTTGCCGGTGCGGCGGCCGACGTCGACGAGCGTCTCGCCCGCGCGCGCCTTCGCGACGCGCAGGCGCAGCGGCCGCGCGGCGTCGCGGTCGGCCGCGCTGAGCGGGCGAAAGCTCGCGACGACGCGCTCGAAGGTCGGCGCGGCCGCGCGATAGCGGCTCGGCGGCGCGACGCCGCTGATGCGGAACATCCCCTGCGGATGCGCGATCCAGGTGACGTCCGCCGCGATCGAGCCCTGCTGGCTCTGCGCCTCGACGAGCGCGCGGAAGGCCTGCCACTGCCCGACGCGCGTGGCGCCGCTCTGCGCGACGCGCACCGGGCTCGCCTGCACCCAGCGCTGCGCCGCGGCGCGCGGATCGCCGGTCGGCCCCTGCAGCTCGAGCACGATCATCGCGTCGCGCTGCGGCGACATCGCGCCGACGGCGCTCTTCGTGTTCTGGGTCTGCCACTTCTGCGGGAACGTCATCGCGAAGCCGAGCCCCGGGTGCAGGAAGTGATCGTCGCGGAAGACGCCTTCCTCCGGGTTCGGCCCGACGAGGATGCCGTCGATGCGCTGGAGGAAGGCGGCGCGTCCCTTGGCGATGGGCGCGCCGGCGCCGCGCGGCAGGCCGGGCGCGCGTTCGCGCGCGACGACCGCGCGCTCGCCGGGCAGCGGGTGCGAGTCGAGGAAGCTCGGCTGGCGCTTGTTGCCCGTGCGCACCACGTCCTCGCGCTCGAGCGTCTGGAGGAAGTCGGCGAGGCCGCTCGGATTCCAGCCGCTCGACGCCGCGAGCTGCTGTCCCACCTCGTCGGCCTGGCGCTCCTGGTCGCGGCCGTACGAGGCGATCAGGCCCGCGCCGGCGACCTGCCCGAGCTGCGACGCCATCTGCGCGGCCTGCCCGCCGCCGACGATGCCCGCCGCGATCGTGCCGAGCACCGAGAGCAGCCCGACGCCCGTCGCGCGCGCCTCGCGCTGCGCGGCATGGCGCGCCGCGACGTGTCCGATCTCGTGGCCGATCACGCCGGCGAGCTCGTCTTCGCTGTTGGCGAGCGCGACCAGGCCGCGCGACACGTAGATCCAGCCGCCGGGCAGCGCGAAGGCGTTGGCTTCGGCCATGTCGGCGACCGCGAAGTGGTACGCGACGTCGCGGCGCGGCGAGGCCTTCGCCATGCGCGCGCCGATCTGCTCGACGTAGCGCGTCAGGCCGGGATCGCGAACGAGCCCGATCTGTTGCTCGACCTTCGCGGCCTCCTGCTTCCCGATCGCGGCCTCGCGCTCGGGCGACATGAAGACCAGGTCCTGGCGGCCGGTGACGGGATTGGTCGCGCACGCGGTCAGCGCGAGGGCGAGAGCGACTGCGATCGGCTGCTGGCGTCGGCGGGAGAGCGGGCGGCGCATCGCTCCGAAGGTCGAGAATCCTCCGGGGGTTGCAAGAGAAGAAGGGGGAGGAGAAGGAAGGCGGACGGGGAGCGCCGGCAGGGGCGCTCCCCGTCACCACGCGGGGTCCGGGGGATCAGGGCCGACGCGGGGTCTGATACTCGATGCCGATGCGCCCGAGCCGGATCTTGAACTCCTTCAGCACGGTGTCGGCGAGCACCTTCTCCATCTCCTCGGGCGCCATCTGCGCGAGGTCGACGCCCTGGTAGGTCGCGTGGCGCGCGCCGCCGCTCGCCGCCTCGATGCGGTCCATCTCGGCCTGCATCGGGTTGTTGCGGAACGAGTCCGCGAACGTCGCGAGCATGTAGTACGACATGTCGCGCTGCATGCGTTCGATCTCGGGCTTCTTCTCGGGGTGCTCGCGGATCAGCGAGCCGATGCGGTTCTCGCCGAAGCCGACGTGGCGGCGCTCGTCCGCGATCGTGCCGGCGAGCGTGTTGGCGAACTTCGGGTTCAGCTCGCGCGAGAGCGACTGCATCATCTCGAACACGCTGAACGCCATGCCTTCGAGGATCACGTTCTGGCCGACGACGCCGGCCACGAAGTCCTTCTTGTCGACCTTCTCGAGCAGGATCTCGGCGAACTTCACGAGGTTCGGGTTCGCGTACTGCTGGAGCGTGTCCTCGAGGTCGGGCTTCTTGACGCCGAGGTCGTAGAGGCGCTGCGTGAACACCTCGACGTGGCGCGCCTCGTCGAGCGTCTGCGTCGCGAGGAAGCGCTTGCTGGCTTCGTCGGGCGCCGCGTTGATCAGGCCCGACGACGCCGCCAGCGCGCAGCGCTCGCCCATCACGAGCTGCACCGTGGTGCGGATCGTCTCGGTGCGCAGCAGCTCGTTCGCGAGCAGGAGGTCCGGCTCCTTCTCGCCGGGGGCGTGACCGAACTCCGTGTTCATCAGATAGCCCTGCGGGCACGACTCGAGCCAATACTGGATGGAGTACATCGAGAGGAAGTCGGACATGGGCGTGTCTCTCCTCGGGGCGCCTTGGGTGGACTCGCGGCTCGTCATCGCGCGCCGCGACACGAGCCCATCCGCCAGCAAGTTCCGTGCCCCGATCGACCGATCGGTCCGGTCCCATCTCCGCGCGCCTCATCAGATTTCCTGTGGCGTCGCGTCCCGGCGCGACGCCGGCGCGGGTGTGGCGCTGCGGCGAGACGCACCGTCTCCCCGGGCGCGACGGGCGCGGTCGGGTTGCTCCGGGGGACGGGCAGGGCGATGGTGGCTCGCGCATGGCACAGCGGCGTCCCGGGAAGAAGAGCGGCCAGCGCCGTCGGCCGCGGCGGCGGGCGCGGCCCGCTGCCGTCGAAGCCCCGCCGGCGCCCGAGCCCGCGCCGAACGAGCCGGGGCTCCCCGCCGCGCTCCAAGCGGCGCTCGTGCGCGGCCTCGGCGCGATCGCGGGCAACGTCTCGGGCCGGATGGCGGCCGCCGGCGGCGGCGTCGGTCTCCAGATCGGCAAGGCGCTGCTGCTCTCGCCGGAGGCGGGCCGCATGCGCCGCGAGGCCGGCCGCTACGTACGCGAGCTGCGCGAGCTGGCGGGCCTCACCGTCGACGAGCTGGCCGAGGCGCTGGAGGTCTCCGACCACTCGCTGCTCGCCGCGGTCGAGAAGGGGACCGCGACGCTGTCGTTCGAGCTGATCCTGCGCCTCTCGTCGCTGCTCGCGCGCAACGACCCGGTGCCGTTCATCGCCAAGCTCACGCGCACCTACAACCCGGTGCTCTGGAAGCTGCTGGAGAGCTGGGGGATCGGGCGCATCCCGCTCCACCTCGAGCGCGAGCGCCGCTTCGTGAACGTCTACCGCGCGCGCGACGCCGCGCGCGAGCTGTCGGACCTCGCCTTCGACCGCGTGCTCGCCTTCACGCAAGCGGCCTTCGAGCTCGCGCTCGACCTCGCGGCGCGCGAGGAGGGGATCTCGCAGCCCGAGGGGCGCAAGCGCACGCCGCGCCGCCGCAAGTGAGCGCCGGCTAGAACGTCGGTTGTGCTCCTGAAACTGCTGCTGGCACGGCGCGTGCGATGTGGACCGGCATGCTGCCGCACGACTCGACCGCCGCACCGCCGTTCTGTCCGAACCCCG
>QEVM01000192.1 GCA_003576805.1 Pseudomonadota bacterium | reverse complement strand
AGGCCTCGTGGGCCTCGGCCGCAACCGCGCCCGCAAGTAGTCGGCGCCTCGCGCAGACTGCGGCTCTTCGAAGGGCGGTCTCCCGAAAGGGAGGCCGCCTTTCCTTTTGGGCGGTCGCGTCGCGGCTTGCGCTCAGATCGGGCGGAAGGTTGTCTCCAGCGCGGCGCGCCGACGGTGGCGCTCGATCGCGAGCTCCACGAGGCGGTCGAGGAGCTGCGGATAGGGAAGGCCGCTCGCCTCCCACAGGCGCGGATACATCGAGACCTCGGTGAAGCCGGGAAGGCTGTTGATCTCGTTCAGGTAGAACGCGCCGGTCGCGCGCTCCATCAGGAAGTCGACGCGGCCGAGGCCCGCGCCTTCGAGCGTGCGGTACGCGCGCAGCGCGAGGTCGCGCACGCGCTCGCTCTCGTCGTCGGAGATCGGCGCGGGCACGAGCAGCTCGGTGCTGTCGTCGACGTACTTCGCCTCGTAGTCGTACCAGTCGCGGCGCGGTCGGATCTCGCCGGGCACCGACGCCTCCGGCTCTTCGTTGCCGAGCACGGCGACCTCGATCTCGCGCAGACCGAGCTCGCCCGCGATGCGCAGCGAGAGTCCCTTCGGATCGCGCGCGAGCTCGTGCGCGTGCAGCGACCGCCACGGCGTCACCGGGATGCCGGCCGCCGCGAGCAGCCGCTTCGCGATCTCCTTGTCCATCTGGATCGCCGAGCCCGCGACGCCGGAGCCGACGTACGGCAGGCCGGCCAGCTCGAGCAGGCCCTGCAGCGAACCGTCCTCGCCGCCGTGGCCGTGCACGATCGGAAACAGCACGTCGAGCCCGACCGCGTCGCCGCCCGCGACGGGGCGCAGCGCGTTCGCCTCCGGCGTCGGCGGCAGCACCACCACGTCGCCGCGCTTCATCGCGGTCGCGAGCGACGTGCCGGGCGCACCGAGCCGCCACGAGCCGTCGTGGCCGATGGCGATCAGCCAGACTTCGTAACGCGACGGATCGAGATTGCGCAGGATCGACGTCGCCGACGAGACGGAGATCTCGTGCTCGACCGAGCGCCCGCCGTACACGAGACCGACCCGCAGCTTCGCCATCGCTTCCCCCTTCGCGATCGCGGCATCATACCTTCCCCGCCGTTGGTTGACCGCCCCGAACGCCGCTCGTACTCTCGTCCGATGCACGATCTGCGCGCAAAGGAAGCGGCTCTCGAAGAGCGACTGCGCGCGGCGGGGCGCGTCATCGTCGCGTTCTCGGGCGGCGTCGACTCGAGCTATCTCGCGTACGCCGCACACCGCGCACTCGGCGGCGACGCGCTCGCCGTCACCGCGGAGTCGCCGTCCTATCCCGCGAGCCATCGCCGCATGGCCGAGGCGGTGATCGAGCGCTTCGCGATCCCGCACCGCTTCGTCGCGACGCACGAGATGGAGAGCGACGCGTACCGCGCCAACGCGCCGGACCGCTGTTACCACTGCAAGTCCGAGCTGTTCGCGGTGCTCGGCAACCTGCGCGACCAGCTCGGCTTCGACGCGGTCGCCTACGGCGTCAACACCGACGACACCGGCGACTTCCGCCCGGGCCACCGCGCCGCCGCCGAGCGCGGCGTGCTCTCGCCCTTCCTCGACGTCGGCCTCTCGAAGGCGGAGATCCGCGCGCTCTCGCGCGCAGCGGGGCTTCCGACGGCGGACCTGCCCGCGTCCGCGTGTCTGTCGTCGCGGCTGCCGTACGGCACCGAGGTGACGCCCGAGCGGCTGCGCCAGGTCGAGGCGGGCGAGGAACGGCTGCGCGCGCTCGGCTTCCGCCAGGTGCGCTTGCGCCACCACGGCGAGCTGGCGCGCATCGAGATCGATCCCAGCGAGCTCGCGCGCGCGCTCGAGCCCGCGATGGCGCGCGCGCTCGTCGCGGCGATCAAGCCGCTCGGCTTCCGCTACGTCTCGCTCGACCTCGAGGGCTACCGCACCGGCGCGCTGAACGAAGTGCTCGTCGAGTGGGTCGACTTCGGCGCGGCCCGCTAGCGTGGCCACGCTGGTGCAGGTGGAGTGCGCGGGCGCCCCGCGCGACCTCGGGCTCGATCAGGGCGCCGGCTGCCGCGACGCGATTCGCGCCGACGCGCGCGCGCAAGGCGCCGTGCTCGACCCGGGCTGGATCCACTTCCTGCGACGGCGCCGGTCGGCCGCCGTCGCGTCCGCGTTCGCGCGCGACCTGATGCGCCACTTCCCGCACCTCGACGAGCGCACGCGCGGGCTCGCCGACGCCGCCGGCCTCGCGCGCGCCGACGCCGTGGCGCTCGCCGCGGACGAGCTCGCGCGGGGGCTCTCCGGCACGGCGTGCGTGGCCGGCGACGGGCTCGTGCTCGCGCTCGAAACGCCGCCGGCTCCGACCGGCCTCGTCGTGCGGCGCACGTCGCCCGACGGCGGCTTCGCCAACTTGACGCTCGCGCGGCCCGGACTCGTGTGCGCGATCGCCGGCGTCAACGAGCACGGGCTCGCGGGCGTCGTCGAGGCGCGCGCGACGACGGCGCACACCGGATCGTGTCAGGCGCCGGGCGCGCTCCTGCTCGACCAGTGCATCGAGCGCCTCGACACGGTCGAGAAGGCGCTCGAGTGGTGCGAGCGAAGGCCGGGCGGCGGACGCGCGCTGCTCGTCTTCCGCGACGCGGCCGGCGCCGCGGCCGCGATCGAGATCGACGGCGACGCACGCCGCCGCGTCGCCGCGCCGTCCGGCTCGCCCGCCGACTTCGCGGGGCCGCGCGTCAGCGTCGATCCGCGCGCACGCGTCCTCGCGCTCGACGGCGGAGGCTTCGCCGCGGCCCGCTTCACGCTGGATCGCTGACGAGCGAGACCTTCTAGGGCGTGGCGGGCGCCTGCGTCGCGTCCTGCGGCGATTCGGCCTCGTGCAGATAGCCGAGGCTCTCGAGCGCGCGTCGCGTCGCGTCGTCGACGTTCGTCGCGTCGCCGCTCGTACTCGACGGCGGCGGCAGCGCCGCGATCCAGCTCTCGAGCGACGCGCGCAGCCGCGCCGCGACGTCGGGCTGCGCGGCGGCGAGGTTCTCGGTCTCGGCGGGATCGCGCGCGACGTCGAAGAGCAGGCGGTCGCCCGCGCCGCTCTCGAGATACTTCCACTCGCCGTCCACGATCGCGCGCCAGTCGCCGCGCTTGCCGAAGCGCGGCAGCGGATTCACTTCGGCGAAGGCCGGCCGCTCCGGCGGCGGCGGGAACGCGGCCTGCGTGCCCGCCGGAATCGGCAGGCCGGCGCGCGCGAGCACCATCGGGAACACGTCGGAGATCTGCACGATCGCGCTCTGCGCGCCGCGCGGGCCGCCGTCGCCGCGCGGCGGCTTCACGAGGAACGGGATGCGCAGCTCCGGCTCGTACAGCGAGTTGCCGTGGCCGTTCGCGTTCTGCTCGCCGAGCAGCTCGCCGTGGTCGGCGACCGCGACGACGAACGTCGAGTCGTAGAGGCCGCGCGCGCGCAGGTGGTCGAGCAGGCGCCCGATGTGGAAGTCCATCGCGCGGATCTCGGCGTCGTAGAGCGCGGACCGCTCGCGCAGCGTCTTCGCCTCGCCGCGCGGACGCTCCTCCGGCGGGACCACCTCCGCGACGAACGGCGCCGGCGGGTAGAAGGGCGTGTGCGGATCGAAGTAGTTGAGGAACAAGAAGAAGGGCCGGTCGCTCGCGCCGTCGATCCACGCGATCGCGGCGTCGGTGACGGACGCGGCCGGCCGGCCGTTCACCGACGTGATGCCGCGGTCGTCCCAGTGCTCGAAGCCGCGCGAGAGTCCGAACACCGCTTTCAGCCACGGCCCCGCGACGACGCCGCCGGTGCGCCAGCCCGCGCCCTGCAGATGCTCGGCGAGCGTGTGCTCGTCGGGCGCGAGGCCGCGCGCGCGGATCTGCTTCCAGCTCTCCGGCCCGCGGATCTCGCTGCCGAGCACGAGCGGACCTTCGGCGTCGTAGCGCGCGCCGTGGCTCGTCGGGAACTTGCCCGTGAAGAGCGACGCGTGCGACGGCAGCGTCCATGTCGCGGTCGTGTACGCGCGCTCGTACCAGGCGCCCTCGCGCGCCATGCGGTCGAGCACGGGGCTCGTGGGACGTTCGTAGCCGTAGATGCCGAGGCGATCGGCGCGCGTCGTGTCGAGCGAGAGCACCAGGAAATGCGGCCGCTCGACGCGCGGCGCCGGCTCGCTGCAGCCGAGCGCCGCAGCGATCAGCGGCAACGACGTCCGCAAAGACGTCCGGACGACTTTTGCGATGCGGCGCCTCAGGGATTCCACGTCGGCCGGCGATTATAGGAGGAAGTCTGGGCTAGGCTCGCCGCGCGCGACGTGCGGAAGCGGTAGCTGCTGCGGGGGGATGCGGAGTGGTGCGTGCGGATGAAATCGCGAGCGCTGCGGATTGAGCCGCGCGCGCCCGTTGCTCCGCGCCCTCGCGCTCGGGGGCGTCGCGGCGCTCGTTGCGTGCGGCGCACCGATCCCGCCCGAAGCGCCGCCGCCGCTGCCGTCGCAGCCGCCAGCAGCGCAGACGCTGCCGGCGCCGGCGTCGCCGGCCGCCGACGGCATGCCGCCGACGGCGCGGCGCCGCCTCGTGCGAGAGCTCCGCGACGACCTCGCGCGCAAGCGCAGCCTCGCAGACGGCGGAGGGCGCGCGTGGTTCGAGCCGAAGCGCCCGCGCGTCACGGCCGAGTCCGCGCATCGACTCCGAATGGTGTACGAGGCCGGCGAACGCGGCATCGCTCCGGGCGGATCCATCCTGCTCGAGACGAAGAAGTGGTGGTACTGGAGTCCGGCGCAGAGCCGTGATCCCGACGCGCCGGGCTACGTCACCGCCGCGACGCGGGCGGCGGGCGTGGAGCTCGAGCTCCGCGACGTGCCCGCGACCGGGACCAGCATCGAGGTCGGCGGCGTCGCGATCGAGATCGACGGCCGCTCGCTGCGCGCGGGCGAGCGCGTGGAGATCGTGTTCGGCGCGGGTCCGTCGCTCGCGCAGGTGGACGCCTTCGCCGAGCGCGGCGAGCGCCTCTGGCTGCAAGTCGACGGCGACGGCGACGGCGTGCGCGGGCTCGTCGAGGATTCGCCGACGCTCGACGTCGAGGCGGCCGCTCCGACGCAGCTCTGGGCGGTGCTGCCCTCCACCGCGCGCGTGGGCGACACGATCCCGCTGCGCATCGCGCAGCTCGACCGCCGCGCCAACTGGTCGCGCGTGCCGGGACGCGTCGCGCTCGCGGCCAGCGAGGGGCTCGACGTGCCGGCCGAGGTCGCGCTGCGCGACGGTCGCGCCGAGGTGCCGGTGCGCGTCGCGAGCAGCGGCGTCCTGCGCGTTCACGTGAGCGGGCTCCAAGGGTCGTCCGCACGCAGCAATCCCGTCGTCGTGCTGCCCCAGACGCGGCGCGTGCTCTGGGCCGATCTGCACGGCCACTCCCACTTCTCCGACGGCACGGGTCTGCCCGAGGACTACTTCCGCTTCGCGCGCGACGTCGCCGGACTCGACGTCGCCGTGCTCACCGATCACGACCACGTCGGCCGGCGAACGCTCGACGAGGCGCCCGATCGGTGGCGCGAGATCCGCGGACAGGTGGAGGCGTTCCACGCGCCGGGCCGCTTCGTGACGATCCTGGGCTACGAGTGGACGAGCTGGATCCACGGCCACCGCCACGTCCTCTACTTCGGGGAGGACGGCGCGATCTACTCGGCGGCGGATCCCGCGCACGAGTCGCCCGTGCAGCTCTGGGCGGCGCTGCGCGGCAAGCAGGCGCTCACGTTCGCGCACCACTCCGCCGGCGGGCCGATCGCGACCAACTGGGCGATCGCGCCCGATCCCGAGCTCGAGCCCGTCACCGAGATCACGTCGGTGCACGGCAGCAGCGAGGCGCCCGACTCGGAGCCGCGCATCCATCAGCCGGTTCGAGGGAACTTCGTGCGCGACGTGCTCGCGCGCGGCGCGCGGCTGGGCTTCGTCGGCAGCGGCGACAGCCACGACGGTCATCCGGGACTCGCGCACGTGGGCAACCCGGGCGGCGGCGGTCTCGCCGCGATCCTCAGCGAGGACGCCACGCGCGAAGGCGTCCTCGAGGCGCTCCGCGCGCGCCGCGTGTACGCGACGAGCGGCCCGCGCATCCATCTCGACGTGACGCTCGACGGCGCGCCGATGGGCTCGGTGGTGCCGGCGAAGAGCGCGCGCCTGTCGGCGCTCGTGGTCGGCGAGGACGCGGTCGGGCGGGTGGATCTGATCCGCAGCGGTGTCGTCGTTCGCAGCGTGCCGGGCGAAGGCCGCGGCCGCATCGGGTTCGTGGAGCCGATCGCCGACCTGCGAGCGGGCGAGACGCTGTACGTGCGCGCCGTGCAGGAGGACGGCGGCACGGCCTGGTCCAGCCCGTTCTTCGTGGAGCGACCGCCGCGCTAAGGCGCGCGGGCGTCGGGTTCGTCCTGGCGATCGGCCTCGACGCCGCCTTCGTGCGGCGTCTCCTGCACGTAGCCGAGGCTCTCGAGCGCGCGCCGCGTCGCGTCGTCCACGCTGCCGGGCGGCGCTGCATCCGCCGCCGGACGCGGCTGCGCGTCGAGCAGCTCGTGCATGCGGCGCGCGAGCGCGCCGGCGCGCTCCGGCTCGGCGGTGGCGCGGTCGTCCGCTTCGGCGGGATCGCGCGCGACGTCGAAGAGCATGCGGCGGCCGGCGTCGTTCTCGAGGTACTTCCAGTCGCCGTCGACGATCGCCCGCCAGCGCCCGCGCGGACCGAGCTGCGGCCGGTCGACCTCCGCGAGCGCGGGCCTCGCGCCCGGCGGAAACGCGCCCTGCGTGCCGGGCGGGATCGGCACGCCGACGCGCGCGAGGATCCACGGGTGCAGGTCGGTGAGCTGCACGATCTCGCGCTGCGGGCCGCGCGGTCCCTCGCCGCGCGGCGGCTTCACGACGAGCGGCACGCGCAGCTCGACTTCGTAGAGCGACTTGCCGTGGCCGGTGTCGCCGTGCTCGCCGATCAGCTCGCCGTGATCCGCCGTGACGAGGATCCACGTCGCATCGTGGAGCTCGCGCGCGCGCAGGTGCTGGACGAGACGGCCGATCTCGCGGTCCACGCAGCGGATCTCGGCGTCGTAGAGCAGCGAGAGCTTCGCGGGATCCGAGGTCTCGCCCTCGAAGCGCTCCTCGGGCCGCGTGACGGCGTCCATGCAAGGCCGCTTCGGGTGATACGGCGAGTGCGCGTCGAAGTAGTTGAGGAACAGCAGGAACGGCGTGCCCGGCGCCGCGGAGGCGTCGTCGAGGAAGCGGAGCGCCGCGTCGGTGACGTCGCGCCCCGGCCGGCCGTTGACGTTGCGGATCCCGTCGTCGTCGTAGACGTCGAAGCCGCGGTCGAGTCCGAAGAGCCGCTTCATCCACGGGCCCGCGACGACCGCGCCCGTCCGGTAGCCCGCCGCGCGCAGCGACTCGGCGAGCGTCGGCGCGGGCCCCGTGAGGCCGCGCGCGCGCAGCTCGCGGAACTCGGCGGGGCCGGCCACGGCGTCGCCGAGCGTGAACGGACCGTTCGCGTCGTAGTCGGCGCCGTGCGTGCGCGGATAGCGGCCGGTGAAGAGCGACGCGTGCGAGGGCAGCGTCCAGGTCGACGTCGAGTAGGCGCGCTCCCAGTGCGCGCCTTCCGCGGCGAGCGCGTCGAGGTGCGGGCTCGTCGGGCGCTCGTAGCCGTAGACGCCGAGCCGGTCGGCGCGCGTCGTGTCGAGCGTGATCAGCAGCACGTTGGGCCGCGCGATCGGCTCGGCGGGCCGGCAGCCGGCGAGCGCGAGCGCGCACGCGAGTCCGGCGGCGGCGCGGAGGAGGGCGGGCGGCATCGGCGCGCCATTCTAGCCGCGCGCCGCGCGGGGCCGCGCCCGACGCGGGCGCGATGAGATAGGTTTCCGCCGCGCGCGCGATCGGCCGCGCGCACGGGAGGCGGCTTGGAGCGCGGCGCGCGCACGTGGCTCGGCTGGCTCGGCGTCGCGCTGCTCGCGCTGGCGCTGCGCGCGCCCGTCGCGGACCTGCCCTTCGAGCGCGACGAAGGCGAGTACGCCTACGTGGCGCAGCGCTGGCTCGCCGGCGACGTGCCCTATCGCGACGCCTTCGACCAGAAGCCGCCCGGCGTCTTCGCCTTCTACGCGGCGGCGTTCGCGCTCGGCGGCGAGTCGCCCGCCGCGGTGCGCTGGGCCGCGCAGCTCTGGATGCTCGGCGGGCTGGCGGCGGTCGCGGCGATCGGCGCGCGCCTGGCGTCGCCCGGCGCCGGCGTCGCCGCCGCGATCGCGGGCGTGGTGCTGACCTCCGATCCGAGCTGGCTCGGCAACGCGATCAACACCGAGCAGCTCGCCACGACGCCGCTCGCAGCGGGCGCGCTCGCGGCGCTGGCGGTGCGCACGAGCCAGCGCGCGGCGCTCTCGTTCGCGGTCGGCGCGCTCGGCGCGACGGCGCTGCTGATGAAGCCCGTGACGCTGCCGGTCGTGGCGTTCGAGATCGCGACGGCGCTCGCGCTCGCGCAGCGGCGCGCGCCGCACTTCGCGGCGGCGCTGCTCGGCGGGCTCGCGCTCGTCGTGCCGACCGCGCTCTGGTTCGCCGCGCACGGCGCCTGGCACGAGCTGCTCGACGCGGTCGTCTGGAACAACCTCGCCTACGCCGGCGAGACGCGGCTCGCGGACTACCCGCTCTACTTCGCCCTCCAGTTCCGGCCGAGCCTGGCGCCGCTCGCGCCGCTCTACGCCGCGGTGCTCGCGGCGCCGCTCGCCCTGCGCGGCGGCGCGCTCGCGCGCGGCGCGCTGCTCTGGATCCTCGGCTGGCTCGCCGCGTCGCTGCTCGCGGTCGCCGCGGGCGGCTACTTCCGCCAGCACTACTTCGCGCTCGCGATGCCGCCGCTCGCGCTGTGCGCCGGGGTCGGGCTCGCCGCGCTCGCGCGCCTCCTGCCGATCCGCGCGCGCGGCATCGCCGCGCCGCTCGCAGCGCTCGCGATCGCGGCGTGGAGCGTCGCGGCGGGCTGGTGGTACTACGGGCCCGCGCCCGCCGCGGCGAAGCTGCACCGCATCTACGGCTCGAATCCGTTCCCGGAGGCGCCCGCGCTCGGCGCCTGGCTCGCGCAGCGCTCCGCGCCGGACGATCGCATTTTCGTGTATGGCTCCGAGCCGCAGCTGCTCTTCTACGCCGGCCGTCGCAGCGCGAGCCGCTACATCTTCGTGTACCCCCTCACGATGCCGCTGCCCGCCGCCGCAGCGCGCCAGCGCGAGACGCTCGCCGAGCTCGACGCCGCGCCGCCCCGCTGGGTGGTCGGCGTGTTCGTGCGCACCTCGCTGCTCGAGCAGCCCGGCACGCCGCCCGCGCTCGCGCGCGGCCTGCGCGAACGCATCGAGCGCGACTACGAGGTCGCCGCGGTGGTGCCGTTCACCGCGGAGCGCAGCGCGCGCGTGCTCGAGGGCAAGCCGGCGCGCGCGATGTGGGCGGAGCGCCCGCTCTGGGACGGCGCGACGCCGTGGGCCGCGTTCGTGGTGTGGGAGCGGCGCGCGCCCGACTGACTCAGTGCTTGCGCGGATCCATGCCGAGCAGCAGGCGCGCGAGGCCGCGCGTGTTCTCGTCGGAGTGCGTGTGCGCGATCTCGAGCAGGGCGGCCTGGCCTTCCGGCCCCGCGAACGCGAGCGCGCCGAGCGGACCGCTCGCCTCCTGGCCCTTCTTCGCGAGCGCGAGCTGGCGCAGCCGCGGCACGACGTCGCCGCCGCGCCGCCCAAGCGCCTGCCCCGCGGCGAGCCGCACGTCGGGCGCGCGATCGAAGAGCGCGGCGAAGCCGGCCTCGAGCGCGTCGTCGCGCTCCGTCGCGACGACCGCCTCCACCGCGGCCGCGCGCACGCGCGCGTCCGGGTCGCTGCGCACCGCGGCGATCGCGCGCGGCTCCTCGGACGTGCCGACGGCCCAGCGCACCGCGACGGCGCGCACCGCCGGGTCGGCGCTCGACAAGAGCTGCTTCACCGTCTCGGCCGGGATGCCGCCGTCGA